>CAVJJO010000006.1:24746-47305 GCA_963649665.1 Bacteroidaceae bacterium | reverse complement strand
TGTTACCCAGGGCGTTGCCCTGGGCTAGGCGCAGGTTGGGCTTTCAGCCCGCCGTTGGCACATTTATCTAATCAAAAACTGCTCAAGTTATTTTTTACATATTACTAAACTCACAATCTATTTCACCAGCACTTTCAGCATTTGGGGCACGGCGGCAGAACTTGTCACACGCACCATGTAAACGCCTGGCACGAGGGGCGTCGTCTGCAAGTCAAGCGTTTCTCCGGGAGCCGTGGAGGGAGTGTTTGCCGTGTGCACACACATGCCGTTGGCATTAAAGAGTGCCACACGGGCTGCGCCTTGGTCCTGACGGAAGGTGAGGCGTATTTTCCCCGACAGCGCATCGGCCTGCACGCGGGCTTCGAGGTCGCTTCCGGGAATGCGGGCTATGCCGGACACTTTTTGGTGGGCGGCGGCAAGACCGGCGTAGGTGTCAATCTTTCCATAGCCCTGCGTGTTCTTGTCGTAGTTGGAGCTTTCGGGATAGGCAACGGAAGTTTGCTTGATGATGTCGCGCACGTCGGCAGTGGTGAGCGTGGGGCAGGCTTCAAGCCACAGCGCAACGCTTCCTGCCACGTAGGGCGAAGACATTGACGTGCCGCCATTGCCGTCGTAGTAAAAGGTTTCACCGTCCTTCGTGGTGCTCGTCACGGCGTAGGAGGAGGCGAAGCTGGAGTAGTACTTGCTTTGCGCCGAAACCACAATCCATCCGGGAGCTACCACATCGGGCTTCATTCGGCCGTCGAGGGTCGGTCCTTTGCTGGAGAAGGGGGTTATGTCGCCCATGGCAATGTCGAAACGCTGCGAAGCGTCAGGATAGACGTTGCCGGAGACGTCGGTGTAGGTGTCGCGCGTTTGGTAACATCCTACGGAGATTACGTCGTCCGACGTTCCGCCTATCTCACCCACGGTGTAGTCGGTATCGCCGTTTGTCCATCCGGGCAACGTTCCCTTGAAGGCTTGATACTGCGTGTTCCACATGTTCACTTCCGTTCCGGCATCGCCCGTAACGATGAGTCCCACGATGCGATTGGCGGAAAGGTTGGTCACGGAAGCGCGCATCACCACGTTGGGACGGCCGTTGTTGGGGTCTACGGCCGAAGAGAGTTGGATGTAGCCTTCCATACCGCACGCCGAGGTCTGGAACTGCGTTTGCTGCGCTTCTTCCGTAGGATTGTCGGTAGATACTTCGTCGGTTGAAGCTATCACGGAACCTTTTCGGGCATCGAAGACCACGCCACGCACACGCATGGTTTTTCCTTTCGTGCCCCAAATGTCGATGTTGGCCCGCTTTGTGGAAGAAGAGGAAGAGAACTGCACGGAGGTCTTCAGTTGGTCAGTTTCGCTCTCGAGCACCTTACGGGCATGAAGGGCTATGTCGCCTTCGTTGCCGCAAGCGCCCACAACGATGGTTCCGTCTTTTGCCACGGCGCTAAGGGCCTGATCGTTGACGGAAGTGCCGTCGTGCGGTCCGAGATGGCTACCAAGACTTACATTTATCACGCAGGGGCGGCCGAGACTTTTCGCATAGTCGGAAATGTAGCGTACGCCATCGATAATCTGTGCCGTGTTTGACTTGTAGGCTACAAACACGAGGTCGGCTTCGGGAGCCACGCCATAGTAAGGAGTTGACATGTCGCCGCCAGCTGCGATGCCTGCCACGTGACCGCCGTGGAACGTATCCGTACGGTCGTAGCGCGCTTGGCGTATCTCGCTTTCGGTGGTAAATTCCTTTCCGTAGCCGTAGCCTTCGGGAGTTTCGCCAAACATTGACGTGGACGACTGGTCCCACACACGAAGTATGCGGAAGCGTCCGTCGGGAGCGAGATAGTCCACATGGCCGTACTCAAATCCGCCGTCCACAACGCCCACAATCACGCCCTTGCCTTTATAGGCTTGCGCAAGAGGATTGTCGTCGCGGTGCGCCAGGTCGGCATTGCTGGCAGCGCGTGCCTTGTCCATCACCTGGTGTGCCTCGGTGGCAAGTTGCACGTAACGGATTGAGGATATCTTGCTGATGCCTTCCACGTCGGCTGCATGGATTTGTGCTGTAAGGAGTTTGTCGGTATGCACTTTGGCTTGAATGCCGAGTTTTTCCAATTCGGCGAGCGCTTCGTCTGCCGACGTCACGGTAAGGTAAGCGTTGAGCGTATCGGCTGCAGCGGCACGACTTCCGCGCGCAGTGTTTTCGGCCATAAAGGTCTGAAGCGAGGGCGCCAATTTCTGGGCTGATGCTGAGGAAGCGGCAAGAAGA
Source organism: Bacteroidaceae bacterium (assembly GCA_963649665.1). Taxonomy (GTDB): domain Bacteria; phylum Bacteroidota; class Bacteroidia; order Bacteroidales; family Bacteroidaceae; genus Alloprevotella. The sequence continues at coordinate 45,051 of CAVJJO010000006.1, read as the reverse complement.
AGTGCCGTAAAGAGTATGTGTTTCATGTTGTTTGCTGAGGAGAGTTTTCTTTTTACGTTAGAAAAGTTTCCCGTCCCTTTCTTACGGGGGCGGGAAACTTTCCGTCATTAATATCCGCTATAGGCCGAGCCTGCGCCGCTATACTGAATAATCAGCACGCGGCCGTCGCCTTTCGTCTCGCCATGATTCCAAGGATTGTCGTAGTAGTTGCTGAGCTTGAGGGAGATTACGTAGTCGTCGCCATCCTGATCCACGGAGAGCGTGCCGGAGGTGGTGGGAGTTTGCACGTAGTCGTTATCCTTGCTCTGCATCTGAATGTCTTTGTAAGAAACGTACCACGTGTTGGCATCAGCGCTTGTAAGGTCCACTTCGCCTTGGCCTATGAGTTTCTTGTTTACCTTGACAAGGGGCACAAGTTGTTGGTCGTTGGGCGAGGTCGTCCCTTCAGGCAGGAAGTAGAACCAAAGCCACTGTTCGCCCTTAGAAGTCTTCTCGCGAACTTGGAGCGAAGTGATTTTCTGGTCCAGGTTGACGGTAGTTCCGTCGGACTCGTAGATGCGTACACCGTTTTCTGCCTGTGCCTTGGGAATGAGGGTTTCAAACGTTTCGCTCTCTTTCGTCTCGCCGCTATATTCGGCTTTTATTGCCACGCCGTTGGCGAAGGTGGCATCTATCTTTAAGGCAATCTTACCATTTGCCAAGGGCACGAAGGTAAGCGTGCCTTCGGTGTAGGCATCGGCTTCGTAGGACACCTTGTCGGTGAAGTCGATGAAACGGAGTTTGTATTGATCTACGTCGGTCTTGAGATTGAGCGTTCCGCCGCTCTGCGTCATGGAAGAACTGAGTTGAAGGATGACGGCGTAGTTTCCGCTAAGGAGACCGTCGGACGTTGAGGTTTCGAGCGAACCGAAAGCAAACTGCGAATAGGTTCCTTCGGCAGCGTCGAAACGAAACACGTTGCTGATTGTTCCGTCTTCCACGTCTTTATGATAAGGAGTGAAGGAGTAGGCATTTTCGGTGTCGTACACTTTCGTGTAGGCGCCCTGATAGGCAGCTTCTATGGAGTTGGTGCCGGCCTCAGCCTGAAGCGCTATGGTGAGGGTGCTTCCCAATTTGTCTTTGGATACCTTCAGCGTGCCCTTAAGGCCGTCAAGGTTCTCCACGTCGACAGACGTAAGGGCGATGTCGGCATTATTCTCAAGAGTCACGCTCTTGTTGAGTTGCGAAGCGGGGATGGTGAGGGTAAGCGTTACGGGGGTTACGGAAGATGCCGTCTCGGCATATATCTTATAGGTGAGCTGGCTGGCATCGAAAGGACTGCTCACTTCTTCCACCTTGGTAATGTCCTTAAGCACATTGTTGACCAGCACCTGCTTGCTGAGCGCGTCGCTGCTGAAATTCATTTCCACCAAGTCGGCCACGGGATACTGGCGCATAGTGCCGTCCTTGAAATGTATGGTCACCACGTCCTGCGCTACGGCGGGAAGGGCGGTTAGAAGCGCGAGGGAGAGTATGGAGTAGAGTTTCTTCATAATGTGAATCGGTGTTTGGGATTGGATTGAGAAGAGATTATGGGGAAATAACTTGCGCCGTATCTTGCGTTTGCCGATTCGGCGCAAGTTATTTTTTACAATACAAAGAGGTTACAAAGCTACCTTTACGGCCTGCTTGCCCTGTGCCTTTACGAAGTATACGCCGTGGGGCATGCCGGCGAGGCTAACCTGGTTTGTTCCTGCCACGCTGCGCACGAGCGTTCCGTTGGCAGAATACACGCTGATGTTCGTAGCGGGCGTTCCGAGCACAATGGTGTGGCGGCCGAGGAAGGTGAATTCGGGAGCGGCTCCGCCGTTGGCTTCGGCAATTCCTCGCGTGTCGCCTTGCAGTTCTACGGGACCGGTCCATTTTCCGGTGATGCGGAAACCGGCGTCGTCAATCACGTCAACCACGAAGGTGTAGGTGTCGTCGGCATTGTGCTTGGCACTGATGTGGCCTTCGGCGGCAGGAGCATAACCATCCATCACAAGGTAACGGCCGGGAATGAAGTGGAGATAGAAGGTGGAGGTGTATTCGCCGTCCCACATATAACCGGGCACGAGACGCATCGGCTGGTAGTTTTGTTCCCAATGGTCTTCCATCACTTCATAAGTGCCTTCTGGCATCATGGCCGAACCGCTGGCATCGCCGATGAAATGCATACGGAAGATGTCGCCGCCGTTGTCTACTACCACTTGGTCGAGACCAGAACGGGAACCTATATCCACTACATACTGTCCCCAAGGAGAATGACTGTCGCCCTCTATGTCGGCGAGTTTCCAGCAGCGCGCCTTGGTTATTTGGGCAAGGTCGAGTTCGTGATCCTCTTGAAGCGTGGAGAGATGCGACTTGGGCGTGTCGGACGATTGGTCGGTCACGGGGAAGGTGCCTACGTAAGTTCCCTTCACGGTGTAGCCGTCGGCGGTGAGCATGTCCACGTTCACGGTGTAGGTGCCGTCTTCGTTTTCTTCCACCACACACGTTCCGTCAGTAATGCGTGCGTAGCGAAGGTTTCCGTTGGCGTCACGCTCCTGTGCGTAAGAACCGAGAATCATGGAAATGCCCATATAGTTGACATCGGTTCCGGGGAGGAAGGTATTCTTGGTGAATTTAAAGCTGGGGGTATACGTGCCGGCTTTCACGCGTGCGGCTTTGCTATCGCCGAAGAGGGTGTTGAAGAGGGAAAGCTTCACCACATAGCCGGGAGCGGTGGTAGCGCCCGTTTCTGAGTCGAAGGTGGTGGTGTAGAGGTTGATTTCCATGTTGCCAGTGTTGCCCTGGAAGAGGTTGCCTTGGTAGAAGGCGGCGCCGCCGGTAAACTGGTCCACCACGATGTCCTTGCCGATGGCAGGCAGGCTGCCGCTTTCGGTGACGGTGCTCGTGAAGGTTATCTTGCCCTTGAAGGTAAGGTTGTAGGCCTGGCCGTTGCGTGTAGTGGAGGTCTTGATGGTGTAGTCGTCACCGCTCTTAGAGACTTCTATGTCGCTCGTCAGGGCATAGCCGGTGAAATCGCTGCCGGCTTGCGGATAGTAGCGGGCATAGGTGTAGCGGGCGTCGAAAGTCATGGAAGGAAGTGCCTCTTCGTCGCTTTCGGGCGTATAGGCGGTATAGGTTCCTTCGGGGAAAGCATAGGGTTTGGCGGAAGCTTCGGCATAGAGGTCGATGCTGATGCCCCACCCTTCGGCGCTGTAGACAACGGTGTTGTCGTCGTTGGTAGCCGAAACGGAACTTACTTCAAAATAGTAGTCGGAAGCTGCGCCCGTGGTGCTTGAAGGAGTGTAGTAAGCGCAGGGCACATAGGATAGATTTATATCTTTTGCCGTAGCCTTTGGTTGCACGCCATTGTGCACGCTCTGAACGGCGGTTGCGGGGCACTTTGCCTTCAAGGCATTGAGTACTTGAGGGAACTGTGCATGGGCAGCCGATGCTGAAAGAAGGAGCATAGCTGCTGTGGTCGTAAATATTTTCATTGCTTGGGAGGGAAAACGATGTGTAATGCGCTAAAGAGCACATTGCAAATAAAAAAATAACTTGCGCAATCCTTGAAGATGGGTGACGTTTGCGGCCGCAAACGTCACGCATAAAAATTGCGCAAGTTATTGCTTACACTTATTTTACGGTAACCTTTACAGACTGGTTGCCTACCGTGAGAACGTATACGCCTTTCACGAGGGCAGAGAGACTTACGGTGGCGGCACCGTCCTTAACGGCTTGTTCAGCCACTACGCGGCCGCTCATGTCGACGAGGCGGAGGGTGGAAGCATTGGCGTGGCTAACAGCGATGGTCTTGCCGTCGATGAAATTGAATGCTACGGTCTGCGCACCGCTGGATACCTGGTTGATGCTAGATGTGCCTTCGGGTTCAAAGATAAATTTCTGCACGTTGGCAATTTCCAACTGCGTGTCTTTCTCGCCCACGGTGAGCGTAAGCACCTTGTCGGCAAATGCCACTTTGGGACTTTCGGAGAGTTTGCACACGACGTCGTCGCCGCTGAGAAGTTTCACACGCATTTGGCTTTGCGCCTTTGCTCCGAAGGGTAGGAGCATGAGGAGAGCCAAAGCAAGAAGATGTAGAACGTTCTTCATACTGTTGCTTGTTTTTGATGTGCCTGCAGTTCCTACGCACAAGCGGTTCATCGCTTAAAAGAAACGCGCAGCACACGATTGTTGCTTTTTCTTAATTATTGGTTGCAAATGTAGCAAAAAAATGCTGAACAAAAAGTTTTCTAAAACTTTTGTTCAGCACTAAAGCTTTTTGGGTATACAAACGAAACTGCCACGTCAGTCGCTCAGGCGCTACTTCTTCTCTGCCAGTTTGTCGAGCAACGTAATGGCGAGCCATGCCAGCACGAAATAGATGAGGGCACTGAAGAGCAGGGGAAAGAAGGCATCAAATGTGCGGGAGCGTATCAAGTCGGACGCTTTGGTGAGGTCCTCCACGGCGATGTAGCCTACAATGGAGGTGCTTTTGATGAGTCCGATAATTTCGCCTTTGTAGACAGGCATCACGCTCTTTACGGCCTGCGGCAGCACAATGTGGAGGAAAGTCTGCACGGGGGTGAAGCCCATGGCTATGCCAGCTTCGGTCTGTCCGCGGTCAACGCCTTCTATGGACGTGCGGAACATCTCGCTGACGTAAGCGGCAAAGTTCATGGCGAAGGCGATGACCGCCACCGTCACGCCGCCCAGTCGCAGCGGTGCGAGGAACACGTAGAACATGAGCATGAGGAACACGAGCATCGGTATGCCGCGCATGACGGTGATGTAGCATTTAGCCGCATTGCGCAATGCTTTCCTCCGGCTCATGCGGAGCCAGCAGACGATACCGCCGAACACGGTGCCCAGAAGGGCGGCGCAGACGGAAATGAGCACCGTGACCCAAAGTCCCTTTAGGATGAGTTGGTAGCGGTCCTCCTTCACAATGTTGGTGACGAAACTCTCCTTCACCTTATCTACCAAAACGCCGAAAGAGAAACCGGCTTCAGTTTCGGCAGAGTCGTCATAGGCAAAACAGGAGGAATGGGTAGTTTGGTAGGGGATGGAGAAATCCACGGCTTTGGCGCGTTCCTCAGTCTTGCCCAAATAAGCGGCGGCGATGTCGACCTTGTTGGTAACCACGGCTGCCAAAAGGCCAGAGAATTCTATGGTACTGACTTCCGTGGGTCGCTTGAGGCTGGCGGCGAAGCGTTTCACGAGTTCCACTTCCATGCCCATCGGCTCATTGTTGCGGTAGAAGTTGTAACCGATGTTGCGGCCCACGATGGCATAGCGCAGGGGTTTGCCGGTGGTGTAGACGGGAATGTCGGAGGGCATGGGGAAGGTGCCGTCGTCCTCCTCAAACCAGTAGCGGCGCATTTTCTCGAGTTGTCCGCTCTTGATGAGGCCTTCAAGGAAGTGGTCGAACTGTTCGCGCAGTTCCTTATTGTTTTTATTGAAAGCGGCACATATTGGAATGGAGTCGAGCTGGTCGGTGACGCGGTATATAGCGGGGTATTGCTTCTTCACGCTCTCGTAGTCGATGGAAGCCACCACCATAGCGTCTATTTCGTGGTCCTTCAACATGAGCGGGAGGTCGGGAGCGGCATTGGCGCGAACTATCTCCTTACCGGGATAGTGCTGCGTCATGTAACGGTCCTGAACGGAACCCAAAGGCACGCCTATGCGAATGTGGGCAATGTCGTCTACCGTGTAGTGCCTCTTGGGCGCCTCCTTTCGTCCGCAAGCCGAGAAGAGGAGCAACACAAATGCTATAGAGAGATACTTTAGCCAGTTCATTTTGATTCTTTTAGGGTGAACGATGTGCAGCAGCTACGGCGCGGAAGAGTAAAGTCCGACTGATTTTCTTTTATGTCTTCACACAAGCCTTTAATTATGGTGAGACTCAGATTGTCGGGCGCCTCGTTTTCATCAAGAAACCTTTTTTCGCTATGTATATGAAGCGTCTTGGCAAAGGTCTTTTCCGAATATTCCAATGTAACCTCTAATCCTTCCTTAACGGGCGCTATCTGCAGCACCTCTTCAAGCAAAAGGGTAAGTGAATTGGTCACACTTTCGGAGAAGAAATACTTTCCGCAGAATTGCCGCAAACCGTTTTGAAGTTCATAGAAGTCGTAATTCTCATCTTTTATATGGTACGAGAAGCTGCGGATGCGATTGACAAAAGCGCGTGTAAGTTCCTTTTGGGGATGGTCGAAAATCTCTTCCGGAGTTCCTTGTTCATATATGTTGCCGGCATCCATATAAAGCACGCGGTTGCTGACATTGCGAGCGAAAGACATTTCGTGCGTCACGATGGCCATGGTCATACCCTGTTTTGCCAGATTCTTGATTACGCCGAGCACCTCGCTCACCATAGTCGGGTCAAGAGCGGAAGTGGGTTCATCGAAAAGGATGATGTCGGGGTTCATGGAAAGACAGCGTGCAATGGCCACGCGTTGCTTTTGTCCGCCGGAGAGTTGCGAGGGCATCGCATTGGCTTTGGCGGCCATACCGACCGTTTTGAGGAGTTCCATGGCTCGTGCTTCTGCCTCCTGGCGTGACTTCTTCAAAAGTTTTATGGGACCAATGCACACGTTTTCCAATACAGAAAGATGGTTGAAAAGGTTAAACGACTGAAACACCATGCCCATCTTCTGGCGAATCTTCGCCACGTTGGCATCGGGCGCCATAATGTTCGCGCCGTCCACTATGATTTCGCCACCGTCGGGCTGTTCAAGCAAATTGAGGCAACGGAGAAAAGTACTCTTGCCGGTACCGGAAGGACCTATGATGGAGATGACGTCGCCTTTGTTGAACGTCACGTCGATTCCGTTCAGCACGGTGAGGTCACCATATTTCTTCACGAGGTTTTTTACTTCTATCATAGAGGTGTGGAAAGTCAAGATGTTTTTTGCGATGGGAGAAGCTTCAGCGTTTTGCGAACTTTCAGAATGAAGCACAACCTACCCTTCCCACTCATCGGAAAGTTTGCGCTCGAGTTCCTCGGGCGTAAGGCGGAGATTGAAGGCTCCCTTCTCTGCCACGGATATACCTCCGGTTTCTTCGCTTACGATGATGGCAAGGCAGTCGCTCTTCTGCGAAATGCCGAGTGCGGCGCGGTGGCGCAGACCGAGCGACTTGGGTATGCTCATGTCGTGGGAGATGGGAAGAATGCAACCGGCGGCTTTGATGCGTTTGTGGGAGATTACCATTGCCCCGTCGTGGAGCGGACTGTTTTTGAAGAAGATGTTCTCAATGAGGCGTTGGGTGATGTTGGCGTTGATTACGTCGCCCGAATTGATTATTTCGCTCAACCCCACATTGCGTTCTATGACGATGAGTGCGCCCACTTTCTGCTTGCTCATGCTCATGCAGGCCATCACCACGGGCATAATGTCGCTGCGGTGTACGGACACGCCCTCGCGGTGGCGGCGGAAAAGGCGGAGAAACACGTTCTTGTGCTTGCGCGAGCCGATGGTGGAAAAGAAGTGGCGTATTTCTTCCTGGAAGAGGATAATTAGAGCCAGGGCTCCCATGTTCACCAATTTGTCGAGTATGTTGCCCAAAAGGCGCATCTCGAAAATTTGCGAAACGAATATCCACACGACCACAAAGATGAGTATGCCGTAGAAGATGTTGGCCGAACTCGACTCTTTCATCAGTTTGTAGATGTAGTAGAGCAGTAAGGCCACGAGGACAATGTCCACAATGTCTTTTATTCCTATAGAAAGCATGGGAGGGGGTTAATGAAGAGAAGGAATTTGTCGGGGCGGGAACGGTGTGTCTTACGCGTTTTTCATCATCTCGCAGTAGATGGTCTTTGCTTCCACGGCTTCTTTCACGTCGTGAACGCGAAGTATGTGTGCGCCTTTGGCAAGGGCAAGGGTGTTGAGCACGGAAGTGCCGTTGAGCGCCGTCTGCGGCGTTCCGCCAAGTAGCTTGTAAATCATCGACTTGCGCGAGATGCCCACTAGCAGCGGCAGGTGAAACTCATGAAAGTCTTCCATGTGGGAAAAGAGCTCGTAGTTGTGCGCAAGCGTCTTGCCGAAACCAAAGCCGGGGTCGACAATGATGTCTGCCACCCCCATCTGCTGCAGGCGATCCACGCGCTCAGCCATGTACTGCATCACTTCCGTGCGCACATCGTCGTAGTGCGGAGCTTGCTGCATGCTGTCGGGCGTTCCCTGCATGTGCATGAGAATGTAGGGCACGTGCATTCGTGCCACGGTGCGGAACATCTGACGGTCCATCATTCCGCCGGAGATGTCGTTGACTATGTCGGCGCCCTCTTCTTCAACTGCCATGCGTGCCACGTCGGCACGGAACGTGTCGACCGAAACGGGGATGGAAGGAGCAAGCGCACGCACCACGCGCAGGCCGCGGCGCAGACGCTCCATTTCTTCTTCCGGGCTTACGTCGGCAGCACCAGGACGCGAGCTGTAGGCTCCGATGTCTATCATGTCGGCTCCCTCGTCGAGCATCTGCTGCACACGTTCGCGGATGGCACCGTCGGTTTCCTTTCGGCTTTCGGCATAGAAGGAGTCGGGCGTAACGTTGAGGATGCCCATTACCTGCGGGCAGGCAAACGAAACGAGCCGGCCGCGGCAGTTGATACTTAAGGGTGCGAAGGTGTCGGAGAGTGACGAGGATGTGATAGATGACATGATTATCTTGCTTTGCTTGATGGATAGGAAGCAAAAGTACTGAAAACTATTTGCATTGGGCATACGGCAAGGTAAAAAACGGCAGTTAGAAGAGCCTATAATATAATAGGTACGCGCGCGTAAGCGCGAGTCTTTCCGATTTTTTTACCGCAAAACAGTCGCCGCCCCGAAATGCTAACGGATGCTAAGAATTATCTCAAGGCCCAACGTGTTGGGCCTTGAGATAATTTGAATTTGCTTAGGGATAATTTCAACTGTCTGCCGAGCTTTTGAAAATGCAGGCGCACGGGGCGAAGCGCAAGGCATTTGTTTTACGAAACGATTGGGACTATCAAGAGATAGGCAAGCATTGGCCACTACACGAAGAGCAAGAAAACGGAGGGTTTCGAGTACGGCAAAACATGAAATCGCTAACTTTGCCCGCTGAAAGCCACATAGCGTCGCAACTTGAAACGTCGCGACGTTCCCTTTCCCCAAGCAAGCACAACAAAGACATAAAAAAGACATGACTATTTCAGAGCTGTACGAAATTTTCAAGCAACATCCCGTCATCACCACCGACACGCGCAACTGTCCTGCCGGTTCGCTCTTCTTCGCCCTTCGAGGCACCACGTTCAACGGCAACGACTTCGCTGCGCAAGCCCTCGCTTCGGGATGCGCCTACGCCGTGGTGGACGACCCGAAGCTCGAAGGCGAGAAAAACATGATCGTAGTGGACGACGCGCTCGCCACGCTCCAGCAGCTCGCCCATTTCCACCGTCAGGCGCTGAAGACTCCCATTGTGCAGATTACGGGTACAAACGGGAAAACCACCACCAAGGAACTCACCTCTGCCGTACTCTCCGAAAAGTTCAACGTGCTCTACACGGAGGGCAACTTCAACAACCACATCGGTGTGCCCAAGACTCTCCTCCGACTCCGTCCCGAACACGAATTGGCCGTGATTGAAACGGGAGCCAACCACCCCGGCGAAATAGCCGCACTCTCCGACATTGTGGATGCCGACTGCGGACTCATCACCAACGTGGGCAAAGCGCACCTTGAGGGCTTCGGTTCTTTTGAAGGCGTGGTGCGCACGAAAGGCGAACTCTACGACTACCTTCGCAGCAAGCCCGACGCATTCATCTTCCTCCATGCCGACAACGAGCACCTCACCGGCATTGCCCAAGGCCTGAAAGCCGTGCGCTACGGCATGCCCGGCATGGGATACGACGTGGAAGGCGAAGTGGTGGAATGCAATCCGCTGCTCAAACTGCGTTTCCGCATTGCCGGCGGCGAATGGCATGAAGTGCAGACGCACCTCATCGGCGCATACAACACGACCAATGCGCTTGCCGCAGCCGCCGTGGGCATGCACTTCGGCGTGTCGGCAGAGCAGATAGCCCATGCCATCGCCTCTTATCTGCCTACGAACAACCGCAGCGAGTTGCTCCGCACTGAAAGCAACGAACTCATTGTGGACGCCTACAACGCCAACCCCACAAGCATGAAGGCGGCTCTCGACAACTTCAAACTCATAGCCCATCCCCACAAGATGGTCATCCTCGGCGAGATGCGCGAACTGGGCGCAGCCTCTGCCGCAGAACATGCCAAGGTGGCAGAGGCGGCAAAGGAGCTCGGCTGCGAACAGGTTTGGCTTGTGGGCGATGAGTTCCGCACCTTTGCCGAAGGCGCACGCTGGTTCCCCGACGCAGAAGCCGTAAAGACGGCCCTTGAAGGAGGAGCCAAGCCCTCGGGACGGCTGATTCTCGTAAAAGGTTCCAACGGCACAAAACTCTTCCAGCTCCCCGCACTGCTGTAACGCAGCGGCAGCTATTCACAGACTGAATGATTCATCATCCTACACTTGGATTTATCCCATAGTTTTGGATGATGAATCATTTTTTTATATAGAAAGCGTTAACAAACAACCCAAGCAATCATTCAAGCGGTTATAGTGGGCGCAGCATCCTTACACGTCACATTTACACACGAATAAAAACATTTTTTACAAAAAATCCGCAAGTTTTCCTACCGGCTTGCCATAGAATCTATAACTTTGCATTGCTTTTCAACTGCATAAGCTACAAAGGGAAAGTTCTTCAGCGCAAATCATTTCTTTCTGCGCCATTGAAAAGCCACACAGTATTCTCACTCGAACAACATACATTCATACATATTATAAATGGAATCAATCATTTTCTTAGGGTTGGGCCTAAACGCATGGCTCACCATAGCCCTAATCCTCGTTCTGTTCAGCACCATGATATTTACAAAAGTGCCGGCAGAATTCGCCTTCGTAGGCATCATGGCAGTTCTCGCCATCACCGGCATTCTCGATGAAAAGGAAGCGTTTGCCGGATTTTGCTCCGACTCCGTCATCATCATCGGCGTGCTCTTCGTGGTCATTGCCGGCCTCGTGCACTGCGGTGTGATACACTGGCTCGTGAAAAGTGTGCTCGGCACGCCTAAGTCCTACACCAAAGCACTCATCCGCCTCATGGTGCCCGTGGCTGTGTTCAGCTCCATCTTGAGCAACACCACCGTCGTAGCGCTCTTCATCAAAGTAGTGAAGGTGTGGTCCAAGAAGCTCAACATAGCTCCTTCAAAACTCCTCATTCCCTTGAGCTACGCTTCATGTTTCGGCGGCATCTGCACGTTGATTGGTACGCCCCCGAACCTTATCATCTCCGGTCTGCTCACGCAAAAGGACCCCTCCGTCCATCTCAACCTCTTCAGCACTACGCTCCCTGGTCTGTTCTGTCTGGCAGTGGGCATCATCACCCTCATCGTATTGCACAAACTCATTCCCGTGAGAAAATCGCCAAGTGAAGCCCTTGGCGCCACGAACGAATACACCGTGGAACTCCTCGTGCCCACCATCTGCGAAAGCGTAGGCAAAACGGTGGAAGAAGCCGGAGTGAAAAACTTCGCCGGCGGCCGTCTCTTTGAAATCATCCGTTTCGACAAGGAAGTAATCAGCCCAGTGCCCGCCGACGAATTCATCATGGGCGGTGACCGCCTCGTGTTCTCCGGACAAATCGACAGCATATTGGAACTCGAAGCATCGCACGGTTTCACCTCTGCTCCGCAACACGTGTTCTCGCTCGACGACCAGGAAAAGAACCGCCAGCTCTTCACCGCCACAGTGAACCGCGGTGCAAGCCTCGTGGGGCAGTCCATGGAAGAAACCGACTTCGAAGAAAGCCACAACGTGGCACTCGTGGCCATCGTACGCGAAGGCGAACGCCTCAATGCCAACCCGCGTGCCGTGACACTCGAATTCGGCGACGTACTGCTTCTCGAATGTCCGAAGAAGCAGGCAAAGGATTTCAAGGAAAGCGTGAAGAGCGACCTCCGCTTCTTCGAGTCGGACGACATTCCCCACATCGACAAGAAGACCGTGCTCGCGGGATTCATCATGATAGGCATGATTGTGCTTTCAAGCCTCAACGTGTTCTCGCTCCTTGAAAGCGCCTTCCTCGCAGCCTTCGCCATGCTCGTTACCCGCTGTTGCTCCACGGAACAAGCATGGAAGTCGGTAGACTGGAAAGTGCTCATGATATTCGCCGGTTCCATCTGCCTCGGAACGGCCATACAGAAAACGGGACTCGCTGCGGCACTCGCCGACGGCATACTCAACGTGTGCGGAACGAATCCCCTTGTGGCACTCACCTGCATCTGCTTTGTGGCCACCTTCGTCACAGAGTTCATCAGCAACACGGCAGCTGCCGCCATGTTCTTCCCCATTGCCTACCAGACGGCAGTTTCGCTCGACGCCAACCCCGTCACATTCTGCATTGCGCTCATGATTGCCGCCTCCTCAAGCTTCGCCACTCCCATCGGTTCGCCCACCCACATGATGGTCTACGGCGAAGGCGGATACAAATTCACCGACTTTGCACGCATCGGCCTGGTGATGAACATCGTAATCCTCGCAGCCAACATCTTCATCGTGACCCTCCTCTTCCCGCTCTAACCCCAACACATAAAACAGAATGAAAGTAGAAATCACCCAGGAAGGCAATGCCTTCTGCGCACACATCGAAGGACGTCTCGACACCGCAAGCGCTCCTGAATGCGAAAAAGCCTTCAAGCCGCTCGTCGACAACGCCGACAAGAACATCACGCTCGACTGCAGCAAAATGGAATACATCAGCAGCAGCGGCCTGCGCCTCTTCCTCGCACTCCGCAAGGAAGTGCAGGAGAAAGGCGGCAAACTCGTTGTGGCACACATCAACGACGACATCCGAAACGTGTTCACCATCACAGGATTCTTCAAACTCTTCGACATCCACCAGTGAAACGGCTCTTCCAATCGTTCTCCGCACGGCTCACTTTCTACATCCTCACGCTCACCACGCTCATCTTCGTGTGCATAGGCATCGTGTTCAGCACCTACAGCCAAGAGCGTGAAGAGAACCAAGCCGTGCAGTACACCACAGCCCTACAGCAAAACGTGATTCTCAAAGTGGATCACGACTTGGCCATGGTGGAAGCAGCCATGAACCTCGTACAGGGGCAAACCGAGCGCGAACTCAGCCACCCCGAGTCCATGGCACCTGTTTTGGAACGTGCACTGCAAGCAAACCCGCTCCTCAAGGGAGTGGGCATCGCCTTCCGCCCCGGCTTCTACGGCCAGGGCGAAAGGCGTTTGCTCTTTGTATACGTCTACCGAAATGCTAAGACAGGAACCATAGAACGCATCAACGTGCCGCAAGTCTACGGCGACTACACCCAGCGCAAATGGTTCAAACACGCCATGCGCACAGGAGAGCGCCGCTGGACCGACCCCTACATCGACTACGACAACATGCGCGACATGATGACGTCGTACGTCCTTCCAAGCCGCGACGGCAACGGCAAAGTTTATGCAGCACTGCTGGCCGACGTGCAGCTCACCGACCTCACGCACGAACTCAACAAGCTTCAGCCATACGACGGCTGCTACTCGTTCATACTCTCCCATGAAGGGCAATACGTGGCACACCCCGACACCGCGCTTCTGCTCAGCGGCGACGTGTTCCAGCACGCCCGTAAACTCCACAGCGACGAACTTGCCGTTTCGGCAAAGAAGATGATGGCAGGGGAAGACGGCGCCGTGAGGACTTCCATAGGCAACCGCGACGTAATGCTCTGCTACGCTCCCATGCCCCGTGCCGGATGGTCCATAGCAAGCGTGGTGCCGTACCACAGCATCATGCACGACCTCGGCTCCACCACGCTCACGGTACTCGCACTGCTCATCGGAGGACTGCTGGTGCTCCTGCTATGCATACGCCTGCTCGTCACGCATCTCACACGCCCCATCAAGCAACTCACCGGTGCAGCCTACCTCATAGCGAAGGGAAACTTCGAGGCGCCCCTGCCCGATGTGGATTCGAAAGACGAGCTGCGGCAACTCCACGAAGCCTTCAGCCACATGCAGCGTTCGCTCAACGCCTACATGCTCGAACTCGAGACCACCACGCGCACCAAAGAGCGCATCGAAAGCGAGCTCCACATTGCCCGAAGCATACAGATGAGCCTGGTGCCCAAAATATTCTCGCCCTTCCCCAACTGCAAGGAACTGGAACTCTTTGCCTCGCTCAAGCCGGCAAAAGAAGTGGGAGGCGACTTCTTCGACTTTTTCCTTCGCGACGGGCAACTGAAATTCGTCATCGGCGACGTGTCAGGCAAAGGCATTCCCGCCTCGCTCGTGATGGCCATTACCCGAACGCTCTTCCGCATCATTTCCAACTCTACCGATTCGCCCGCCGAAACGGTGACCCAACTCAACAATGCACTGGCGAAGGACAACGATGCCTGCATGTTCGTCACGTTCTACTGCGGCAACCTCGACCTCGCCACCGGAAGACTCACCTTCTGCAATGCCGGCCACAACGCCCCGCTCATCATCAGTCCGGAAGGCAAAGCCACGTACCAGCAAAGGGAGGACAACCTTCCGCTCGGCGTGGTAGACGGATATGAATTCCAGAACGAAGAAACCGTTCTCCCTAAAGGTACAGCCATGCTGCTCTACACCGATGGACTGACCGAAGCCGAAAACACCCGAAAGGAACTCTTCGGCGAAGCGCGCACGCTCGCCGCAGCGGAAGAGTTTGCCCAAGAAGAAGCACACCTCTTCATTGAGCACCTGACGTCGAAACTCAACGAATTTGTAGGCGATGCCGAACAGAGCGACGACCTCACGCTTCTCTGCTTCCGCCTCAACGACAAAGCCGATGCTGAACCGGCTACAGACTTGCACCTCCATATAAAGAACACCTTGGAAGAGTCTACGAAGCTAGAAACGTTCGTCGAAGAACTGGCAGACACGTATCACCTCTCACCCACCCTCTGCAACTCACTCAACTTGGCGCTTGAAGAAGCACTCGTCAACGTAATCCAGTATGCCTACCCCAAAGGTACCGTGGGCGACATCTCACTCACGGCACACGCCTGCACCGACAAGAAGACGCTCAGCTTCGAACTGCGCGACAAAGGCGTAGCATTCAATCCGCTCGAAGTGTCGGCACCCGACCTCACCCTCAGTGTGGAGGAGCGCCCCATCGGCGGCCTCGGCATATTCCTCGTAAAGCAACTCATGGACTCCGTCACATACCAGCGCATCGGTGACGAGAACGTACTCACCATGAGCAAAGGCATTGAGTAAAGCATCCCATCCTATGGGGGCGTGGTTTTCTGCGCTACCTTGCAGCTCAAATTCCAAGGCACGGTGTAAAAATTCCAAGGCACGCCGTAAAAATTCCAAGGCACGGTGTAAAAATTCCAAGGCACGGTGTAAAAACTCCAAGGCACGGTGTAAAAACTCCAATAGGGCATCGAGTAAAAGATGCGAAGCGCATAGGGGACAAAGTGCATTAGCGCCCGACGACATTGCAAAGGTCTGTTGTTGTATGGCTACCGCGGAATCGTTACCCAATAGTCAAAAAAAGCAACCTGCACTACACATTGTTGCCCTTCAGCGGCTTGGCGTGTCAAAAAGCCAAAAAAGTACGGCTTTACTAACGCGTACCGAAAGTATTGCTTAATTTTGCAACAAACTAACAACGAGCCGAAAGGTTTGGAAACTTAACCGCAACAAAAAATTCAATCACATGCAAAATATCGACTGGGCAAATCTTAGCTTCGGCTATATGCCTACGAACTACAACGTGCGCTGCTATTACCGCAACGGTAAATGGGGCGAAATAGAAGTATCCGCAGAAGAGACCATCAACATACACATGGCTGCCACCGCACTGCATTACGGACAGGAAGCTTTCGAAGGTCTCAAGGGTTTCCGCTGCCCGGACGGAAAGATTCGCGTGTTCCGCGCAAAGGACAACGCCGAGCGTCTGCAAAACACCTGCCGCGGCATTCTTATGCCCGAACTCCCTACGGAGAAATTCATGGAAATGGTGAAGACCGTAGTGAAACTCAACGAGGACTTCGTGCCGCCCTACGAAAGCGGTGCTTCGCTCTACATCCGTCCGCTGCTCATCGGCACGGGTGCACAGGTGGGCGTTCATCCCGCCAAAGAATATCTCTTCATCATCTTCGTATCACCCGTAGGCCCTTACTTCAAGGGTGGCTTTGCCACGAACGACTATGTGATTATCCGCGATTACGACCGCGCCGCTCCCCTCGGAACCGGACGCTATAAAGTGGGCGGTAACTATGCCGCCAGCCTTAAGGCCAACAAGATAGCCCACGACGCAGGCTACGCTTCAGAATTCTACCTCGATGCCCGCGAGAAGAAATACATCGACGAATGCGGTGCTGCCAATTTCTTCGGCATCAAGGACGGCAAGTACATCACGCCCAAGTCGTCGTCTATCCTCCCCTCCATCACCAACCGCAGTCTGCAACAGCTCGCAAAGGACCTAGGCCTTGAAGTAGAGGTACGGCCCATTCCCGAAGACGAACTCTCCACGTTTGAGGAAGCCGGAGCCTGCGGCACGGCAGCCGTAATCAGCCCCATCAGAAAGATTGACGACCTCGAAAGCCACAAGAGCTACGTCATCTCCAAAGACGGCAAGCCCGGCCCCATCTCGGAAAAACTCTATACGCTCCTCCGCAACATACAGTACGGCATTGAGCCCGACAAGCACGGATGGAACACCGTCATTGAATAAACGAACCTATTTTCCCGCAATGAAACGCACAGTAAACCTGCTCATCGCCTTCATTCTCTTCTCTCTCAGCGGTGCATTCTTCACGGCCTGCAATAGCGACGCAAAGAAGCTCGAGGACAAGGAGAAAGAACTTGAAGAACTCCGCCAACTTGCCGAACTCGACAAACGAGAGATGGAGAACCAGTACGCTGAGTTTGCCACACAATACGGCGAACTGAAGAAAAGCGTTAAGGACGATTCCCTCGTGGCCAAGCTCAATGCAGAGCAAGCCCGTGCCGAATCGCTTCTCAAAGAACTGAAGAACGTGAAGTCCAGCAGTTCGGCAGAAATTCTCCGCCTGAAGAAAGAACTCGCCACGGTACGCGCCGTGCTTCGCGACTACATCCGTCAGGTAGACTCGCTCCAGCAAGTAAACCAAACGCTTATCGGCGAACGCGACCAAGCCCGCGCCGATGCAGAACGCACACGCGCCGAAAACAATGCTGTGAACGCACAAAACGCTTCGCTCAACGAGAAAGTGGCAATCGCCGCCCAACTCAACGCCACGGGCGTCAGCGTATCGCCGCTGAAGAAAAACGGAAAAGCCGCCAAGAAGAGCAAGGACATCACCCGCTTCGGCATCAGCTTTACCATCACGCGCAACGTCACGGCAAATGCCGGTAACCGCACCGTCTACGTTCGTCTGCTCAAGCCGAACCAACAGGTGGTAGGACAGAGCGGCACGTTCCACTACGAGAACAAGAATATCGGTTTCTCCGCTTCACGCACCGTTGAATACAACGGCCAGGAACAGCACGTGACCATCTATGTGCCCGTGAGCGAATTTCTCGGCGCCGGCAACTACTCGGCCTACATCTTTGCCGACGGACAAATGATTGGTTCAGGCTCCGTAAGCCTTGAGAAATAATTCCACGAACAACACATCCATTAGATTTTGCACCGCTCCTGCGTGTATCGCAAGGGCGGTGCAAAATGTATCACGCAGAATCATTTACACATTTTACACACACTTTACTTAAATGAACAAGCAAATCATTACCGCACTCTTACTCTCGCTCACCTCCCCCACCCTCCTACAAGCACAAAGCAAACAACCTGCGCTTAGCATCAAAGGCATACTCTGCGACAGCACAAGCCTCGCACCCGAAGCCTACGCTACTGTGCGCATGCTACAAGGCGAAGAAAAGAAGCCCATAAAGGTGACTACTACAGCTGCCGACGGCACATTCTCCATCACTGCACCCAAGAAGGGGAACTATACCATAGAGTTCGTCACGCTAGGCAAGCAACCTGTGCGCCGCCAGATAACGCTCAACGACGAAACACCATCCGTCAATCTCGACACACTCTACATACGCGAATACAACACCACACTCGGCACCGCCACCGTAACGGCGCAACGCCCGCTCGTAAAAGCAGAGATAGATAAACTCACCTACTCGTTTGCCGACGATCCGGAAGCACAGACCAACACCGTGCTGGAAATGCTCCGCAAAGTGCCGATGGTCACTGTGGACGGAGAAGACAACATAAAGGTAAACGGCAAGTCGGGATTCAAAGTCTACGTAAATGGGAAACCCAACCAAATGATGAGCGCCAATCCCTCGCTCATCTTCAAGTCGTACCCTGCATCGTCCATCCAAAAAATTGAAGTCATCACCAACCCCGGTGCGAAATACGATGCAGAAGGCGTTGCCGGCGTGCTCAACATCATCACCAAAGGCAATGTGAACACTTCCGGTTATCTCATCACGCCAAACATAGGTTACACCAACCGAGGACTCCGGGGAAGCCTTTTCGCCATGGCGCAATGGGGAAAATTCACGCTCTCCGCCAACTATGCCGTAGGTAAATCCAAGCAGCCCACTATCACGGGGCGCTCAGAGCGTGAAATCTTTGACGAAAGCACCAACCACCTCTACACCCGCGACACCGACACAAAAAACAACGGAACATTTCAATTTGGGGAACTGGAAGCAAGTTACGAATTCTCAAAGAAAGACCTGCTCAGTGTGTCGGCAGGTCTGCACAGTTGGAAAGCCACCGACAATGCTTTCACCCAAACGGGAATGTTCTCCACAGACGGCAACAGCGTGTACAGCTACAACTCGCAGACACGCGCCAAAAGCCTTTACCAGGGTATCAACACCGCCGTCGACTTTCAACACAGTTTCACGGAAGACCGCCGACTGACATTGTCGTACCGTTACGACTATTCGCCCGACAACGTGAAGAACGAAACGGTAAACACCGACATGTACAATCTGCCCGACGGATTCTCGCTTCGCGACCTCTACACCGACCCCGACCGGCTTAGTTACGAGAACACAGCACAGGCGGACTTCACCACAAATATCGGCAAGAAGCACACGCTCTCTGTAGGATTGAAATACATCAACCGCGTGAACCGCAGCGACAGCAAGGAATATGGTCGTCCCGCCGGCACCGACGATGATTTGACTTTCGACGAAGAGAGTTCACTCCGTTACCGCCACACCAGCGACATCTATGCCGCTTACGCGGAATACATGTTCAAAACCGGCAACTGGTCCATCCAAGCCGGCGACCGCTACGAATATTACCACGTCCGTGTAAAGTATCCCGATGGAAAACGCGATGCGTTCAGCACGCACATGAACGACAACGTTCCCTCCATCTCCATCGGTTACAACATTAAACCGACCATGCTCATCACCGCAGGTTACCACACGAGCATAGGCCGTCCGAACATCAGTTCGCTTTCACCTTACAGAGAAATGCTCACACCAGAGCGCGTTTCATACGGCAACCCGAACCTCAAAAGCGAGAAGTACAACAACTTTGAGTTGGCATTCAACACATTCGGTCCGAAACTCACCTTCACAGGCACGCTCTCGTATTTCGTATCTAACAATGGCATGGAGGAATACTCTTTTGTGGAAAACGGCGTAACGAACACCACATTTGGTAATTTTGTCCACAGTAAGAGCGTAAACATAGGCGCTTTCATCAATTGGACCATTGTCAACGGCACGCGTGTGAACCTCAACGCCGGGGCTTCATACGGCAATTACTCCGCAACAGAAATCAATGCCCGCAACAGCGGCTGGAGCGGCAACTGCTGGGGCGGTATCAACCAAGACCTTCCCTGGAATCTGAAATTTGGCATCTACGCCGGAGGAAACACTAAATCGCCCAAACTTCAAGGCACAAGCGACGGATTTTGGTTTTACTCCCTGAACCTCAGCCGTGCATTCTTGAAAGAAGACAGATTAAAAGTGACGCTTGAGGGCGGGAACTTCATCGGACGCTACCATTACTTCAACAGCGAAACGCGCACCGACCAATTCCGCGAAGCAATCCACTCACGCATTGACTTCATGCGCTTCGGCGTTTCGGTCAGTTATCGTTTGGGCAACCTGAAGTCCTCCGTAAAGAAAGCCGAACGCTCCATAGAAAACACCGACGTACGCTCCAACAGCAAAAGCGGCAGCACGCAAAGCGGCGGCATGCAATAGACTGAACGCCAAGCAAAACATCTTGGCGTTTTTT
>CAVJJO010000006.1:0-24004 GCA_963649665.1 Bacteroidaceae bacterium | reverse complement strand
CTCCATCGACACCGCGCGCGAGGAAGGACTTGCCGAAGGACTTGCAAAAGGCCGTGAAGAAGGACGTAAACAAGGGCAATTGGAAGGCATTGCTAAAGTGGCAAAGAATCTTCTCGCCTCTGGCATGGACACCAAGAGCATATCTGAAATGACAGGACTCTCGCCCGACGAGATTGAGAATCTGTAAACTTCACTCCTAACAAATCGCATTTTTTGTGCGCGAAGAGCAAGCACCATGCTGCCGCTTCGCGCACAATGGCTTATACGACATATGAAGACAAAAATGTCCCATAAACGCACCCTATACTTTCTCACCGCTTTCATTCTCTTGTGTATCGTAGGCGGTATAAGCATTAACTTTTGGCCGGAAAGCGCAAACACGCAATTAAAATCGTTATGCCGCATCGAAGCCAGGAGTTGCTATGCATTGCCAGTCGACGGGAACGACACCATTTTCCTTCCTTTGAAAGATGACGACATTAACCATCTGCTTGCCAATCCCAACGACGTGACTTACCGCGTAGACATCAGCGGAGCGTTTGTTTCGCAAGAAGGGCATATACTGACTTCCGACTCGCTCGTAATGCACGCACCCGACACGCTCTCTGCCGAAAGGACACGCGAAAGCATTCTGCGCATGGACACTTTGGTCAACAAAGCCAAGAGTGCCATCGACGACATGCTCAAGGAACTTGACGTGTATGCACAAGGACATTCGGTAATCGACGACGGCTACAACGAGGTGATGGACTACCGCGCCAAGCTCAACCGTCAATTGCTGAAAATTGACACGGTAAAGAAAACACTGACGAAAGCCATCAACACCAAGAAACCGCTTCGGGCCAAACTGCACATAAACGCCCGCATTTTCTTTTCCGAGAAAGACGATTCGGGGCACGTATTTACCACGCTGAAGGACGTGATAATGCTGCAGCACACGGAAAACGGACCCATGCTTTTACAAACTACCGACCGCAAAATGCCCCAAGGCGTAAAGCACATTCACTTCGGTCTGACGGCCCGTCATACCGAGCCAACCGTGCTCACAGCATTTGCCGACTTCGGCGGCGCCACAGCCCATACCCTGCCGGAAAGCATCACGGCCGATTCCGTACTTCCACACTCTGCTGAGGAAGGAGGACTTTGGTGCAGTGCTTCGGGTTACGCTTGCGGCATACAGATAAAGGACAAATGCTGTTCGGCCGACGACGTACTTGCCATATTGGGAAAGGAACATTGCCGCATAGCCTGGTGGTGGATAAATCTGCGCAATTGGTTACAATCGCTCTTTTGCAAGGATGAGGAAAAACCGGCAACGGCAAAAGAGCAAAACCTGAAATGCGTTTGCATGCATTTACCAGACGGCAGTCACTACAACGGCCAAGGCATCATGCGGGAGGGGACTTTCATCAGGGAAGGCGACGGCTCCTACACCGACTCCTGCGGGAACCATTTCGCCGGACATTGGGAGGCCGACACACTCACAACGGGTTCACGCGCCGACTCCACCGGACTCTACACCGGAACGTTCAACCGCCATTTACGGCCTGAAGGAATGGGCATCTACTTGTCCCGACAATGCGAGCATTACCAAGGCGAATGGACCGACGGCATCCGCAGCGGCCACGGCTTCAGCGTAAAAGCCGGCCATGCCGTCCGCTGCGGTGTATGGCGAAAGAACCGCTTTTTCGGAGAACGTATGGTCTACACCGCCGACCGCATTTACGGCATAGACCTCTCGCGCTACCAACACGAAAGCGGGAAAAAGAAATATGCCATTGACTGGGACCGTCTGCGCATTGTAAGCCTTGGCAACGGACGCCGCGTTAAAGGTACGGTAGACTACCCCGTGTCCTACATCTACCTCAAAGCCACGCAAGGCACACGCATCACGAACAAATACTACGCCTCCGACCTCAAGCAAGCCCGCAGTCACGGCATCCCCGTAGGCAGCTATCATTTCTACAGTTCGAAATACAAAGGCGCCGAGCAGGCAGCCTGGTTCCTCCGCATGGCATGGGTTGCAGCCACTGACTTACCACCCGTGCTCGACCTCGAACCATCCGAAGCCGAAGTACGCGAAATGGGCGGCGAGCAGGAAATGTTCCGTCAAGTGCTCATTTGGCTTCGCACCGTAGAGAAGCAAAAGGGGAAAAAGCCCGTGCTCTACGTGGGGCAGCAGTTTGTCAACGACCACCTCATACACGCTCCCGAAGCTCTGCGCGACTACGACGTGTGGATAGCACGCTACGGAGAATACAAGCCTTATGTGCGTCTGCTCCACTGGCAGCTCACGCCCTACGGGAAAGTTCGCGGCATCCATGGCGAAGTAGACATCAACGTATTCAACGGTACGCGTACGCAGTTCCGAGAATACATCGACAGCATATGCCGATAGCGTGCCGATTTGACACGTACCGCATTTTGAGAAATTGCATTACCTTTACTCCAAAGCATCGAGGGAATGGCCGAACTGCGTAACAAGCTAAGAGGTCACCCGAGATGCTTTTTTCGTATATTGTTGAAAGAATATCAAATATACTGCATACCGATACCATTACCGTCCCCGTTTCTCCTCCGCGAAGAACTGCAAGCCAAACATTTACGCCATGGCCTTCACCATAATTTCACAAGGGACAAAGGCACTTCACTTCATGGAAAGTGTTAACTTTGCAGCCAACATCGAAAAATTGCGGCAAACGCACGGTTCTCGCCCCACGAAGAACACCGCCATTTTGCCGCTCCCTGCGAAAGCTGCACCCATCGCCCGACAAGGGCGCAACGGGCGGCATCCGCACACACACAAACATGTGGACAGGGCTTATGTCTAACTAATTCCACATTCCATGGGGCTACTACTCCTCTATCTTTTTAGCGCCTTAGGCGTTTCATTTCTTTGTTCGGTGCTTGAAGCCGTATTGCTCTCTGCGCCCATGTCGTTCGCGTCGATGCTTGAAAAGGAAAACCGTCCAGGCGCGGCCTTGCTAAAGAAATACAAGCAAGACATCGACAAACCCATCTCCGCCATTCTTTCCCTCAACACCATAGCCCACACCGTGGGCGCTGCCGGTGTGGGTGCACAAAGCGAAGCCGTTTTCGGCAATGAGTATTTCGCTGCCACTTCAGCCATACTCACACTGCTCATCCTCGTCCTCTCCGAAATCATCCCCAAGACCATCGGCGCCGCCTATTGGCGACAGATTGCCATTCCCGCAGTTCGCGTCATCCACGTGCTCGTGATCATCACCTACCCGCTCGTGCTGATGTCCGAATTCATCACCCATTTCTTCTCCGGCAAGAAGCAGTCCGTTTCCGTAAGCCGCGAAGAAGTTTCAGCCATGATGACCGTCGGCGCAGAAGAAGGCGTGTTCGAGAAAAAGGAGAACAGCATGATCCAAAACCTCCTGAAGCTCGACGACATCACCGCCCGCGACATCATGACCCCCAGTTCCGTAGTGGAAATGGCGGAAGAAAGCATGACGCTCGGCGAGTTCTACAAAAACGAAGCCTTCCGTACCTACTCGCGCATTCCCGTCTACAACGAAGAGAACGACGACTACATCAAAGGCTACGTGCTCCGCCAGGCGATTCTCGAAAAGTTGGCAGAAGACAAATTCACGCTGCGTTTGTCGGACATCGTGCGCCCCGTGCTCACCTTCCAGGAAACGGAGTCGGTATCGACCATTTGGGAAATGCTCCTCGCCAAGAAGGAACACATCTCCATCATCATTGACGAATACGGATGCTTCCGTGGCATCGTCACCATGGAGGACGTGATAGAAACCATGCTCGGCACCGAAATCGTCGACGAAAAAGACACCGTCACCGACATGCAGGAATTTGCACGCGAAAAATGGCAAGAACAGCAGGAGCAACAGGAGTCGCAGGAATACCACGACGCTTCGCTCTTGCAAAAGGGTCACGACAAAGACTAAGCCACCGCACAAAACGAATTACAATGGAAATGAAAAGGATTGCAAGTCCTTCTTCATTTCCATTTTCTTTTTCCACTCGCCTCACCGCCCATACATAAGGTAACCGCTTACCTACCTTCAACCTCCGCAACATCTCCACAAAGACAATGATCAAATATCTCCTTTTCTTTCTTCTCCTCATCATTCTCCCCGACATCTACATCTGGTGGAACTTCACCCGTCCGCAGTCCGCCCACTGGCCTACGGTTCTACTCTTTGCACCCACAGTGGTCATGCTCGCAAGCATCACTTACTGCCTGCTCGTGCCAGGAGCATCGTGGAGCTTCAACGTGTTCTTCACACTGCTTTGCGTCGTATCCGTATCCAAATTGGCCTTCTTCCTTTTCTCGCTCGCAGGCCAAGGCATTGCGTGGCAGTTCCCTACGGGCCGTAGAGCGTTGACGCTAATTGCCGCGGCGCTTTCCGTGGCCGTTTGCGGTGTTCAACTCTATGGCACGCTCTTCGGCTGGCAACGCATTCAAACGCACAACCGCACCATCAAGGTCGAGGGGCTTCCGAAAGCGTTTGAAGGATACCGCATTGTGCAGATTTCCGACCTTCACGTCGGCACTTACGGCACCGACAACCGATTTCTGTGTCGCCTTGCCGATAGCGTGAATGCATGCCATGCCGACCTCGTGGTGTTCACCGGCGACATTGTCAACACGTCTTCCGCAGAACTTGCTCCGCATCTTGAAGCGCTTTCCCGCATAAAGGCGAAAGACGGTGTGATAAGCATTCTCGGCAACCACGACTACTGCATCTACGGTGCACAAATGAGCGAAAGCGAACGACTGGCTGAAATAAAGAACATCATAAGCGCCGAACGTTCGCTGGGCTGGAACCTTCTGCTCAACGCACACACCATCGTCAAACGAGGAACAGACTCGCTCTTCATTGCCGGTGTGGAAAACACGGGAAAACCGCCCTTCCCCTCCAAGGGCAATCTCGGAAAGACGTTCAAAAGCATTCCGCCCGACGCATGCACCATACTCCTCAGCCACGACCCCTGGCACTGGCGCCACGGCATACTTGAAAGCACCCATGCGCAACTCACTCTCTCGGGACACACCCACGCCATGCAGTTCAAAATAGGCAATTTCTCTCCCGCCAAGTGGGTCAATCCCGAATGGGGCGGCCTCTACACCGAAGGCAAACGCAAACTTTTCGTTTCCACCGGCATAGGCGGCACCGTTTCCTACCGCTTAGGCGCCTGGCCCAGCATAGAGTGCTTCACGCTAAGTAAAGACTAAAAAGAGTTTTCATTTCACTAAACTTCCCTATATTTGCAAAGACGGAAGCGGCGTTGACCCGTAGAGTCTATCCAAGCATCAGAGATATGCCAGACTCATCGCCCATCAACGCCGCTTCCGTTTTCTACTTACTCACCATAGAAAGACAAGAACATGAAAAGATTTTTCAATTACAAGGAAGAGGTTTCGCGCTGCCTTTTGTGCGAAAACGCACAGTGCACTGCGGCTTGCAAACAGGGCGACCCTGCCCGTATGTTGCGCGCCCTGCGTTTCGACAACGATGCCAATGCCCGAAAATGGATTGCCGACTGCTCCGACGAAGATCTGACCGCAGCCGAAGCGGCATGTATCCACTACGACCGCCCCGTCCGCATCCGCGAGATTGCACACGCTTTGGAAGAAGTCCCGCAAGCCTCCGCTGCCGAAGCCAAAGGCGAGGAACCTAGTCTGAAGATAGACTTCTGCGGCATCGAATGCGAAAACCCGTTTTTCCTTGCTTCCTCTGCCGTATGCACCAACTACGAAATGGTGGCGCGCGCCTTCAAGGCCGGTTGGGGCGGCGTGTTTTTCAAGACCATTTGCCTGGAAGACATCCACGAGGTGTCGCCTCGTTTCGACTCCGTGAGCGAACACGGCGAAGAAGGACGCTTCTACGGATTCCGCAACATGGAACAAGTGAGCGAGCACCCTGCCGAAGAAGATTTCGACACCATCCGCCGACTGAAGAAGGACTTCCCCACCAAGGTGGTTGTGGCAAGCATCATGGGGCAGTCGCTCAGCGATTGGGCGAAACTGGCCCACATGGCCGAAGAAGCCGGTGCCGACGCGGTGGAACTCAACCTTTCGTGCCCGCAAATGGGCCTTGAAGGCATGGGTAGCGACGTGGGGCAAAACACCGAGCTCGTCATGCACTACACCTCTTATGTAAAGCACCGCGTAGACATTCCCGTCATAGCGAAAATGACGCCCAACATCACCCACATCAGCATCCCCGCCGCAGCTTCTGCGCTTGCGGGTGCCGACGCCATTGCCGCCATCAACACCATCAAGTGCGTCACCATCTCCGACTCTTCAATGGTCAACGGCCAACGAACCGTTTCGGGTTATTCGGGCCGCGCCATCAAACCCATTGCGCTCCGCCACATTTTGGAGATGGCGCAAAATCCGATACTTGAATTTACGCCCCTTAGCGGCATCGGCGGAATAGAAACGTGGCGCGATGCCCTGGAATTCCTTCAGCTCGGATGCACCAACGTGCAAGTCTGCACTTCGGTCATGCAGTTCGGCTTCCGCATCATCGACGACCTGAAGGAAGGCCTCCTTACCTACATGAAGCAACGGGGCATAACGAACCTCAACACCATAGTAGGCGAAGAACTCAAAAACTTCGTGTTGCCCTCCAACCTCAACCGCGACACCCAAGTTTATCCGCTCATAGACAAGGACAGGTGCATCGGCTGCGGACGCTGTGCGATTTCATGCAACGACGGCGGTCACCAGGCCTTGACGATGGATGCCGACAGACTTCCTCATTTAAACGGCGCAAAATGCGTGGGCTGCCTGCTTTGTCAGCACGTGTGTCCCGTGGGAGCCATCAAACTCTCCAAACGGACGAAGAAACACGGCGAATAGGCAATCCGTGTAAATAGGAAGCAAAATGCGCAGTGTGTAGATTTCTACCACCTATGGGGGTGACGTTACCAAAACGTCACGTTCTAAACTGGCATGGAAGCGACAGCGCATGGAGGTCAAGATTCCCGTCTTTGACAAACAAGCGCGAAGAGCAAAGCGCTTGTATAACTACTCAGGCGGGTGTAAGCGTAATTGAACGTTCACTTTGCAGTTTGAGATTTATACGAAAACGGCCTGAAGGGCCAGTAAGCACCTAGCCCAGGGCAAACGCCCTGGGTATCGGTTTCCAGCGACGTTGCGCCCTGACAGGGCAAAAGCGTGTGATGTCTAGTAATGCTTTTGCGCTTTCAGCGCGCATTCTCGCTACATCATTAACCCAGGGCGTTGCCCTGGGCTAGGCGCTTTTGGGCTTTCAGCCCGTCCCCGTCTAAATTCAAAGGTTGAGTTACGCTTACCCCCACCTAAGTAGTTAGGCGCTTTGTAAACGAACCTTTCGATTGTTAATTTCGCGTCCTTCATTTTTTCATCAGCGCAGTTCAAACTAGAGCGGACAACGACGCTTTTCCGCCCCTTTTCACCACATTTCCCTTGCTTCAAGGCATTTTCCGAGAACTCCCCCTAGCCCCAAAATGTTGGGCCTAGGGGGAGTTTTTTCTAGATGCCTTGGAATTTTCACGGGAAAGGCTCCGTTTTTTACTCCAAAACGTCCTTTTATGCAGCAGTATGCAGCGAATTCTGAATATATGCGTATCCTGTAGCGAAAAGATGCATAATTATGCACGCTAAAAATCGCGTATTTCCGAGCGTCTGTGCGTCCGGTGATTTCTACGCGATTCTCAGTGTTAAAAAAAGCACCTGAAACGCAGCGCAATAGCCTTTGTGAGGCCGTGTAGAGCGTGACGTTTTGAAAACGTCACCCCCATGAAGCGTTTGTGTGGCCGCGACAAGCTGTCAAGACTGGAGTCGTGACCTCCATGCGCTTCGCCTCACGTTGCAGTTGAATCTTCCATTGCCCACATTCTTGCTGCGGCATTTGTGCATTTACCGGCTTTACATTATCTTTGTCGGCAAAACGTCAAACTAAGCGCTTAAGGTAGCGTCTTGCTCTTCAAACTGAAGAACGAGATGCCACTTTTGTGCACCCAAAGAAAGTAAACAGAAACAATGGCAAAAGATACCGTAATACTTACCGGCGACCGCCCCACCGGCCGTCTGCATATCGGACACTATGTGGGTTCGCTCAAGCGTCGCGTAGAGTTGCAAAACGAAGGCGACTACAAGAAGATGTTCGTGTTCATCGCCGACGCACAGGCGCTGACCGACAACATGGACAACCCCGAGAAGGTGCGCCAAAACGTCATTGAAGTAGCGCTTGACTACCTCGCCGCCGGACTCGACCCCGAGAAGGTGACCATCTTCGTACAGAGCCAGATACCCGAACTTTGCGAACTCTCGTTCTACTTCATGGACCTCGTCACCGTGAGCCGTCTGCAGCGCAACCCCACAGTGAAGAGCGAAATCGGCATGCGCGGCTTTGAGTCGAGCATCCCCGTAGGTTTCTTCACTTACCCCATCAGCCAGGCAGCGGACATCACCGCATTCCGCGCCACCACCGTGCCCGCCGGCGAAGACCAGAAGCCCATGATTGAGCAGGCCACGGAAATCGTGCGCCGCTTCAACCACATCTACGGCGAAACGCTCGTTGAACCCAGCATTCTCCTTCCCAACAACGCCGCCTGTCTGCGTCTTCCCGGAACCGACGGCAAGGCAAAAATGTCCAAGAGCCTCGGCAACTGCATCTACCTTGCCGAATCGGCAAAGGAAGTGAAGCAAAAGGTCATGTCCATGTACACCGACCCTCAGCACATCCACATAGAAGATCCCGGACACATCGAGGGCAATACCGTGTTCACCTATCTCGACGCCTTCTGCCGTCCTGAGCACTTCGCAGCCTACTGGCCCGACTACCAGAACCTCGACGAGGTGAAGGCTCACTATCAGAAAGGCGGACTCGGCGACATGAAGGTGAAGAAGTTCCTCAACAACATTCTTCAGGAAGAACTCGAGCCCATCCGCCAGCGCCGTGCCGAATTCGAGAAAGACATCCCCGCCGTTTACGAAATGCTCCGCAAGGGCTGCGAAGAAGCCCGTGCCGTGGCCGCCGACACACTCAGCGACGTGCGCCGCGCCATGAAAATCAACTATTTCGAAGACAGCGCCCTCATCGAAGAGCAGGCAAAGCGCTTTGCGCAGAAATAACCTTTCGCAGCGAAATTCGCCCGGCGGTGGTTTAAACACAAGTTCCATGCTGGTGCGGTAAAAAAAAATTACCGCACCCAATTCCCGACTACGCTGCAAGTCAGCCAATAAAAAGCGGGAAAAGTTTGGCAAATGGAAAAGTTTGCGTAAATTTGCACCCCGAAGCGTGAAGGTGTTTCTTTTAGAGACAAAGCCGTGAGGCTTGGAGCGACGATGTGCTGACCTTTCTCGTTTCGCCTGATTGTATATCAAAAAACAAAAAACAGCATAACGAAAAATGAAAAGAACTTTCCAACCGCACAACAGAAAGAGAAACAACAAGCATGGTTTCCGTCAGCGCATGCTGACCGCTAACGGCCGTCGCGTATTGGCAGCTCGCCGCGCAAAGGGTCGCAAGAAGCTTACCGTATCTGACGAAGTACACGGCAAGAAATAATCCACCGTCAATACTACTGCGGAACACTCCGCCTAAGATACTCGAGAGAAGTCGAGGTTTTCCCAAGTGAAACCTTTGCTTCTCTCTTTTTTTTATAACTTTGCCCATAAATGCATCCGTTCGGAACATGGCGCCACACACCTGTTTGCCTACGCACACAAACGTGTGAAAGCCTCAACGGATTTACCCACAGCAAACGTATGACTATTGCAACTTTTTTCCGCAAGATATTCAGCAAAATGATGGTGGGCAACTGTCTCGGGATGATTGTTGTCACCCTTCTCCTGATTGGCGCCGCCCTTCTTTTCATCAACCGCTACACGCGCCACGGCGAAGAGGTAGAAGTGCCCAACATCTGCGGCGACAGCGAAGAGGTGGCCACGAGAAAACTTGAAGCACTCGGACTGAAAGCCGAAGTGAGCGACACCGGTTATGTATACCGCGCCGCACCTTTCGCCGTGCTGGAGCAAAGCATAAAGCCCGGCGAACGCGTAAAACCCGGACGCACCGTCATGCTCACCATCAATTCCGACGGTCCGCGAAAGATAGCCCTGCCCGACATTGCCGGCAACTGCTCGCGACGCGAGGCCGAAGACAAGCTCAAAGTGCTCGGGTTCAAACTCGCCGCCACAGAATATGAGCACGGCCAACCCCTCGACTGGGTGTGCGCAGTGAAAGTCAACGGCAAGAGCGTGAAAGCAGGCGACCGCATATCCGTCAACTCCCCCATCACCCTCGTAGTAGGCGGTGGCGACGTGGAAGAGGACTACAACGGCAACGACAGCCTCGACTACATACTCAACGCTCCCGAAGACGTCCCCGCCGACGGCGAAGCCGAAGCCGTGGAAGACTAAATCGCCCCGACAATCCGAATTTACCCTCACCTCTAAACATCCCTTCCTGTTTTGGAATTCAACGATAACGAACCCAAGAATCACCGCCCCGAAGAAGAGCAGCTACCCGTAGCCGACGAAAGCACGGCAGACCTTGCCGACGACAGCGACGACGACGGCGGAGAAGAAGCCGCCGAGCTTTACGAACACTACCGCGTGGTAGCCGACAAAGGCCAGGCGTTGCTTCGCGTGGACAAATTTCTCCTCGACCACTTGCGCGACACTTCGCGCAACCGCATACAGCTTGCAGCGCGCGCCGGCTTCATCCATGTAAACGGACTTCCCGTAAAGAGCAACTACCGCGTGAAGCCCTTCGACGTGGTCACCCTCCTGCTCGACCGCCCGCGTTACGAAAACACAATTGAACCCGAGAACATTCCGCTCGACATCGCCTACGAAGACGACGAGCTGCTCTTGATAAACAAGCCCGCCGGCCTTGTGGTTCATCCGGGCTGCGGCAACTACACCGGCACGCTCGTCAACGCCATTGCCTGGCACATGAAGGACAATCCCGCCTACGACCCCAACGACCCCGCCGTGGGACTCGTGCACCGCATCGACAAAGACACCAGCGGACTCCTCGTGGTGGCAAAGACGCCCAATGCCAAGACCAAGCTCGGCGTACAGTTTTTCAACAAAACCACCCGCCGCCGCTACAATGCC
This sequence comes from Bacteroidaceae bacterium, assembly GCA_963649665.1. Taxonomy (GTDB): domain Bacteria; phylum Bacteroidota; class Bacteroidia; order Bacteroidales; family Bacteroidaceae; genus Alloprevotella. Next base: position 12,894 of record CAVJJO010000006.1, on the reverse strand, counting down.
CTCGTGTGGGGTAACTTTCAGGAAGACGAAGGCCGCATAGAAGGCAACATAGCCCGCAATCCGCGCGACCGCATGCAGATGGCCGTGTTCGACCCCGCTTCCGGCATAGGCAAGCATGCCGTGACCCATTACCGCGTGCTGAAACGCTTCGGCTACGTCACCCTTGTGGAATGCATCCTCGAAACCGGACGCACCCACCAGATACGCGTGCACATGAAACACATAGGCCACCCCCTCTTCAACGACGAGCGCTACGGCGGCGACCAAGTGCTGCGCGGCACGCAAAGCGGCACGTACAACAGCTTCATACGCAACTGCTTCGCCATCTGCCCCCGACAAGCCCTTCACGCACGCACCCTCGGCTTCAAGCATCCCAAAACCGGCGAAGAGATGGACTTCACCACCGAACTTCCAGAGGACATGACCGCACTCCTTGAAAAATGGGAAACCTACACCCGTCAACCTTAGCGCACACTCCTCCCACATCCAAAATACATCCGTATAATACGTAACGTACAGAAAATGAAACGAAACATTGCCATCGTAGCCGGAGGCGACTCCTCCGAACACGACGTTTCCCTGCGCTCTGCCGAAGGGATTGTATCCTTTATGGACGCAGAAAAGTACAATTGCTATGTAGTAGAAGTAAAGACAGGCAATTGGACCGTATTCTACAACCAAGAAAAATGTCACATCGACCGCAGCGACTTCTCTTTCACCGCCGCCGACGGCCACCATACTTTCGACTTTGCCTACATCACCATCCACGGCACACCGGGCGAGAACGGCATACTCCAGGGCTACTTCGACCTCATCGGCATGCCCTACTCCACGAGCGACGTGCTTGTGGAAGCCTTGACGTTCAACAAATTTGCCCTCAACAACTACCTCCGCGCCTACCCCCAAGTCCACGTGTCCGACTCCGTGCTCGTGCGCAAGGGCGACGACATCACAGTGGAAACCGAAAAGCAGCTTGCCGAGCGCCTCGGCATTCCCTGCTTTGTAAAGCCCAACGCCGGCGGTAGCAGTTTCGGCGTGACGAAAGTGAAACTTGCCGACGCGCTCCGCGCCGCCATAGAGAAAGCCATGGTGGAAAGCGACGAGGTGATGATAGAAAAGATGATGAGCGGCACCGAAATCACCTGCGGATGCTTCAAGCGCCTCGACGGTTCGCTCTACACCTTCCCCATCACAGAAGTGGTCACCTCGCAGGAGTTTTTCGACTACGACGCGAAGTACAACGGCAAGGTAAGCGAGATAACCCCCGCACGCATCGCTCCCGAAACGGCTTCACGCGTGAGCGAGATGACGAAGTTCATCTACCGCACGCTCGGCTGCTACGGCATCATCCGCATCGACTACATCCTCAGCGGCGAAAAAGGCAACGAACAGATCAACCTGCTCGAAATCAACACCACGCCGGGCATGACCGCCACAAGCTTCATACCCCAGCAGGTACGCGCCGCCGGACTCGACATCAAGGACGTGCTGAGCGAAATCATCGAAGGCCGATTCTAACCACTCCCCAAAATCCTTACCGCCATGACTCTCCACGACTTTGACGCCATACGCCCCTATGCACCGGAAGAAATACCCGAAGCCATAGACTCGCTGATGGACGACGCACAGTTTCGCTCCATCCTCCCCATGTTCTTCCCCGGTGCCGACGTAGAACAGCTGAAGGCACAGATGAAACGTTGCCCCGACCTTCTCACGTGGCAAAAGGCAGCCATCTATCCCGTCATCAAAGCCCTTTTGGCCAAATGCACGGACGGAACACAGTTTCACGCCGAAAGCATCCCCGCCGACGAACGTACACTTCCCCACACCTACATCAGCAACCACCGCGACATTGTGCTCGACTCCGCCATACTCGACGTGCTGCTCATCGACAACGGATTCGGCAACACCGTGGAGATAGCCATCGGCGACAACCTGCTCATCTATCCCTGGATACGCACCTTGGTTCGCCTCAACAAATCGTTCATCGTGCAGCGCAACGTGGGACTCCGCGAAATGCTCGCAAGCAGCAAACGCATGAGCGAATACATGCACTTTGCCGTAGCCGAAAAGAAAGAGAACATCTGGATAGCCCAGCGCGAAGGTCGCGCCAAGGACTCCAACGACCGCACGCAGGAGTCGCTCCTGAAAATGATGGCAATGGGAGGCGAAGGTACACCGCTCGAACGCATACGCCAACTCCATCTCGTGCCCCTTGCAATCTCCTACGAATACGACCCCTGCGACTATCTCAAGGCAAAGGAATTCCAGCAGAAACGCGACAATGCCGACTTCAAGAAGTCGCAGCAGGACGACCTCTGCAACATGCAGACAGGCATCATGGGCCACAAGGGACGCGTGGCATACCGCACGGCAGCACCCGTGAACACGTGGATAGACGAACTTGCCGGCTGCGGAAAGGCGGAATTCTTCTCCACGCTTGCCGCACGCATCGACCACGGCATCCACAGCGCCTACGAACTGTTCCCCAACAACTATGTGGCCTACGACCTCCTGAACGGTGGCCACGACATGGCATCGCATTACACTGCGGAAGACAAGCAACGCTTTGAAAGCTACCTTCTGCAGCGCATAGCCCTTGTGGACCTCCCCTCCCCCGACGAAGCGTTCCTCCGCGAACGTATCCTCACCATGTATGCAAACCCGCTTGTCAACCATCTTGCCGCATTGTCGCGCAAAGACTGACGAAACAAGAAATCCGTTTATGACTCCTACGAAGAAATGGTACCAGCTACCGGCACGCCTGACATTTGCCCTTACGCTCGCCGCAACCGCCTCGTGCAGCGACGACGAGAAGACCGCAGCTCCTTACGTGGAAGAACTGGCTTGCCTCGTGACCAACGCCAACGGTCGTGCCGTTTCCTTCGTGAGCGACAATGGCAACAGTTACACCTTGAGCAACAAAGTAAACGGCCTACGCCCCGACAGCACTTACCGCATACTTGCCCTCTTCACCCGCGACGAGACGAACCGCACCGTGTGGCTCACCGACTATGCCGCCCTGCTTGCCCCCAAAGCCGCAGCCTACAAGCCCAAGGCCGCCATCTACAATCCGCTCGACGTAACGTCGGCATGGAAAGGCGGCGGCTACATCAATCTGCGCCTGGCCATAAAGGGAACTAACGGCGGCACACACTATTTCGGTTTCAACGCGGTAGACACCACAGCATCCGCCTCGGGCGTAAAGACGGTTCATGTGAAGCTCATCCATAGTCAGAACAACGACCCATTATATTATACGCGCGAGAGCTACATCTGCTTGCCGCTTGCGCCCTTCGCCCCGGCGTTCACCGCAGGCACCGACTCGCTGTCGCTTTCCGTCGAAACGTTCAGCGGAGAAAAAGTGTACCGCTTCCCGCTCTGATTCGTTCCGTCGCTCAGTCACACACCTTTTAAAAGGCAGCACACATAGCCGCCCTCAACACACAAACTATTCCTCACCAGGAAGCAAATCGACATAATCATGCCGATAGATTTCCATCCCTTGACAACGGCAGACTGCCGCAACATCCAGCGCGCAGTTCTCCATACCGATTTTCGCAACTGCGACCTCAACATCGTCAACCTCATAGGCTGGCGTTTCCTCTACGACACCGAAACGGCATTGCACGAAGGCCATCTGCTAATCCGCTTCAAAATAAACGGCCATTTGGCTTACCTCGCACCCGTTACCGAAGGCGACTGGAACGCGGCGCTGCGGCTCATGCTCGACGACGCCGACCGGCAAGGCCATCCCTTCCTCATGCTCGGCGTGTGCGAAAACTCGCTTGCCAAACTTGAAGCGGCTATGCCGGGATACTTCTTCGCCACCGCCAACCGCGACTATGCCGACTACATCTACGACCGCGCGAAACTTGAAACGCTCTCCGGCAAGAAGCTGCAGAGCAAACGCAACTTCGCCAACCGTTTCGAAGCCAAATATCCCGACTGGCAGGCGGCGCCCCTCACCCCCGACGACATACCACAATGCACGGAGCTGGCTCTGAGGTGGAAAACGCAGAAAGAAGGTTCCTCCGCAGACGACTTTACGCCCTTAGACAAAGAGCGGCGATCCATACTTACCGTGTTTGAGCATTGGAACGAGCTGCCCGTCGAAGGCTGCGTGCTGCGGGTTGGCGAACAAATCGTAGCCTTCACCTACGGCGGCGCCGTAAACGCCGACACATTCGACGTTTGTGTGGAAAAAGCCGACGCCGCATACGAAGGTTCGTTTGCCATGATCAACCGCGAATTCGTCCGAATGCTGCCAAAGCAATACGTCTACATCAACCGCGAAGAGGATCTCGGCATAGAAGGCCTTCGCCGCGCCAAACTTTCGTACCACCCTGTCCAGCTGCTGCAGAAATACAGCGTGATGACCAAACATCCGCTCGGCTCATAGCCCTACCCTATCCAGTAAACAATACACACACCATAAATCCCCATGTTACTCTCACCCGAAGAAATCAAGAACCAAACCCGTGACCTCTGGCGCACCTGCTTCAACGACACAGAGGACTTCATGGACATATATTTTGAAGACAAATACACCGACGCTTCAAACCTCACCATCCGCCACGACGGTCAGGTAGTCTCAGCCATGCAGTTGCTGCCCTACCGCATGACTTTCTACGGCACCGTACAACATGCAGGCTACATATCCGGCCTTGCCACGCATCCCGATTTCCGCCGACGCGGCTATGCCGCAAATCTCCTTCACGAAGCACACCGCCGCCTCTTCTCGCAGGGAGCTACGCTCAGTTTCCTCATCCCCCAAGACGAGACAATGCGCGGCTATTACGAACGACCCGAACACGGCGCCTACTGGACAGCAGTGTACCGCCAGGAACTTCCCCTCGACATCAGCCAGGACGGCGCTTTCGACAAGATAGAAGTGATTCGCCCCGACGAATGGGGACAAGACCTCTACGTCTACTACCACCGCCTCACCATGCAACTCCCCTTCATGGTGCACCCTTCCGAAAACGACTTCTACGCCGCGCTCTCTTCTGCCGACCTTGAAGACGGCTACGTCCTCGTGGCTCGCCGCAAGCGCCGTATGGTGGGTTTCTGCCTGGCAGTAAAGGAGCCGAACGGAAAGGTGTATATCCGCACGCTCGCCATCACCGAAGCCGCAACGCGTGCCGCCTTCGTGGACTACCTTTGCCGCGAATGCGGAGTGGAACAGGTCTACCGCCGCTTCTGCCTTCCCGGTTCGCTCAAGGAGAGCGTGCCCTACGCCATGGCACGCGTCATCAACGTGCCCCGTTTCCTCTCTGCCATTGCCGTGAAGAATCCCGGTTTCCAACTCCACATAGGAGTGGACGGCGACTTGGCAATTCCCGAAAACAACGGATGGTACATCGTAGAAAACGGCACCGTGCGACTTACCGACATCAAGCCCGACAGCATAGTCACACCCGGCGGACTTGCAGCCATGTTCATGGCCGCACAGCCCATCGTAATGGACCTCCTGCTCGACGAGTAGCCCACGTTTATTTCAACAATCAGCGTAAGCATATTTTCCCCAAGCGATATGTTCAAAAGCGTTTTACTTTCCCTGTCTATCCTCGCCGCGCCCGTCATGGCGCAAACCGCCATGGAACTCAAGCAGAAGTCCATGGCCGAATGGGGCGTGGGCACAGCACAATACAGCGGCATAGCCTCTTTAGGCGGCAACCGCTATGCCATGGTGAGCGACAAAGAACCCTCCGACGGCTTCTTCACCTTCCGCATTGACCAAAACGCCACGACGGGAGAAGTGACGAACGTTTATCTTGAAGGATTCCACGGCAACAGCGCACCCAAGGTCGATGCTTCGGGCATCTCCATCCGCGACTGCGAAGGCGTGGCCTATTTCCCGTCAGCCAACACACTGTTCATCAGCGGAGAGGGCGACCAGGAAATACTTGAATATTCGCTGGAAGGGCAACCCACAGGCCGACGCCTCGCCGTACCCGCCATTATGGGGCTCACCCAAATAGTACCAAACTACGGATTTGAAGCCCTGAGCTACGATGCTGCCACGCATCTCTTTTGGACCACTACGGAAAGTACATTGAAGACGGACGGACAAGCCGCTTCGGCGCAGTATCCCGCCGCACAGAACGTGTTGCGTCTGCAATCGTTTACCGACGACCTCCAACCTTCCGCACAATATGCCTACCGCATGGATCGCGGACGTTCGGAGAAGTTCGGACAAATCTATGTATACGGCGTGCCGGAAATAACAGCCCTCCCCGACGGACGCCTCCTCGTGCTCGAACGCGAAGCGAACATACCCGCCAGCTACATCGGCAGCGAATGCCGCTGCAAGCTCTTCATTGTTGACCCCACGCAAGGACACCGCATCGACTCGTCCACCGACATGCGCACGCTCGACCCCAACCTTTTCCTCGTAAAAAAACTCTTGCTCGACTTCCGGACGGTAATGAACCTGACGAAGCACAACTTTGCCAACTACGAAGGAATGTGTCTCGGACGCACGCTCGCCGACGGCCGGCAGACGCTACTGCTCGTTTGCGACTCGCAAGGCGGTTACGGCAAAGGTCCCGTTCATCTGAAGGACTACATCAAAGTGGTGGTTCTAGGGCATTAAAGCCGCGGCTTCAGCTAGCGAAAGAAGGCAATCGCTGATTTTTGGCGGAAAAACGGGCGTTTTTAGAATAAAATGCCAAAAATATCGCCGTTTCATTTGCTGTAAGTAAGAATTATACTACTTTTGCTCCGTATTAATAAAACAAACCCCGACAAAGGAACGCGAGCGTAGCTTGCAGAAGCAAACGCACCACTCCCGCAGTCCAATCCCATTGACAAGCATGATGGCTAACGCATCCTACTTTTTTGGCTTTTACTTTTACTTTGCCGAACAAGCGAAGCGGGATGTCGCATGCCAACATTAAATACGACTAAAGAAACAACGAAATCCCGCTTCCATACAAGGAGGCGGGATTTTTCGTAAACCATGTACCCCAAACCGATGAAGAAAATAGCCATACAAGGTATCAGAGGCTCGTTTCACGACATTGCCGCCCACCAGTATTTTCAGGATGAAGATGTAGAACTCGTTTGCTGCGACACCTTTGAAGATATTTTTCACCAAATGCGCAACGACAATGCCTGCTTGGGGCTCATGGCCATAGAGAACACCATAGCTGGAAGTCTGCTGCACAACTACGAGTTGCTGCGCGAAAGCGGAATGACCATCATCGGAGAACACAAGCTCCACATCGAGCACTCCATCATGTGTCTGCCCGACGACGACTGGGACACCATCACGGAAGTCAACTCCCATCCCGTAGCGCTCATGCAATGCCGCCACTTCCTGGACCAGCATCCGAAATACAAGGTAGTTGAAACCACCGACACGGCAGGCTCCGCCGAAACCATCAGTCGCGAAAAGCTGCGCGGCCATGCTGCCATCTGCCACGCCGGAGCCGCTCCGCTCTACGGCATGAAGGTGCTCGAACAAGGAATTGAGGACAACAAGCACAACTACACCCGCTTCCTTCTCCTCAGCGACCCCTGGGCTGCCGACCAGCTCCGCAAAGTCAGCGCCACAAACAAAAGCAGCGTGGTTTTCTCCCTCTCCCACGAAGAAGGTTCGCTCTCGCAAGTGCTCAGCATATTCTCCTTCTACCGCATCAATCTTACAAAGATTCAGTCGCTGCCCATCATCGGACGCGAATGGGAATATCTTTTCTATGTGGACGTATCGTATGACGACTACATGCGCTACCGGCAGAGCATCGACGCGGTACGTCCCTTGACAAGAGAACTGAAAATCATCGGTGAATACCAAGGCAAATAGCATTAAAGAATGATACCTGTCGTAACAACATACGAAACCACAAACCGAAAACTATGACAGACGAATACAACCACATCATCCCCGCCGAACGGCTTTCCGGCGTAAGCGAATATTACTTCTCGCGCAAAGGCAAGGAAGTGGCGAGGATGAATGCCGAAGGAAAGAACGTCATCTCACTGGCAATTGGCAGTCCCGACATGCCGCCTTCGCCCGAAACCATAGAAACCCTCTGCACCGAAGCTCGCAAGGCCGATGCCCACGGCTATCAGCCTACGGCAGGCATTCCCCAGCTGCGCGAAGCTATGGCAGCGTTCTACAAAAGATGGTTCAACGTTCAGCTTGATGCCGCCACGGAAATCCAACCACTCATAGGCTCCAAGGAGGGCATTCTCCACACGACGCTTGCATTTGTAAACCCCGGCGACAAGGTGCTCGTGCCGAACCCGGGATATCCTACCTACACTTCCCTTTCAAAACTTCTCGGTTGTCAGATTGTAAACTACAACCTACGTCCCGAAAACGGATGGCAGCCCGACTTTGACGAATTGGAAGCGATGGACCTCGACGGCGTACGCCTTCTCTGGTGCAACTATCCCAACATGCCCACCGGGGCAGCCGCACGTCGCGAAACCTATGAGCGACTCGTTGACTTTGCCAGACGCCATCATATAGTAGTGGTTAACGACAATCCCTATAGTTTCATTCTCGGCAAAGAGCATCTGAGCATTCTTCAGATACCGGGCGCAAAGGACTGCTGCATAGAGTTCAACTCCATGAGCAAGAGCCACAACATGCCGGGCTGGCGCGTGGGCATGCTCGCCACGAATGCCACCTTTGTAAAATGGATACTCAAGGTGAAGAGCAACATCGACTCCGGCACGTTCCGCCCCATGCAGTTGGCAGCAGCAAAAGCCTATACGAACAGCGATGAATGGCACACCGAAGCCAACGTCAACGTATATGCCCGCCGCCGCAAACTGGCAGGCGAAATAATGGACGCATTGCATTGCCACTATGATCCGTCGCAAGTGGGCATGTTCCTCTGGGGACGCATCCCCGACAGTTATGCCGACGTGGAAGAACTCACGGAACGGGTACTGCAGGAAGCACGGGTGTTCATCACCCCAGGCTTCATTTTTGGTTCTAACGGCAAACGATACATCCGCATTTCCCTCTGCGCAAAAGAAGAAAAGCTAGCCGAAGCGCTTGAACGCATCAAGCAGACTTTTGCTGAATAAGACACAACTGACAAACCCACATACAGACAAAAAACAAAACAGATATGGAACTCAATCTCTCCCCCCTCAACCTTATCGGCAACGAACTCGACGCAAAGCGTCCGGTAGTCATTGCCGGTCCCTGTTCTGCCGAAACTGAAGAGCAGGTATTCACCACAGCCTCCCAACTTGCCAACAACGGCATCAAACTTTTCCGCGCCGGTGTGTGGAAGCCCCGTACCAAACCCGGTGGCTTCGAAGGACACGGCGAGAAGGCGCTGCCGTGGCTGAACCGTGTGCAGAAAGAACTCGGCATGAAGGTGTGCACGGAAGTGGCCACGCATGCCCATGTGGAGGCCTGCCTCAATGCCGGCGTTGACGTTCTCTGGATTGGTGCTCGCACCGCAGCCAACCCCTTCGCCATGCAGGAAATTGCCGACGTGCTGAAGGGTGTGGACGTGCCTGTGCTTGTAAAGAACCCCGTGAATCCCGACCTCGAACTCTGGATTGGCGGCCTCGAACGCATGAACCAGGCGGGCATCACACGTCTCGGCGTGATTCACCGCGGATTCTCCACCTACGAGAAGCGCCTCTACCGCAACCTTCCCATGTGGCACATCCCCATTGAACTGCGCCGCCGCATCCCCAACCTTCCCATCATCGGCGACCCCTCGCACATGGGAGGCGCACGCGAACTCATCGCTCCGCTGAGCCAGCAGGCTATGGACCTTGGCTACGACGGCCTCATCATTGAAAGCCATTACAACCCCGATGCGGCATGGAGCGACGCTAAGCAGCAGGTTACGCCCGACGTGCTGGCTTTCATTCTCGACAAACTCGTAATCCGTAAAGTGACGGAAAGCACGGAGAGCCTCAATGCCCTACGCCACCAGATTGACGAGATTGACAATTCCCTTATTGAACTACTTTCCAAGCGTATGCGCGTAAGCCGCGAAATCGGTCAGTACAAGCGCGAACACGACATGACCGTCGTGCAGAACGGACGTTACACGGAGATTCTCTACAAGCGCGGTGCGCAGGGAGTGCTTTGCGGCATGTCGTCCGACTTCGTCAAAGCCGTCTTTGAAAACATCCACGAAGAAAGCGTCCGTCAGCAGATAGACGTGATGAACAAGGACTGATAAAGGGACATACATCATGCGAATACTCATTCTCGGAGCGGGAAAGATGGGATCGTTCTTCGTAGACCTTCTGAGTTTCGACCACGAAACGGCGGTCTACGACGTGGATGCCAAACGTCTCCGCTTCATGTACAACACGCAGCGCTTCACCTCCATTGACGAGATTGACGGCTTCCGACCGGAACTCGTGATTAATGCGGTCACACTGAAGTATACGCTTGACGTGTTCAACGCCGTACTGCCCCATATCCCTGCCGACTGCATCATCAGCGACATTGCTTCGGTGAAAACTGGTTTGCGCGAGTTTTACGCGCAGTGCGGCCACCGCTTTGTCAGCACACACCCCATGTTCGGCCCCACCTTCGCCAACCTCGGAGCATTGAGCAACGAGAACGCCATCATCATTAGCGAAGGTGACTACATGGGACGCATATTCTTCCGCGACCTCTACTCCCGCCTCGGACTCCACATCTGCGAATACACTTTTGACGAACACGATGAAACGGTGGCTTACTCCCTGAGCATTCCCTTCGTAAGCACATTTGTGTTTGCTGCAGTAATGAAACACCAGGACGCACCGGGCACCACTTTCAAGCGCCACATGCAGATAGCCCGTGGCGTTTTAGGTGAAGATGACACGCTTCTGCGCGAAATTCTCTTCAATCCCCGAACGAGCGGACAGGTTTCGAAAATACGCGAAGAGTTGAAAGAACTCCTGGCCATCATAGAGGACAGGGACGAAGACGCACTCAACGCTTATCTGAAAAAGATACGCGCGAATATCAAATAGTCACATAGAAGGCGCTATGCATGGGGCATTCCCCATGCATAGCGCACTATAAGCGACAAAAATCCCCGCAAGCGAAAGTCATTCACTTGCGGGGATTTCTCTTTTATCTATCAGCGGCGCTTTACTTCTCAAGGCAAGCGTCAAGCAATGCTTCAATAGCTTCGCGATCCATACCTTGACCGATGAACACGAGTTTCTGCATGCGGTCGCCGTAGACGTCGTCCCATTCTTTCATGACGTCGGGATTCTCCTCCTTGAAGGTTTCGAACTCATCCGTAGGCATGGTGGCGTACCACTGTCCTGCCTGACTGAGCGACACTTGCTTACCAGCCTGTTCAAACACGTAGCACATGTTCTTCTCGTTGCTGAAATAGCAAATGCCCTTGCAGCGAATCACATTCTTCGGCCACAAGCGAGCCACGAGTTGGTCAAACTCCGTAAGGTTGAAAGGCTGGCGGCGCTTATAAACGAAAGTGCCAATGCCGTATTCCAAAGCCTCGCCTTCTTCTTCGTTCTCCAAGCCGTGGTGGTGATGGCAGTGGCAATGGCAATGGCCGTCATGATGGTGGTGCTCGTGTTCGTGCTCATCGTCATCGTCGTCATGATGATGGTGACAGTGATGCTCATGCTCATCATCATGGTCGTCGTCATGATGGTGGTGGCAGTGGTGCTCTTGCTCATCGTCGTCGGAATCATGGTGCTCGTAATTTTCATCATCGCCTTCAATGGCTTCTATCCAGCGGGCAGAAGTTGCCACTTTCTGGAAATTGAAAAGACCAGTGTTGACGAGTTTGTCAAGATTCACGTCGCAGAAATCGCATGTGATGATTTCAGCTTTCGGCTGAAGTTCGCGTATGATACGCTTGATGCGCTCGAGTTCTTCGGGCGATACTTCCGATGCTTTGTTGAGGAGCACCATGTTGCAAAACTCCACTTGCTGGATGACGAGATTGGCAAGGTCGTCCTCGCCCAAATCTTTCTTCTTGAGGTCATCGCCCAAAGAGAACTCGTCGCGAAGGCGGAGCGCGTCTACCACTGTAACGACGGAGTCGAGTTTTGCCACTCCCTCCTCAGCCAAGTTGGGATAGACTTGCGGATAGGCGCTGATTGTTTGGGCGATGGGAGCGGGTTCACAAATTCCGCTCGCTTCAATAACGATATAGTCGAAACGATGCTGCGCTACAATGTCGCTCAGTTGCTGCACGAGGTCCATTTTCAGTGTGCAGCAGATGCAACCATTTTGGAGCGGGACGAGACTGTCGTCTTTCTGGTCCACCACACCGCCTTTCTGGATGAGGCTTGCGTCGATGTTCACTTCACCGATGTCATTGACAATTACGGCGAACTTGATTCCTTTTTTGTTGGTAAGTATCCGATTGAGCAACGTGGTTTTTCCGCTGCCCAAATAGCCCGTCAACAGGAGCACGGGAGTTTCTACTTGTGCCATATTTATGTATAAATAATGTTGTTTATGTCTTTTCCTATAGGCATGCAACAAATATGCCTAAAGAACGAATATCTTTTTGCCTTTAAACAATCGAGGAAAGAGCTGAAAGCAAAAGCAGACAAAAGGAAGAATGAAGTGATACCCTTTGCAAAATGGAAACATCACCTTATTCTTCCTTATTTGTATATCTATCTAAAATGTTTTTGGATCATAGCTCATCACTATATATAGCCATATCGTCTGATACCGCTATGCTTCCTCTACTTCTTGCCCTGTCAATCCGGTAATCTCTTCGATCGTGTTAATGGGCAATCCGAGACTCTTCATTTTTCTGGCCGTTTCCAAAGCATTTTTCTTCCGGCCTATAGCTTCACCCTCAGCACGACCCTCAGCACGACCTATAGCTTCGCCCTCTTCACGCCCCTTCGCACGGCCTATAGCCTCGCCTTCGAGCCGACCTTCTTCACGCTCCGTGTAAATATTGGAGC
>CAVJJO010000005.1:0-47617 GCA_963649665.1 Bacteroidaceae bacterium | reverse complement strand
ATGTAAACCCAGGGTGTCGCTTCGCTTGCCCTGGGCTATGCGCTCATTGGGCTTTCAGCCCGTCGTTGGCACTGATTACCGTTGGTTCAGCCCGTCGTTGATGAATGCGTTGCGTGATTCTCGAATAAAAAATGTTCAAGTTATTTTTTACATATTACTAAAATCCGTTTAAGTTCCGCGGACGAAACCTACCACACCACCATGCCGAGACTCCACACACGCCTACTGCTTCTTCTGCTCCCGCTGCTCATGCTCACGGGGTGCTACTACTCCCACCCCAACCAGGTGGACCACTGGACGTCGGCCAACGAGAACGCGGTGGACTCCGTGAACTTCTACATTGCCCACCACTACTGGACTGGCTACAACTTCCAGACGACCGACTCGCTGCACGTGCTGACCGCCCCTCCGCAGCAAGTGGTGCCCGACTACGACGCCATGGGCACCGACACGCTCACCATCGGCAAACGCGGACAAATAGTAGTGGCGAAGGTCATCTATGTGCCCACCGACACGGTCGATTCCGTGTGGGTGAAAGTGGCGCAGGACCAGCTCACGCAAGGGTGGATTCACGAAACGGAGTTGCTCGACAACGTGGTGCCCGACGACCCCATCTCAAAGTTTATCTACTACTTCTCCGACCGCCGCAGCGTGTGCTTCCTCTCCATCTTCGGCGCAGCCGTGCTCTTTTGGCTCTTGCAATCCATTCGCCGCAAAGCCGTCCACATCGTGCACTTCCGCGACATACCCAGTTTCTACCCCACCCTGCTCTGCCTCTGCGTGAGCGGTTCGGCAGCGCTCTACGGCACCATGCAGAAGTTCGTGCCGGTGACGTGGGTAGAGTTTTACTACCACCCCACGCTCAACCCCTTCAACACGCAGCTGCCGCTCATACTCTCGTTCTTCATAGCCTCGGTGTGGGCCATGCTCATTGCCGTCGTAGCGGTGGTTGACGAACTGCGCCGACAGCGCGACGTGGGCGACACCCTCTCCTTCCTCGCCTCGCTCATGGGAGTGTGCACGGTGCTCTACCTGGTGTTCACCCTCACCACACCGCTCTACATTGGCTACCCGCTACTCATTGCCTACTGGGCATTCGCCATCAGGCAATACATGGTGCACCGCCCGTCGCACCTCATCTGCGGCATCTGCGGACGCGCCATTCCCCACAAAGGGCGCTGCCCCCATTGCGGCGCCATGAACAACTGACAGAACAACACATAAAAACACCACGAATATGAAACACATCGTAATGTTCAAGTTTCGCGACGACGTAAGCGCCGACGTACGCCAAGCCGCCCGCGAAGCTTTCAAGAAAGGCATTGAAGCCCTTCCCGCCACCATCCCCTTCATTCGCAGCGTGCACGTGGGCTTCAACGCAAACCCCGCCGAGAAGTGGGACATCTGCCTCGACTCTTCGTTCGACTCACTCGACGACGTGAAAGCCTACAGCGTGCATCCCGCCCACAAAGCCGTGGCATCAGAACTGATGAAGCACGTCGGCGAACGCGCCTGCGTGGATTTTGAATAACGCCCAGCACTCATGAGCACTACCGACGCTTTCCCTGCCCTTCCCCCCATCGAGGCAAGCGAGGAAGAACGCAGCAAGCTCAACGGCATTGCCGACATTCTCTTTTGCAACCATGCGCAAAGCCCCTTCAAGTCGTTCGGCGAAGCGCTGCAAGGTGCGCCCGACTTCATGGAGCACAACCGGCTGAACGAGCGAAGCACCGCCTTGGAACCGCAAGCGTGCTCCGCCGCAAGCTTCGCCAAGCGCCACGAAGAAAAGGCCGACGACCTTACCGACGGCCTCAGCTTAAAAATCTTTGTAAGGCGCATACATCTCTTCAACTGTTCGTCTGAAGAACAAGCGCAAGAGGAAGCGCTGACCGACTGCCTCGTGCGAAGGCTGCAAGCGATAAACGCCTTGCTCCCCGACGACTCGGAGGCGCTCACGTGGCAAGAGCGGAAAGGCGTGATGCACAAATGGCGCCGGTATGTCTGCAAAGCCTACCAATGCCTCTATGCCCACACCGACAGCGAAGGCCTACTCGCACGCTTGCGCCTCAGGCTCTTTGCGCTCTACATAGAGAGTTTCCGCGCAAAATGGAACACGGACAAACTGCCCGAACCGAAGGCCATGCAAAAGGTGGCGTGGATCATTTCGTGGAACGCATTTCTCCACAAGCATCCCACCGAAAGCATTGGTGACCTCTTCGCCTTCACCGCCCCCTCGCCCACAGACTCTCCCCGCGTGATGAAATGGGTGAGCAACGAGCCGCTGAAAGGCACGGTGCTCGACTTCTCTGACTGGCAAAAGAAACAACGGCACATCATCAGCCACGGCTGACGCCCGCAGCTTCTCTGACAGGAACTACCTATTATTTTTGCAAGAACAACTAAACTCACATTAATGAAAGAAAGAATCATCTCGTTCGTCTGGCAGCACGTATTGCTGCTCATCTCACTGTTCATCATGACCGTCGGCGTGGCGCTCTGCGTACGTTCGGCATTGGGCTCCAGCGTAATCAGCGTGTTGCCCTACGTGTTCCAGAAAGCCGGAGAAGCGCACTTGGCGCCACAACTCTCCATCGGCCAGTTCACCTACATCATGAACGGCATACTGGTTTTAGGACAAATAGTAGTGCTCAGACGAAACTTCGAGTGGATTCAGCTCTTTCAATTGGTAGTAGGTTTCGTGTTCGGTTCGCTCATTGACGTGAACATGTATCTCACCTCCTGGCTCGAACCTACCACGCTTCTCGCCAAAGTGGCAACGCAGATTGGCGGATGCACCGTGCTCGGCCTCGGCATTGCGCTGGAAGTGCGCTGCGGAAGCGTGACGATGCCGGGCGAAGGATTTCCCGTGGCCATCAGCCGCATCACGGGAGCGGAATTCCCGAAAGTGAAAATCTGCGTGGACACGGCTCTCGTGGTGCTCGGCATCATTGCCTGCTATGCCTTCTTCGGCGAATGGCAGTGGTACATCGTGGGCATCGGCACGCTCTTCGCCATGTTCTACGTGGGCTACGCCGTACGCGTCATCGGCAAGCACCTCTTGTGGTTCGAACGTCTCCTCGCCTATCGTCCCGGCTTCCGCCGCTACGTGTTCGGTTTGGCACGCTACATCTACGTAGCTTCCAAAACGCTCCCGAAAGCCATCTCCCACCCCAAGAAAGCCATCAAGCACGTTCGCGCCAAGCGCCACCACAAGCACCGCAAGCACTAACACTTAACCGCAAGCCAACGGCAATCCCCTTGCACTTCTCACAAGATAGGTGCAAGGGGATTGTTTTGTAATAACGAAGTATAAGGTGCGCAGCCCATGGGGGCGAAACGCATGGAGGTCAAGACTCCAGTCTTGACAGCTCTACACGGCTTAACGAGGGAGTATGACCGCACATGGGGGCGAAGCGCATGGGGGTCAAGACTCCAGTCTTGACAGCTCTACACGACTCAACGAGGGACTATGACCGCCCATGGGGGCGAAGCGCATGGGGGTCAAGACTCCAGTCTTGACAGCTCTACACAACTCAACGAGGGAGCATGACCGCCCATGGGGGCGAGGTTTTCAAAACCTCGCGCTCTACACGGCAATTCAAGGCAACGCGCGCAAAATACTCCGTGAGGCCGTGTAGAGCAAGTCAAGACTGGAGTCTTGACCCCCATGCGCTGCGCCTCCATGCGCTGCGCCCCAAGAAATCCATCGCTAAAGTTGTCTGTAGAAACACAAATCGCGAGGAGTAGACCTTCAGGTCTGCTCCTCGCGATTTACGCTTTGCTCTTTATATTTACTGCGTTTACGCGCTCGTCATTCAAAAAGGTTGTCGGCGTTGTTTTTGTTTGCCGGAGAGGCATTGTGGTGTTCACTGTGGTGACGCGTGGGAGCACTTGGTTCTTCTCCTTCACCAACAGCGGGTGAACCACCCTCTGCGCTTGAGCCTTCAGCTTCGCCTCCCATCAGTTCGTCCGACTCCGACTCAAATTCCGTAGAATCGTTTGCCAACGAGTCGGGCACTTCACGAGAGGGGACGAAAGCGGCGCCTTGATAGGTGCTAGGTTCTACGTCGTCGGGGGTGACATATTTGTGCAGATATTTGCTTTGCAACGCAGGATTGTCCAACACGCTGCGCAGGAACTGCGCCACGATGGGGAGCGCCGTGCGGCTACCCTGCCCCAAGGCACCGGTGCGGAAATGGATGCTGCGATATTCACCGCCTACCCATGCTCCTGCCACGAGGTCGGGCGTGACGCCCACGAACCAAGCGTCGGAGTGGTTGTTGGAAGTACCGGTCTTTCCGCCGAAGTCGAGTTTGCCGTTGAACGGCCCCAGGTACATGCCGGCGCCAAGCGTCTGCGACGTGCCGCCTCCTTCACGCACACCGGCTTCGAGGAGTTTCTGCATATAGAACGCTGCCTTAGGATCAAGTGCACGGCTCTGTTCGGTGGAAGCTTCGTAAACGACATTGCCCTCGGCATCCACAATCTTCGACACGAGCACGGGTTCCACGTGCATTCCGTTGTTGGCCACCGTGCCATAGGCATTGACAAGTTCGAAGAGCGTCACGTCGCTCGAACCCAAGGGAAGGGAGGGCGTGGGATCGAGCGGCGACTTGATACCCATGTCCTTGGCAGTCTGCACCACATAGTCGATGCCCACATCCTGACCGAGCTTTACGGCAATGGTGTTGATACTCTGCGCAAAGGCGGAGTGGAGGGGTATTTCGGCATTGGTGAAACGGCCATTGGCATTATGGGGCTGCCAAACGGTGTTGGCATGTTTGCGCTTGTCGTAGACCTCCATGCGGATGTATTCGTCCTTACGCGTATCGACGGGAGTCATGCCTTTCCTCATGGCGGCGGAATAGACAAAGAGCTTGAACGTGGAACCAGGCTGACGCATGGCCTGCACCTTGTCGTACTTCCACGACTTGAAGTCGATGTCGCCCACATAGGCACGCACATAGCCGGTTTGCGGTTCCATGGCCACGAAACCGGTGTGCATAAAGTTTACCATGTAGCGCACGGAGTCGATGGTGGACATGTACTCGTGTTTCTCCCCGTCGTAAGAGAAGAGTTTCACGTCGTGCTTCTTGTTGAGATAGTAGCTGACGCTGTCGGGCGAATCGGGGTAGCGGGCCTGCAACTGCTTATAGACGTCGCTGCGCTGGAGTATGCCTTCGATGAAGTTGGGAATGACGTTTCCTTTCTCGTCGCGCCAAGGGTCGCCCATGCCACGCCAGTGGTTGTTGAAGTTGCGCTGCACTTTCTCCATATTCTCGCGCACGGACTTCTCTGCGGCTTCCTGCATGCGGGAGTCGAGGGTGGTGTAGATCTTGAGTCCGTCGGAGTAGACATCGAGTTCGGGACACTTCTCGTGGATGTAGTCCTTCACAGCCTCACGGAAATAGAGTGCCTCGCCGTCGTAAGCGTTCTCCACACTGAAGTTGAGGTCGATGGGCAGGGCGAGCAGGGAGTCGAGCGTGCTCTTCTCAGCGATGTAGACGTTGGAGAAGTGGTCGGTCAGTTCCTTGCGGTGACCGTACATGTTGTTGAGCACCGTGTTGCGGCGCTCACGGGAAGCTTGGGGATTGATGCGCGGATTGTAGGCAGAAGTGGCCTTCAGCAGTCCTACGAGCACAGCGGCTTCTTCGGGCTTGAGCTGCGAGGGAGTGGTGTTGAAGTAAGTCTTGGCTGCCGTCTTAATGCCGTAAGCGTTGGAGCCGAAGTCTACCGTGTTGGCATACATCTCAAGGATGGTCTTCTTGTCGCAGAGCATTTCTATCTCTGTGGCAATGATCATTTCCTTGCTCTTCATGATGACGATGCTCAAGCCGGGTATCTTGCCGAGAAGTCCGGTGGAATACTGCGTGCGCACACGGAACATGTTTTTCACCAATTGCTGCGTAATGGTGGAAGCACCGCGGGCATGGCCGAACATGGCGTCCTTTGCCGCAGCGAAGAGACCCTGATAGTCTATGCCGTGGTGGCTATAGAAGCGTTCGTCTTCCGTAGAAATAAGGGCTTGGAAGAATACGGGACTGATGGAGTCGTAGGGTACGGGCGTGCGGTTTTCGTTGAAAAACTTGCCGAGCACCTTGCCGTCGGCGCTGTAGATTTCAGAAGCGGCAGCCGTCTTGGGATGGAGTATCTGGTCCATCGAGGGCGACTTGCCGAAGAGCCAAAAAAGATTGAAGAATACGGCAAGGACGTAGAACACGACGAAAGCGAAAAACGATACAACGGCGGCAATAAGCTTGCGCCACCAGGGACGGCCTACATACTGCGACTTGTACCAGCGCCATCCGCGACGTATGCCGCGGCCTATCGCACAAAAGAATGCGCCGACATAACCGAAGAGGCCTTTTGATTTGCTCATGATAAGATGGTATTGAGTAATTGATGCACAGAACCCGTTGTCCTCAAAAAAGCGATGGACCATAGTTCCTGCACACATTGAAAAGGCGGACAAAATCCGCAGTTCAAAGTGCTATATTAAGCACAAAGTTAAAGGTTTGGACATAGCCTTGCAAACTGCGTCAAGTTTTTTTATACATATTAGCACAAGGCACTGCCTTTTCTGCTCACACTTTAAACTTTTGGGCAATAATGCAAAATGGAGGCTTGCACTTACGTCCTTTTTCAATGTTGCGCCATGGCTTCTCGGCAATAGGCCAATATGCCTTCAAAGTCGTCGGGATGGAACCAGCGGATGGCATTGTCTTTTTTGAACCATGTCATTTGTTTCTTGGCATAGACTCGGGAATTGCGGCGTATCTTCTCCAAAGCAAAGTCGAGCGACCACGTTCCGTCGAGCCATTGGAAGAGTTCTTTGTAGCCCACCGTGTTAAGCGAATTGCAATGCCGGTAGGGAAGCACGCGGCGCGCTTCGTCGAGCAAGCCGTTCTCCACCATCACATCCACACGGGAATTGATGCGGGAGAAGAGTTCTTCACGCTGACGCTCAAGGCCTATCTTCACGATGCGGAACGGACGCTGCGCCTTGCGGCCTTGGCGAAAGGAGGTGAAGGTGCGCCCCGTCATGTAGCACACCTCAAGGGCATGCACCACACGCTTGGGATTGCGCAAGTCGCACTGAGCGTAGTATTCGGGGTCGAGCAAACGGAGTTCGGCGACAAGCGGTTCCAAACCTTCTTGGGCATAACGTTCTTTGAGAAGGTTGCGCGTGTCGTCGTCGATGGTGGGAATGTCGTCTATTCCGTTGCACACGGCGTCGACATACATCATGGACCCGCCGGAGAGCAAGCAGACGTTCGTCTTCGTAAATTCTTCCTGCAACACGCGCAAGGCTTCTTCTTCGTACTTTGCGGCACTATAATAGGCGTCAAGGCCGAGCAGCCCCACAAAGTGATGGCGCACGCGCTGCTGCTCTTCGGCAGTCGGAGCAGCAGTGCCGATGGGGATGTCGCGATAGAGTTGGCGCGAGTCGGCATTGAGTATGGGGCAGCCGAAGTGTTCGGCAAGGCGCAATGAGAGTTCGGTCTTGCCGATGCCGGTGGGGCCGACAAGTACAAGAAGCGTAGGCATGGACGCAGTCGGTATATCTTTCTCCATAAAGGACGAGTTACTGAGGTTAGAGGAAATCTTGGAACGAAACGCAAGGAACGAAGCGCAAGGGGCGAAGCGCAAGAGGCGAAGCGCAAGAGGCGAAGCGCATGGAGGTCAAGACTCCAGTCTTGACAGCTCTACACGGCCTCACTGTGGCTTTTGCGTGGCTTCGCTTTATAATCTTCGCGCTCATCTGTCAAGACTAGAGTCTTGCCCCCATGCGCTTCGCATTAGAATTGCGCAGTTTTTTTGTACATATAAAAAAGCGGAGAAGACACAACGTATGGTCTTCCCCACCTATATTTATTGAAGACAGCGGTATAACAAGCGCTACCTTCCTTGATTATCTTTTTCAATAAGGCTGTCCGTCGGATATTTCGAAGCCTTCGAGGTCTATCTCGTCGTCGTTGAATGCTGCGCCTGCGCCAAAGAAGTCGTCGTCGTCATACGACTCTGATGCTACGGCTGCCGCCTTCTTTCCCTTGGCGGGAGCGGCTACAGGGTCGTCGTTGATTTCTATTTGACGCGGAGCCTCTCCTTTTGAGCGTGTCACCAAAGGTTCGTCGAGCGATTCGCCGGGTATGAACTCTACGACTTCCATATAGAAGCTGCGGTCGGAGAAGGGGTCAAAGACGTACTCCAAGTTCTGCTCCTCGTCCTCTATCAATTCGCTCAAGCGGGTGCCGTCCATGGGATAGATGTCCTCGTCGGAACCGCCCCAGCCCATATCCTCACGGGTGATTTGCTGACCGCGACGCCATTCGTCGTTGCAAAGATAGAACGAGGTCATTTGGTCGTCGGGATATCCGCACGACGAAAGGATGCATTTGTTGAGGTCGAGGAAAGTGGAGTCGCTGTCTATTTTTATTTCGCGCACAAAGCCTTCGACTTCGTCGCAGATGAGTTTTATGCGATATAACATAGAATAAAGTGAATAGCTTGTCATTCTCCCCAAGGAGGTGAACCTACGCATAAAGCGCGGAACACCCATTCGGGGCATGAAGCGATGGGATTTAATGTATTATGCCACGCTTTGATTCGCTCACGAACTTGAGAATGTACTCTATTTCGGGACTCATGGGAATCGTTTCACGGATTTCCTTGAGGCATTCTTCGCGAAGCTTTCCGCGCTGGTAAAGCAAGCGATAAGCGTTGTGGATATTGTCGATGAGTTTGGCGTCGAAACCGCGACGGCGCAAACCGACGAGGTTCAAGCCGCAATACGTTACAGGTTCACGGGCTGCCATGGTGAAGGGCGGTACATCCTGTCCGGTGCGTGTGCCGCCGCCTACCATCACGTAGCTGCCGATGTGGCAGAACTGGTGTACAAGCACGCTGGCTGAAATGATGGCAAAGTCGTCAACTACTACTTCACCGGCAAGCTTCGTACTGTTGCCGATGATGCAACCGCTGCCGACTACCACGTCGTGCGCTACGTGCATGCCTTCCATCATGAGGTTGTTGCTTCCTACAACGGTCTTGCCTTTTGCTGCCGTACCGCGGTTGATGGTGACGTTCTCACGAATGGTATTGTTGTCGCCGACCTCGGCCGTAGTTTCTTCGCCGCGGAACTTGAGGTCTTGAGGCACAGCGCCGATGACAGCTCCGGGAAACACCACGTTTCCCTCGCCCATACGCGTGCCGGAGAGAAGGGTCACGCTGTTCATCAACTTGTTGTTCTTGCCGATGACTACGTTTTTGTCAATATAACAGAAGGGACCTATTTCGCATCCTTCGCCTATCACGGCTTCGGGATGGACGTATGCCAATGGACTGATCATGGAGTCTTTCTATTGTAGGCAGCGAAGAGTGACTGCCTCGGTTATTATAACGGGAGGAGGTATATGCCCTATGAGAGAGGATACATGCCCCTACCCTACTTGTTTTTTACGATTTGTGCGGTGAAGGTGGCTTCCATTACCACGGTTTCGCCAACGAACGCAAAGCCGTGCATGGAGCTGATGCCGTGGCGAATGGGAGAGATTAGTTCTACACGGAACAAGAGCGTGTCGCCTGGCACTACCTTTTTGCGGAACTTCACTTCGTCGAGACGAAGGAAATAGGTGCTCCAACGTTCGGGCTCTTCCACCGTGCTGAGCACGAGGAGTCCGCCAGCCTGAGCCATAGCTTCTACTTGAAGCACGCCGGGCATTACGGGTTCCTGTGGGAAATGTCCCTGGAAGAATTCCTCATTGGCGGTAACGTTCTTCACTGCCACGATGTAGTTGGAGCCGGTTTCTACCACCTTGTCTACGAGTTGCATGGGGTAACGGTGAGGAAGGAGCTCGCGGATGCGGTTCACATCCATAAGCGGTGCGTCGTTCGGATCGTAGTTCGGTGCCTGAATTTCGTGCTGACGAATCTCACGGCGCATCTGACGCGCAAACTTATTGTTGATGGTATGTCCTGGACGGGTGGCTATGATGCGTCCCTTGATGGGACGGCCGATGAGGGCCATGTCGCCAATGATGTCGAGGAGTTTATGGCGTGCCGGTTCATTGGGCCACACGAGAGGACGATCCTGGAGATAGCCAAGCTTCGTGGCATCGTGATGTCCCACATGGAGATGGTCGGCCAAACGGTCGAGACCTTCTTGCGATATCTGCTTCTCGTAGATTACTATGGCATTTTCGAGGTCGCCGCCTTTGATGAGTCCGGCCTTGAGCAGAGGTTCTATCTCACGCACAAAGACGAACGTACGGGCAGATGCTATCTCGTCGGGGAAATGTTCCATGTCGTCGAGCGTAGCAAACTGGCTGTTGATAAACTGCGACTCAAAGGAAATCATTGCCGTAATGGAGAACTGCTCATCGGGAAGGATAATGATGGATGAACCTGTCGCTTCGTCGCGGAACTCAATCTTTTTCTTGATAACGTAGAAGTCCTTCTCGGCGTTTTGCTCCTGAATGCCTACACGGCGTATGTTTTCAACGTACTGGATGGAACTGCCGTCGAGTATGGGAAATTCAGGACCGTTCACCTGAATCAGACAGTTGTCGATGCCCATGGAATAAAGGGCAGCCATGGCATGCTCTATGGTGCTGCAACGAACGTCGCCGTTGGCCACAACGGTGCCGCGCGATGTGTCGACCACATTTTCTGCAATGGCATGAATTATTGGCTCGCCTTCCACGTCGATTCGCTGAATGCGATAGCCGTGGTTTTCGGGGGCTGGATTGAACGTTACGGTAAGGTTCAATCCTGTATGCAGTCCCTTGCCGAACAAAGAGAAACTGCCTTTCAGAGTCTGTTGCTTAGACATATGATGAATGCGGGTTTTGACATGTAGCTTCGTAAAGCCACTTTCTTAATGGAAGCGAACACATTGCCGTGAAGCGCGTGCTCTATTGAGAATGAAGTTTACGGTTGTGGCGTTCTGCGAATCGCACTGCATCCAAAAAGCGAATTACTATGCTGCACTTCGCCAGCCGTAACTTATTTTTCAAGTTTCTTCTTTAGTTCCTCTATTTCTTTCTGCATCTGCGACATTTGCTTGTACATATCGGGCAGATACTTGAACACCACGCTGGAACGCTTGAAGTTTGAAGCGTCAATGGCAGGCGAACCTTGAATGGTTGCGTTGCCCTTGGGCAAACTTCCCGCGATGCCGGCTTGAGCACCTGAGAGCACGCGGTCGCCGATAACGGCATGGCCGGCTATGCCGACCTGACCGCCAAACATACACCACTGGCCAATCTTCGTAGAACCTGCCACACCTACTTGGGCGGACATTACGGTGTTGGCGCCTACTTCGCAGTTGTGGGCTATCTGCACAAGATTGTCGAGTTTCACACCGCGACGCACATAGGTGCTGCCCATCGTGGAGCGGTCCACGCAGGAGTTTGCACCGATTTCCACGTCGTCTTCAATGGTGACGATACCAATCTGAGGTATCTTCTCATAGCCGTCAGCTGCTGGAGCAAAGCCAAAGCCGTCCGCACCGATTACAGTGCCTGAATGGAGAATCACGCGGTTGCCAATGCGGCAATCGTGGTAAACGGACACGTTAGGGTAAAGTATGCAGTCGTCGCCAAGACTTGCACGCTCTTCCACCACAGCACCGGAATAGATTTGGCATCCGTTGCCGACAGTTGCATGTTCGCCAATATAGGCAAACGGTCCGACATAGGTATCCTCGCCGACGGTGGCGGTTTCAGCCACGCAAGCCAAAGGATGAATACCCGTACGTTTCTGTACGGTACTTTGATAGAGGGAAAGCAGACGGGCTATTGCTTCATAAGCGTTTGGCACACGAATGAGTGTGGTTTCAACGGGACGGTCAAGCACGAAGTCGTCATTGACGAGCACGATGCTCGACTTAGTCTCATAAATATAATGTGCGTAACGGGGATTTGCCAAGAAAGAGATGGCACCAGCTTGGCCTTCTTCTATCTTGGCAAAGTTCTTAACGGTTGCATTCTCGTCGCCTTCAATGCGGCCATTGAGATATGTGGCAATTTGTTTTGCAGAAAATTCCATGGATATAGGAACGTGTTATAAAGTAGTTCTTGGTTTCCGGCCTTACAAGAGCGGAACGAATACATGCAGGTCTACGTCATTCGTTCATTTAGGTCGCTCTTCAAACAAGATGTTTGCTTAGCGGAAACAACATATGCAAATATCGTAAAATTATCCAACGGGAACAAGTTTTGCCCGAAAAAACGCACCAAAGCGAGAAAAGCTGTCACTTAACTGCGGAACTTTTACATTGCAGTGTAACTACCCAGGTGGGCATAAACGCGATTGCACGTTCACTTCGCAGTTTGATATTCAGAAAAATGCTATAATAAGCGCAGTTGTAGTGCAACGCGCATGGGGGTCAAGACTCTGTCTTGACAGCTCTACACGCAGCCACGGACTATTTTTCGTGCTTCCGAAAACTTTTGATTTTGGGGAGTTTTGCTAAAACACCAAGGCATGCAGTAAAAAATGTAAGGCAGGGAATTTGAAATGTAAGGCAGGGAATTTGAAATGTAAGGCAGAGAATTTGAAATGTAAGGCAGGGAGTAGAAACTTGAATAGGCCGACGAGCAAAAGGTGCGAAGCACATGGGGGGAGAAGACTCACGTCTTGCCTGCTCTACACAATATAAATAGGTCAAGAATTAGAGAATTTGAGAATTTTCTCAATATCCTGAATAGATAGAATTACGGGAAGGCTTGATAGGTAAACCGAAGAACATGAAAATCTCCCGAATTCCGAGAACGCACGTACGTACGATGCCCATTGAACGTACATGCATCTAGCATTGAACGTACATGCAACTAGCATTGAACGTACATGCAACTAGCATTGAACTGAAGCGTATGGGTGGCTTTAGCAGCTGCCCATGGGGGTGACGTTTTCAAAACGTCACGCTCTACACGTACATATACGCGCGTACATTATTATATATGGGGTATACAATGCGCTTCGCACTATCGTTTACCCCCATCTGAGTAGTTACGCAAAAATGCAACTGAAGCTTTTATCATGACAATTAGGTTCAAAGAGTAAGGCGAAGCAAGGTGAAGCAAGGGAAAACCTACATGATGTCCATATAGAGCGTGACGTCTTGGAAACGTCACCCCCATGGAGTGTTGAAAAAAACGCACTATGTGTTTCGCATCAATATGGCGCATTGTTTTGCACGTTACAAACTTTGCTCATGCCGAGCTTATTATCACAAAAAGCGTTCCGCCCCCGAAAGGCGGAACGCTTCATGAGATAAGTTATGTGCTAAATCTCCGGTATTGGAGATTAATATTCAGGACTCTGAATATACCAGTTGCTCGGTGTCAGAAGAAGGTTGTAAAGACGGCCATCCTTTTCGGTTACGTTCTGATAAGGAGCAAGGTTGAGAGAACGACGGGCAATCTTCCAAGCCAGCCACTGCGTACCATAGTCGGAACCAAGAGCGGGATCGTTGTTCTTGTGACGGGCAAAGCGGATGAGGTCTGCCATACGGGTACCTTCGAATGCAGTTTCAAGCGCACATTCATCAGCGATGATGCTTTCAACGGCATTGATTTCAGCATCTTCGGCCTTGAGAGCGGGCTCGGGATCGATGGTGGTGTATTCAGAAGGATCGATTACTTCACCTGCGTCAGCGTCATCACCTTCTTCAGCTGTCTTGCGGGGTGCAGAAGCCTTGGTAGTGTTGACGGGAGCGATTTTCACGCCTGAACGTGCTTCTTCGTCAAGGATACGCTGTGAGATGACCTTATCGTAAGAGTAGAGCGTGTCGATGTTGGTGATAGAACCGCAACCGAACTCGTGGATACCAAGAGCTGACCAGTAGGACTTGGAGAAGTCAAGATACTGAGAAGCCTGAGCATCGTCCTTGATGCGACGAAGTTCATCGGTGCCAATCCAGTTGATGGAGTTATTGTCGGTCACACTGTCAACATAGTAAACAGTCTGTTTCGTCATGTTGTCACGGTTGTAGTAGATAGAGTCGCCAAGCGTAGGCATCTTGTCGGCATCAAGACCGTTGCGGAGAACGGCGAATGCCAAACGGGGATAACCGGCGCGGTTGATGGCTTCAGCGTAGCGGAGATAAATCTGACGCATGCGGTAGATACCCTTGTAGTATTTGAAGCCTACAGCGCTCACTCTATAACTTCCGAAGAAACTGTTATAAGAAGTGGCGCGGCTGTCTTTCACTACGAAACGTGCCGTTGTTCCATCAGAAGTGACCACAGTGGGAGTGGTACCGTTCACACGGGCATCACCTACGCCTTCGTAGTAGTCTACAGCAGTCAACTCGCCATTACCGTCTTTTGTAGAAACGGTGTAGCTCTGAGCGGCATTGAGGTTGAGATAAGCCTGTGAGGGACCAATCTGGCGCTTCTTAGCATCGGGGGTAAGCGTAATGGTACCGGTAGTGGTAGTTTCGGTCGTTTCCGTGCTTCCGTCAGTAGTTGTGGAAGTAGAAGTGGTGTTGGTAGAGTGAGAGGTATAACCGTAGATACCAGTCAAAGTAGTCAACACGCGTCCGAAGCTGCTATTGGAAGCGGAAGGAATAATCGTTACGTTCTGGGTTGCAGGAGTAGAGGCGCATATGTCAGACGTCCAAGAGGAAACTGACGCATAATAAGTCTTCTTGGTACTGGTGGAACCGAAGGAGGTAGCCTCAGAGAACTCGGCCTGTCCTAAACCTGTCTGATAGGTAGTTCCCTGTTGAGCACGCTGGTCAAGGAAATAATAGTAGTTCTTGGCAGCGTTGATATAGTCGCTCTGACTTGCACCGCGGAGGAGGTAAAGATCGCCCAAAACTACATCGCTATAGAAACGGCACTTGGAACTTGCGATGGTGCTTGCACCAGTGTTGTAGTTACTGTAGTCGGGGTATCCCTCAGAGTGTTCGTATGCCTGAGCCTGACGAAGCGAGGGGAGAAGAAGATCTACGAGGTTATCGGCAGTAGCCCAAGCTTCTGGGTTGGATTCCCATCCGGTGTTGGCATTGTCAACGGGCTTCGTGATGAAGGGAACCTTACCGTAAGTCTGAACAAGCTGAAGATAAGTCCATGCACGGATGCTCTGCACCTGGGCGAGTTCCTTACGCATATAATAGATGTTGTTCTTCTTGGCCATGGAGTCAACCTTTGCAAGATAGAAGTTGCACTGGTTGATTACCTTATAGTAAGCAGCACGATTGAGGAGAGCGTTTTCACCGTCCTTGGAGTTGGCAAAGTCGTAAGTGGCAATGGCAACGATGGAATCGCTGGAGTACTGCGTAGTATCGGCTAAGTCGCTACGGATGTCTCCAAGCAGCTGGTTCTGCTCTACCATATCCTGAATGTTGCGCAGGATGCCGTGATAGAAATATACGGTATCGTTTCCACTGAAGCCAGTGGTGTAGCGTTTCATATCAGGAGTCAACATATCTTCGCAGGAAGTGGTCAAGGCGCCAAATCCCAAAAGGAAGACAAAGAGACTTAAAATAGAATGATGTTTCATTGTTGAATTCTTTAAGGAAGCGAGGCACTTGAGAAAGCGCATCGGTGGGGTTCCGAGTGCGGCTTTCCTACTCAAGGCTTTCTCAAGTGCTTACGCCAAGACTTACAAGTTGATGGTTACACCGAGATTGAAGTTGCGGCTTGAAGGCAGGTAGCCTGCATCAATACCTTGATAAAGCACGCTGTTTCCGCAAGAGAATTCGGGATCGTTGCCCGTATACTTCGTTACGGTGAAGACATTGTTGGCTTCGCCCCATACGGAGAGTCCCTGCAGCCAGCTAAGGTTTACGGGAACCTTGTAGGTGAGACGAATGTTCTTCAACTTGAGGTAAGAACCGTCTTCAATCCAACGATCGGAGAAGCGTTCGTTGTTAACCCAAGAGTCGCTGGTGGGGTCACATGCGCGGGGCATATCAGTAACCTGACCATCGTAACGCCAACGGTTCACAACAGCTGTGGTCTGGTTCCAGTTGGAGTTGGAAGATTCGAGCTGCATGCGCTGGTAGTTATAGACGTCGTTACCGAGCGAGTACTTGAAGTTGACATCAAGTTTCAGACCTTTCCAAGAGATGGAAGTGTAGAACGTACCGTAGATATCGGGATTGGGGTCACCAATCACAACCATATCGGCTTCATTGATCCAACCGTCACCGTTCTGGTCTACGAAGTGCATATCGCCTGCCTGGAAGTTGCGGTAAGGATTCTGGGCTATGCCAGTCGGGTAACGGAGGTAACCGTACTTGCCGGCCTGCGAAGCTTCAGCATCGCTAGAGAACACGCCCTTGGTCTTGTAACCGTAGAACACACCTGCAGCATGGCCAACAGCCGTAAGGATGTTGTTCGTGCCATAGATGGAACTTGTGTAGCCGTTGATGACGTTTTCAGAAGAAGCAATCTTCTTTCCGTTCTCGTCGAGCTGATAGGTCTTGATCTTGTTGAGGTCGTTGGAAGGAAGTTCTGAAATCTCGTTGGTGTAGTGGCCTACTGAGAAGCCAGCCTGCCAACGCCAGTCGCCACGCTGAAGGAGCATAGCGTTCACGTTAACGTTCAGACCCTGGTTCTTGAGAGCGCCGTCGTTGCTCCACATGTAGGAAACACCGGTGATGTCGCTCACAGCCTTGCGGGTGAGGAGGTCGGTAGTCTTGCTCTTGAAGAATTCAACACCTACGTTCAAGCGGTTGTGAATCATGCTTGCTTGAAGACCTACGTTGAAGCGGTGAACAGTCTCCCACTGAAGCTTGGGATTCTGAATGTTGCTCAGCACGAGCGCCGTAGCACGGTCGAGGAACTTGGTGTTGGCGAAGTAGGTACGAGTAGCGTAGTAGTCGATGTTGTCGTTACCAGCTTCTTCGTAGCCAGCGGTAATCTTCAAGTAGTCGATACCAGGAGCGCGGAACCACTTTTCGTTGCTCACTACCCATCCTGCCTGAACAGAGGGGAAGAGACCCCAAACCACACCGGCAAGCTTCAAACCAGCGTCGGCTTCTTTACCGAAGCGTGAAGAGGTTTCCATCGTGGCACCTGCAGTGAGGAAATAGCGGTTCTTGAAGTTGTAGGCAGCGTTGAGATAGTAGGAAAGGTTCTTCCAAGTATCGTTCGTACCACCGTATGACTTATACTGGAGGGAATAAGCCATATTAGGCATCTTGTCCTGGTCGTTGTTGTAACCAGTGATGTTGGACGCATTGTAAGAGTAGGAAGAGAAGCGGAAGCCTCCGAATACGTTCACGTCGTGGCCGCCGAAAGCACGGTGCCAATCAACCTTGAAGTCGTTGTAGAGGGTCGTTTCCTTTCCGAACTGTGTACGGACAACGCTCGTAACAGAACCGAGACCTTCTACATCCTTGGGAGCCGTACCATACTGGGGAAGGTAGTACTTCTCGTTGTTACGGTTCATGATGTAGCTGAAGCGGTCGCTAACAGTAAGGTAGCGGTTGATCTGATACTTGGGAGCAATGTTCAGGTTGAACTGAGTCTGTTCCTGGTAGTTCTTGTTGTCGCCCTGACCGTTCTGGAGAATCCAATAGGGATTGACCAAACCATCGTAACCATAAGCGGTAGCGAAGGTGAAGGGGTTGTTGGCGTCAGTGTAGTCCTTACCCGCGTAAACGCGGTCGGTATGCTGAAGTGAAAGGCTCTGAGTGTCCTGGTTGTATCTTACGTAATAAGCATAAGGACTGATGAACGGAGTCTGGATGAGACCGAGCACATTGGGAGAGGAGATGTTGCTATTCGTGTAGTCCTCAGCCCAACCGTTATCGCGGAGGTTGTAGGCGTTGCGGGCGTAAGCAATGTCAATAGCCGTGGTAAAGTTCTTGAAGAGGTTTACGTCGGTATTGAAACGGATGTTCAAACGGTTGAAGTCGTTCTGCTTAGCGGTAGCATCGCTCTTGGAGTAACCGAGCGAAAGGTTGTACATGGCCACGTCGTCGCCACCTTCTACAGAAACCTTGTAGTTCTGAACGAAAGTCTCGTGGTAGAGATCCTTCTGCCAGTCGGTATCGTTGTGGTAAAGGGGATAGTAGAAATAGCTGGGATCTTCGTTGAGGAAGGGAATCTGCGTAGAGCTGCTGATGGTCTTCGTGTCGGGAAGCGTACCAAGCACTTCTGTCAGATAGCTGCGATACTGCGAAGCATTCATCATGCTCGTAGTGCTGGGAGTCATCTGGAAACCACCATAAGCGCGGAAATTAATCTTCGTCACGAGGCTGGAACCGCGGTGCGTGGTGATTTCAATAACGCCATTGGCACCCTTGGCACCATAGAGGGAAGTTCCGTTCTGAATGACATTAACAGAAGCAATGTCGTCGGGGTCAACAATATTCAGGATGTTGTTCTGGAAACCCTGGTGAAGAGAGGTACGGTCGTACTGCATGTCAATCATCACACCGTCGATAATGACGAGCGGCATGGCGTTTGAGTTCAAGGAATTCAAACCATTGATGAACATGGCAGCACCCTGAGCGGGCATACCACCGCGACCGATGGTGCGTACATTACCGTGAAGTCCCTTTTCAATCTCGTCTTCGATGGTAAGTCCGCTGGGAGCGACAACGTCCATACCCTTGTTGTTGTTAAGGGCGGTGCCATCGAAGAAGAAATTGCTGTTCATACCGGAAGTCATCACTACCGTCTGGGCCTCATTGCCCTTCAGAGAGAGCTGAGCAGGATTGTAGCTGCTGTTGGCCATGTAGAGGTAGAGTACGTCGACGAACTCAGGCACTTTAAGCGTATACTTACCGTCGTCGTCGGTCGTTGATGAATAGAGTCGGTTATTGAGCGCTTGAACGGTGACACCGGCCAGAGGCTTTTTGGTGGCTCCGTCAATCACCTGACCAGAAACCTCCTTCATCTGATATTTGGCGGCACTCTGTTTCTTGGGGGCTGAAGCCTCCTTCGCAGGAGCTTCACTATCTGTAGTCTGTGCAGAAAGTACACAAGCACCTGAGAGCATAAACAGACACACGCCGGCACGGAGAGCTCCTTGCATCAAGTGGATTCGTTTATTGTTGTTCATTGTAATCAATTTTGGAGTTAACAAGATGCTTATTCGTGTACGGGTTCAAGAATAATCTTGCGGGCACTGATACCAACAACCATGTCGTCATACTTCATGCCGTTGATCATAGCACGCGTAAACTCAAGAACGAGAACGGGGAAACTCTCCAAGTCGGAGGGAAGACTTGAGTAGCACTTGGGGAACGTAACCTTGTCGAAAAGCGTTACCGTCTGCACACTGTCTTGGTTGACAACGATGGTGGTATTCTTACCCCAAGTTTCAGAGCTGAAGTTGTCACCGTGGATAGAGCAACGGAACTGGTTGTTCTCGCGGTCGATGAGCTCATTGCCTTCCTCGTCGTAAAGCTTGTAAGCTGTGTTGATACGGTTAGGAAGAAGCTGCATCTTCACACGGTAAGTTCCGCTCATCACGCCACGCAAGGGAATGTAAACCTTCATCTGACCATTGGCCTGGAAGAAGCGGTAACACTGATCGGCAACGTCTTCACCACCAACGATAGTCTGGTCCCAGTTGTTGTTTTCCACCAACGTGAGAGCTGAACCGCCTTGCACAGCAATGTTGGTTGAATAACCGACATTCGAGCTGAAATAGAGGTCATAAGTCAAGCTCTGCTGCTGGAAATAAGCGGGTTCAATGGTATAGGTCTGAAGCGGGAAAATGTAACCGTTGGATGCCTTTACAGGAGTGATGCCGTCGAACATGGAGTTAGGCTGTCCGGGATTGGGGTTGTAAAGGTAAATTCCAGTGGTCGACAGGACGGAGTCGGCATTGAGGAAATAGTTGATAAGAGCAGCTGAATCGGTGCGGCTAATGTCTTCACTGAAATAGCCGGGAGAGAAGAACATGT
Source organism: Bacteroidaceae bacterium (assembly GCA_963649665.1). GTDB lineage: Bacteria > Bacteroidota > Bacteroidia > Bacteroidales > Bacteroidaceae > Alloprevotella. The sequence goes on along the minus strand of CAVJJO010000005.1, from coordinate 27,741 downwards.
TCGAAATCAATGAAGAGTTCGTGTTGATCTGCTTCAAGCTGTCTGCGTTCAACTTATAGTCCGAAGTAAAGATATTGGCAGATTCCTTATTGTAACCGGTCTTGTAGGACTTGGCATAATTGAAGAGCGAACCAACCTTCGTAAAGGCATCATCCCAAGCGTTGTCCGTGGGAATAACGCTGATGTACAAACTATCCTCGTTCTTGATTGAAGCACGTGAAGCAGTGAGGATGGTGTTGGAGTTGACATAAACAGAGTCAACATACACCATCTGTCCCTGTTCGTTCATTGCACCTTCAATACTCAGGTCGGGGCTGAATGTATCGGTGTCAACCAATGAATCGCTGAGAGCGCTGTAAATCTTCGAATATTCTGAATAGGACTTCATGTAATCGAAGACGTTGTAAGCAAAAGGCGAACGGCCATTGATGAGGTGGAGGTTACCATTGGAAGAGGGAACATTGGCCATCTGGGCGTAAAGGGGCACAGAATTGAATGTACCTGCTGCGGCATTGTAGTAAGTCAACTTGGAGTTGAGCAGACGCACTTCCTGGTTGGCATGGTTCGATTCGAAATTGAAGCGTGCCATGTGGTTCTGTACGAACTGCTGGCCTACTACGTAGTTTGCCTTGTGGCCTTCGGCAATCTGACCTGCTGCGATGAGAGAGTCAGCTCTGTCCAATTCGTCGAGCACGCTCTTCGCATTGTAGCTGCCGTTGACGGGAGCCCAGAAGGTAAAGGTTTGGGGCTGGTTCAATAGTTCGGCATAAGTCTGACCCGCGCTCTTATCGGTTTCCTTGCGGTAAACGTTGGTGCGCTTGAGAATCATAGCCAAAGAGTCAAGCTGCTGATTGCCCTCGATATTCTGCCAAATGGTATTGGCAGCAGAAGCTTGAGCTTCGCGGATATCGTAGTGGTCGTCAGAGCAGGCGGTAGCTCCCAGGAGCAGTGATGCTCCCAGGATACCACCAGCGACCTTATAGAAAGATTTCATTGTCATGATGGATTTTAGTTTCTTGTTCGTGACTTACCAAATGTCTTCAGGTTCAACTGCATTGACGATAGAAGTGGGTACAAACTCGAAGTAGTCAAGCATGAACTCACGGTCTTCAGAGTCAATAGTAGCCTTGAAACGGAGATAATAAGACTTACCGGGTTCCATGTACTTCGTGGTAAGGATACGACGAAGAGCAGGCTGAGACGGAGTGGCGTTACGTGTAGTGGTCTTGCCGGCGCTTCCGCTGACGCAGAAGTAGTTCGGAGACTTCATGTAACCCTGGTTACGGAGGTTACGGTCGTTTTCACGGATGGTAGCCTCGTCAAGACTTCCGTCGGAAACCCAAGGAGAACCGGGGATCATGTCTACAGACTCACGCTGGTCGATAGGAAGACCGATAGGCTGCGTGCGGTCGGGCGAATCGCCGAAGTAAACCTGGAACATACCACGCATGTTGTTCAACGAAGCACCCATACGGATTTCGTAAGTGTCGGCATAGGGCACGGGAGGAAGCTTCATCACAAAGTCGTAACGACCCTTGATGAACAACTCATCACCCTGGAAGTCCTTCCAACCGGAGTTGGTCCAGAAACCGTCCTGAAGATAAACGATAGTGGTGCTGGAGCTTACGTTGGAAATTGAAGCGAAATAGTCGTTGGGGAAGTAAGCGCACTTCTTACCACGGATATCCTGCGAAATGAATTCAGGGAAGATTGTAGTGGCATCGATACGGATACGTTCTCCACCGAGAGCCTTACGAGTCTCGTCGTTGTAAACAAGCACGTGATCGATGGGATAATAGAAACCATTGAGTGCGTTGTTGTCATAAACGTCACCGCTGGGATCTACATTGTTGAGCGGATTGATAAGGATATTGATACCATTCTGACCGGGCTTGTTAGCCTCAGTGGATACCTCTTTGTAATCGCCCTTAATACCATCGTTGTACTTGGAGATGCGGTTCAAGTAGTAATCGTAGTCACCGTCGGGCAACTGGGAAATCTTAAGAAGACCGCCATTCTTACCCATGGTTTCGTAGTAGTCCCACACGTCAACGGAATAACCCTTCTTCACAGGAGAGGTAATGGTTACATAGTCGTAGCCATATTCGTTGAAGTGGTGAACGAACTGGTCAACAGACATACCGCCACGAAGGATGTGGTAAGAGATGAAACGGTTCACCACGTTGGCGGGGTTCTTATAATCGGTATCTTCGGCAGATTCACCGCGTTCGTCAACTTTGGGGAAATAGGTCTTACAATTTTCAAGAACCTTAGCCAAGATGGCTTCCTTATTCGTCACGTTACCCTCGTTGTCCAATTCGGGAGCAGGTACGCCCCATTCGCTCTCGAGCACATTGTCGGGCTCGAAGAAAGCGGTGTAGGAAACGGAACGCGTAGCCATGTAAGTTGCCTTACCGCTACCCCAAGTCGTACCGGCCTGGTCGAGGTGGGCGTTTTCATATTCTTCTTCTTCAGAAGTCTTCAGCGAAAGAGAGTCAGCCCAAGCAGTCTCGTCGAGAAGAAGACCAATAATCTGCATGTTGGCAGCAGACTGAAGGAGTTCAGCTACGGAGTTGGTAGACGGAGAAATTACGTGGTCTACGATGTGAAGATAACCGTTGGAAACTTCGATGTTCGTCGTGATACAACGGGAATCACCATTGATGATATAAGTCATGTCGGTGGAATCCTGCTGGCAGGAAAGACGACGGTCACGGAGGTTCGACGTAGAGAACGTGTTACCGCCCGTGGGGAAGTCGGCAGTTTCGTAAGCGGTAGAAGAACCGTTGTCTATGATACAGTTCAGCGCAATTTGCTTCTTCTGTTCTTCGGAAAGCGAATTGAGGTCTGTGCTACCAGTAAGGTCCTTAACATAAGCACGTACAGCGCTATTGTTAGGAGCGAACACGGTGTAGTTACCGCGAGCGGAAAGCACACTTGCAAGTGTAGAGGCGTTGGAAGAGTTGCCAAGCTTCACCATGCCGAAGAGTTCCTTGATGTCCGAGAGCGTGGTATCGCCGGATACATAGTCCATCATGGTCTTCTCTGAAGCGATGGCATAAGCATCAGCACTGATATCTTCCTTACAGCCAGTGAAAGTGAGAGGTGCAGCCAACAAGAGGACGCCTCCCAAGACGCCAGCTATGCGTCCGATGTTGAAAATATTCTTGTTCATAGCTTTACATCATTTTTTAGTGTAACGGTCCCAAACGGGGTTCTGAACGAGCTTACCGCCTACATCAGGTCCGTTAACCTTGAGTTCCTCACTGTAGATAGGATTGTAGAAAGCATAGAGCTGAGTGAGACGCTGCTTTACTGAATTCTTTACAGTGATGTAGTCCGTCAATGTATTCTTCGGGTCGTTGGAAGCTTCTACCTGGCGCACGATGTCGAACCAGCGCTTGCCTTCGGCGAAGAATTCACGCTGACGCTCGTGATAAACAAGCGTAAGAAGCGCTGAAGCCGTCAAACCGCTGCGGTAGGTCTTCAAGTCGTCGTAGTTGGAATACTGACGAAGGTCGGCAGCACGGTTGCTCTTGAGTTCTTCTTCGGTAGAAGCATAGTTGCTGTTGTCGGGGCCTACCAAAGCGGGATTGTTGCGCTTGAAGAGTTGATTGCAAAGCTGGAAGCCTTCGGCCACGTCGTCGGAACCCTTGTCCGGCTCGAGGCGGGCAATAGCTTCAGCCTTAATGAGCATAACGTCGGCAAGACGATATACTGCCCAATGGCTATCGTTCAGCGAACGTAAGCTATAGAAGTTTCCTAAAACAAAAGTAGAAGAGCTTGACGTGGACTCATTGGAAAGCACATTTTCCTGACTTGCTACGTATACGCTTGAAGCAAGGAACTTGGTGATAGGCTTACGGCCTTCGGAAGAATTTACATTTGCAGCTTCCACGAGACGGAAGTCCGTCTTGCCATAACCTACAGTAGGATCTACTTCTTCCTTGCCCTGATAGAGAATCGGTGCAATGGTAAGATACTTGGGATTGACCGTACTGTTTTCGTACTTGCTAAGGTAGGTTGTTAAGGTTGAGTTGTACGTTGTAGAAGCGTCGTACTGAATCTCGAAAATGCTTTCGCTTGAGTTTCCGGTACCGAATATTGAATTATAAACTCGGTCGGACTGCGTGCCGCTTCCGAAAGACTTGCTGTTGAGAATGAGCGGATACTGCTGGTTCTTCTGCTCTGTGGTAACGCTGTAAGATTTTTCAAGATCTTCATCGTACTCGCGCTTCATATCGGAAATAACCCAATCGGCATGTTCTTTAGCCTTCTCGAAACATTCCTTTGCCAAAGCGTTGGTATAAGCGGCATTGATGGTAGTTCCATCAGCCGTCTTATAAACGGTTTCAGTTTCAGTAGAAGCAGTTTCGTCTACGACATCAGTCATGTTTACCTTGCCATGGTTGGTCTTGCTCATGAAATTTTTGAGCATACAACCGCGCCAAAGATACATATCTGCCAAAAGTGCGCGCACACCGCGCTTGGTGAAGCGACCGCAGTTGTCAGCTGTAGTACCGAAGTTGGTAGCTGCCTGACCCTTCACGGAATCTACTTCAGCGATAAGCTGACCCAAGATGGCAATACCATCTTCCTGAGCCGGCATGTCGTTACGGGCGGTTTCGTCGTTACGGACTGCGGTGGTGATATAAGGCACGTCGCGATAGCTACGTACAAGGTAGAAATAGTAGAGTGCACGAAGTGCAGTCATCTCAGCCTTGTAAGGATACCAGTCGGCGCGTGAGAAACTGGGGTCTACCTCCTTACCCGGAGTGGTCATAACCTCACCTTGTTCGAGCACAAGGTTGCAGTAGTTGATACCCGTGTAGAATGAAGCCCAGTCGTACATTCCGTTGGTGGGCTGAAGAATGCCGTCCATGACATAGCCGATGTTGGTCTGTGCCATGTCGTTCTGTTCGAAATCGTCTGAACGAAGTTCACCCCAATACAAGATACGTGAAGTGACACTTGCATCGCTGAGCTGACTGTAAGCGGCAGCTCTTACGCCCTCAAGGTCAGACTTGTCCTGCCAATAGGACTGCTCAGGCATCTGGTTGGTGGGAAGAACGGTGAGGAAGTCTTCGCAAGAAGTCAATCCCGTGCCCATCAGAACCAAGCTGCCGGCAAGCAGAAGCTTTGTATATATTTTTTTATTCTTCATGAGATAAGAAATTGAATGAGTGACAATTGGAAACGGAGCAAAGCCATTTGCTAAGGAGCAAACGACGTTGCTCCGTTTCAATGTATCAATTCATCAGAAACCGAAGTTCAAGCTAAAGGTGAATGAACGAGAACGCGGTGTCTGAGAGTCATCCACACAGGGGTTGAGACCGGACTGAGAGTGTTCGGGGTCAACGCCTGAGTACTTCGTCCAGAAAATGAGGTTGTTACCTGATGCGGAAATGCGGAGAGAGCTAAGACCTACCTTCTTGAGTTTCTCGGGCTTCACGTTGTAAGAGAGCTGGAAGTACTGGAAACGAAGGAAGTCGCCGGGTTCAACGAAGCGGTCGCTCATCAGTGAGTTGTAAGTGTTGACTACTGAAGAGTTCATGGCACGAGGAATGGTAGTTTCCTGACCGTTCTTGCGCCAACGGTGGTTCACAGCAGCGCTCTGGTTGTTGTTGCCACGCATAGCTTCGGCACGCATACGTGCCATGTTGATAATCTTGTTACCGATACGGAAGTTGAAAGAAGTCTTCAACTGCCACTGACCATACACGAAGTCAACACCGAAACCACCGTTTACCTTAGGATTGGAGGTACCGAGGTATACGATATCGAGTTCGTCGATCTGACCGTCGTGGTTGATATCTTCGTAGATGGCATCGCCACCGTCGAATTCGTAGTTTACGCCACCATAGTTATAGACCATGTGGAGGGGGTTACCGCTCTTGTCGTAAACGACATTGCCGTTGGCATCGAATACAACAGGAGTAGACTTGCGGAGACGTTCGTTGGTTCCGTAAGCTGCAGTGTTGCTGGTACCGTCGGGGTTGGTCCACTTGTTCTTTTCGGGGTTGGTGAAGTAACCGCTGTGGTCGTAGTCGTAAGCGTAAACGCCTTTGTACTTGAAACCATAGATACCACCGAGTGCGTTACCAATCTGTACACGCTTCATGTAAGAGAGGTTACCGCTTGAGTAGTCGTAGTCGGCATTGTTGGAAGAAAGCACAGAAGCATCCATCTTGGTGATGGTGTTGATGTTCTGGGCAATGTTACCGCGGAGCACTACGTGGAACTTACCGAACTTAAGGATAGGACGCGTATTGGCATAGAGTTCCCAACCCTGGTTCTTCATGTCACCCACGTTAGCCCAGGTCAGACGAGAGAAACCAGTGGTGGAGGGGATGCGGACGCCAGAGTTCAAAAGATCGGATGTCTTACGATTGTAGACGTTGAGGTTCATCTGAATCAAGTCCTCAAAGATGTTCAAGTAAACACCGATGTTCCATGACTTGGTCTTTTCCCAACGAATCTGGTCGAGACGGAGGTTGGTCGGAACGATTACCTGTGTGCCATTGTAGCTGGCACCGCTGCGGTCGTACTTGTTGTACATCAAACCTTCGCTACCGGGAGTGTTACCCGTGATACCCCAACCCGGAGCAAAACCGAGCATGTTGATATACTTGCGGAGAGGCTTGAAGAACTTTTCGTCGCTGATGTTCCAACGACCGGAAAGACCGGGGAAGAAGCCCCACTTGTTACCGCTACCGAACTTGGTGCTACCATCGGCACGGAGCGTGACGTCGATGTTGTAGCGTGAACCGAAGGAGTAGTGGAAAGAGGCGAGAGCTGCCATGGAGTGTCCCTTTCCGGTAGAAGTGGTAGAACCAGTGAGGTAACCGGGAACGGTCGGGTCGCTAATACCACCAGAGATACCTGATGAGGAAAGGTACTGCTGCGTGTTGTTGTTCGTAGACATTTCCCAACGAACGAGCGCCTGGAGAGCGTGGTTGTCGTTGGCGAAGTGAGGCTGGAACGTGAACTCGTGGCGAGTGGTGAACGAAAGGTTCTTGTTCTCGTAGTTAGAAGTGGTGTTGATACCGCTGTCCCATGACTTTGAAGTAAGGGAACCGGGATAGTAAGAGTCAAGCGACTCTGTGTAGGCATTGAGGAAGACCTCACCACGGTAGTCCAACTTCGTTTCGTCGTCATTCTTGCCGAGGAGCTTGTAAGTCAACTGGAACTGAGGCTGGATGGTGTAGGTCGACTGGTTACGCCATGCCTGGTTGGCAATGGCAACGGGGTTACCATTGTTTACCATATCGCTAAGATAGTAGGAGCTGTAGCCGCTTGAAGGACCTACGAGACCTGCTGCAGCAGCGGTAGGAGGCATGATGAAATATTCGCCGGTATTGTAGTAATCGTGCGTACCGTCGTCGTAGTTGCGACGTTCGTAACGATAAACTGACATATTAGGCATTGCCTTATAGGCATAACCGAGGAGACCATCATCGTAGTTCTTCTGGTTCTTCGTGTAAGTCAACGCGAAGTTTGAGGAGAACTTGATACGGTCTGATACCCAATAGTCAAGAGCGAGACGAGTGGTCAAGCGGTCGAGAGCCTGCTTGATGATGGTACCGGTTTCGTGGTCGTAAGTACCTGACACACGGAACGTTGCCTTTTCGCCACCACCGGAGATAGAGACACCGTAGTTGTGGCGCTGACCAAACTGCGTTACTTCTTTCACCCAGTCGGTGTTCTTGTTGAAGTTAGCGTAATAAGAGGGGTGAGTGTCCTCCTTATACATAATTTCAACGATGCTGGCCTGTTCATCGGAGATGGCCTGAGGATTGGAGTAAGCTTCCTTCAACATCATGGTGTAGCCGTCACCGTCGAGCATTTCCATGCCGTCGGGCTGCCAGGAACCGGTGAAACGGTAGCTGAAGTTGACGTGGGTTTTACCACGGGCACCACGGCGAGTGGTAATTTCGATTACACCATTGGAACCACGGGCACCCCAGATAGCCGTTGCGGCGGCGTCCTTGAGCACCTTGATGGTCTGGATGTCTTCAGGAGAAACCTGGAGAAGAGTAGCGAACTGCTCCTGGTTTTCCATATCGTTGAGGTCGAGCTGGTCGGAGCTGTAGTCTTCCAAAATGTTACCGTCCACTACGATAAGCGGCTCCTGGCTACCATTGATGGAGGACACACCACGCAGACGCATGCTGGAACCTGAACCAAGGTTACCGGAGTTGGCCACAATGTCGAGACCTGCAATTTCACCCTGAAGAGCGTCGGCTGCAGTTTCGAAGGAAAGACCAGCCATGCGGTCCATATCGAGTGACTGCTGAGCGGTAGAAATTTCGCGTTCAGGAATGACAAGACCATTGTTCTTCTGCTTACGCGTTACGGAAACCGTTGCTTCGCTGAAGGTATTCTTGTCAATGAGTTCAATATTGAATTTGGAGTTCTGTCCGATCTGTACAATCTTCGTCTGATAACCAATGTACGACACACGCAAGTGGTTAGCAGGATTTTTGATAACCATAGAGAAGTTACCGTTGGCATCGGTTTGCGCAGCGGTGACGTTACGGTTATTCTTATCTTGCTCAACTACGACTGCCATCACGATTCCGCCGTCTTGTTTACTCCAGACGCGACCGGATATGCGCTTTTGTGCATAAGAGAGAGAGCAGCAGAAGCACAGAGCAAGCGTCAATAGAAACTTGATGTTATTCATAATGTCGGGATTTAATACTTGATTCTGTACTTCTTGGTAAAGGCTTTAGCTTTTGCTGCTGTTGCCCAAGCGTTGGCGAAACCATCCTTCAAATCTGCGGAGAAGAGCATATAGTCGTCGCCGAGAGAGTGGAGCACTACGTAAGAAGAGTTGGTGATGCTGCGTGCCTGAGTAGGAGTGGCGTTAAGCTCGTAGTCGCGTGCGAATACATTGTGCACACCATTGACATCCACACTGTGCTTTGCACCAGTTACGTCGGTGAGAGTCAGTGCGTTGGGAGTCTGCTGAGCGGTAAGCTTCAAGAAACCGCCGTTGTCCTCAGAGCAAGCAGACTGACAGGATGTAGTTTCAGTGCAGTTGTCTACGAAGAGCGACTGGTCAGCGAAGTGGTACTTGAGGAAGTTCACGAGCGTGGTGACCATTGACTGCGCTTTGGCCTTTGCTTCTTCGTTGATCTTGTCGTTCTCGTCCTTGTTGGCGTCTACATATTCCTGAATGCTCGACATGGTAGGCAGACCATTGGCAATGGCGCGGTCGATGGCGGCATCGTTGGGAACATAAACCGTGTAGCGGTATGCGTTGAAGAAACGAACCAACTTCATATCCTTACCCGTGAGGCGAGCACCCGTTGTCTGTGAGGAGCTTGCGTTGGTAGCGAATATGTAGTATTTAAGGAGTTCCTGATTCCAGTTAGCATCGGTCATGGTGCTGTCGCGGAAGAGTTCTGCGAGGAGAGAAACACCGCTGTTGGTGCTGATGCTATTGCACATGTCGTAGAACTTGGCAAAGCTTTCCGTGTTCTTCAATACACCGAACACCGTGTTGGTCGTAGCCTGAATGGGGCGGTCGATGTAGTAAGTCATACCGTTACCATAGTCGTTGGTAGCGCGACTCATATCGTAAACCTTTGTTACAGTGGGGTGTATGTCGTTCTCTGCAACTGCATCGCTGTTGAGCTGGAGTTGGAGACCGCCGTCTACTTCCATGTTCAAGCCGCTGGCGTCACCGCGCTTGGCGATGTAAACGGGAGCGCCGTTGCGTGAGAGGTAGTAGCTGCGTGAACCACGAACGCCGAGGTCGTCGTCGTTGTCGTGAACTACGATGTGGTGGTCAACCATTTCGCAAAGCAGATTCTTCTTCGTCACACCGTAGCTTTCCGATACGCTCTGGTTGGCGATAGAAAGATAACCGGCTTTCTTAGAGTCCGTTGCAGGGCTGAGGGGTTTGTCGGGATCGTAGTTGTAACCCTGAGCCTTGATGGCTACGCACATGTTACCAGAGGTGGTAATGTCCTGGGGCTCGAAAGTCCAGTAGCGATACTGGTTTTTGGTATTGGTGTTGGCCATACCGATGGGGTCGATGTAACCGTAGTTTGCCAAAGCGTCGTCCGTCGGCACGAAGAGCGAGAAGGAAGACTGCATGGCAAGGAGGTAAGTGCTGTAGAACTTACGGAGCGGTGCGTTGGTGTAGTTGGTTGCAGTGAACGCATCGTCAGCATGGATGATGGTGTTCATCACCTGCGTGCTCTTGTCGTAAAGCACCGGAGCCATTACGGAAGAATAGGTTGCAGGACCAATCACGGACTTCATGACGTAAACCACACCGTTGTTGGCGAGGAGCACCTTCTTGAAGGCTGCCTTGTAGTCGCTCACGCCGGGATACTGAGAAGCATCGAACATGGGGTCCTGGGCATCGTTCATGATGGTGAGATACTTGCTAGGCACGCTCTCGTTGAACGACTCCTTCATCAAGTTGGCAATGAGCGGCTTGATTACGTTGAGAGGAATCTGATAGAGGTTGTGGAGCAAGTTTGCTTCGGTGTTTGCCTGGTCTCCGTAACGTTCGATGAGCACCTTACCACCACCGTTTACGAAGTAGTTGCGCATAGCCTCGTCGCAGGGTACGAACATTGCTGCCATATCCTGTTCCTTGGTGATGTTGGAAGAAACGTAATAAGCGTTCCATCCCGGATCGTAACTAAGTGAGGGGAAGTCGCCCAACGATTCGTTGTTGGGGCCTACAGAAATCACACCGGCTGAAGAGCGCTGTGAGATATAGAGTTTCTTGAATACAGAGTCTGCTGTGATGTTGTTCAGCAGCTTATAGTTCTGCGTAAGCGTTCTGTCGTAGAAAGGTGCGCTAAAACGGTCCAGCATAGCGCTGAAGTACTTCGTGTCGCCATTGGAGCGAATCACTTCTGCCATGTTGGAAGGAGTAACGAGCACCGTGTCGAGCACATTATAGTAACCGTTCAAGCAGGTCACGTCCTGCTCTACAATCTGGCTATTATAGATGTAGCTGCGATTTTCGGTATTGGCATCCGTCCATTCCTTTGACGTGCCGTCGTAGTTGAGAATGAAGGAGATGTCGGAATGAGTGATGCTCTTCTCATTGAGCTGAGCCTCAAGGAAGTGGGTCATCATGGGGTCGGTGCCGTCGAGCGCCATGTAAATACCGCCTACAGACTGCTGGCGATACTTGTCCCAGAATCGCATATCCTTGTTAGTAACCTTGCCGTTTTCGTCGGTCTGACCCTGGTTCTGGTTGTCGGGAAGCATGTCCCAGCTCCAGTAAGGAATAGAGTCGGTTGCCGAACTGGCCGAGATTTGACGGAGACATTTGTTCTTAACGGGACCCTGGATGTTTGTCAACTTCTCAAGCACGTAGGCATTGTTGATCATGGAACCATTAAGGAGCAAACGTTTCTGGTTCGTAGAAAGCTTTTCGTAGCTGTCTACAGGATTGCCGTTACCGTCAGTCCAATTGTTGTTAGCGAAGAATTTTGCAAAGGCTTCGTCGTCGGCAACGAACATCGTCTTGCTACCAGTCTTCGACAACACGTCTTTCTGACCGAGGTCGTCAATCAGTCTGATCATAGTTGTAAACTTACGATCAGTCCGCCCTTTTAATTCGTCGTAGATACTCTTGCCCAAGAAACTCGGCTTCGTATAAGGAAGATCATAGTCATCCGAACAAGAATACGTTACGCCGCATACAGAGAGCAAACACGCTGCGCCAAGCAGTGATTTTCCCATTCTGCAAAAACGGTTTTTCATACGCATTAATTCGATTAATTATTTTGTTTTAATTTATTGCTTTGGAATGTTGAGATATCAATTCGTTATGGTTAGATCTGCCCATAGACTATAAGCAGTGATGCAAATTTAGTCTTTTTTTTGTGCGGAAGAACATGTCCGTGATAGCTCTTTCCCTGCCATTAAGAATTATTAATAAACAAATACGTCACAAGCTTAACGGCTGCAAACACACACAATCATGCGAAGCAGCTGATTTTGATTTCGTTATGGTGGAATATTAAGACGAAGTAGAACAAAAGCACGCTTCTTGCAAAACGTAGCTTACAACAGTTTTGTCAAAAGCAAAAAAGGTTACATTTGTGCAACATGAAGTTGACAAGCCGAATTTTAGGGCGGAGAAGACAGCGAACGTAAAGAAATGATACATACGAATGAAACAAAAGGAGCATAATGCCATGAAGAGGTGGCAAACGAGATGCATCATCTAGGCATGATCTTGTGCCAAGAATAGCTTGGAGATTTAGAAAAGCAGCACTGCAACAAAAACGACTCGGAGCGGTTTGATTAAGCAAACCGGCAGATTTCACGCACTCATCTGTCAAGACTGGAGTCTTGACCTCCATGCGCTATCGCACCAAAGGCAGGTTCTCAAGGCTTAATTTTAACACTGAGATTCGCGTAGAAATCACCAAACACAGAGTCGTTCGAAAATATGCGATTTTCAGCGTACATAATTGTAGAATACTTTCTTGCAGAATATACATCGATTCAGGATTACTCGTACACAACTGCAAAAAGCGACTGCTCGGAGCAGAATTTGAAACGCTTTCCGCAAAAACTCCAAGGCATCTAGGAAAAATTCCCCCTAAGCCCAAAATTTTGGGATGCCTTGAAGGGATAGAAATGAGCAGAAAATATGCTGAAAAGCAGATTACATTTTTCTAGTTTGAACCGAACTGACGAAAAATTGAAGGGCAAAAAATTAACAAACGAAAGATTCGTTTACGGAGGATGGGACTGCTCTGGTGGAGGTAAGCGTTGGTGCGAAGCGCATGGGGGGCAAGACTCCCGTCTTGACTACTCTATACGATATTAATAGGTCAAGAATTAGAGAATTAGAGATTTTTCCCAACATCTTGAAAAGATAGAATTACGGGAAGGCTTGACAAGTCAAGCCGAAGAATTTGGAAGTCTCCCGAATTCCTAGAACACAAGTACGTGCATTGCCCATTGAACGTACGTGCATTGCCCATTGAACGTACGTGCATTACCCATTGAACGTACGTGCATTACCCATTGAACGTACGTGCATTACCCATTGAACATACGCGCTTCCAGCATTGGCATGAAGCGTATAGGGGGCAGCTGCTAACGCCCCTCATGTACTTCGCCTACAAATGACCTCTGACAATAACTTAAGTTTTTTTATGCCGCATATTATCAAGCAATTACTTGATTTTATGCTGATATAATTCGCTTTCCCTGAAAGGAATGACGCCTCTGCATTTCTTCCTTTATCAAAGACAATATTGCATCGGGCTTCAAGCCCCATTTGGGAGCGACCAAATCGGCCGCTGGCATTTCAGACACGAAACGGTCTATCGCGATAGAAGGTGAAAGATGTTCAAGGAATAGACATACGTCATTTACATAATCTTCAACGGAATAAAGTTTGAAATACGAAGGATCTTGTGCGTAGTCCCTACAAAAACGAGAGCTTCTAACTATCTGAAGTTGATGTAGTTTTACGGCATTAACCGCTAAAAGATTCAACATTTCAGCATTGCGAACTACATAGTTCGGTTTTTCTTCAGGCAATCCGAATATAAGATGAACGGAAACGGGCAGACCATACGTTTTCAGCATTTCCACAGCCGATAATGTATGAGCAACCTTGTGCCCGCGGCCTACACTTTCCAACACATCATCGTCGAAAGATTCGCACCCCAACTCCACCATCACGAAGGCACGTTCCGAGATTTCGCCAAGAAGTCCGGCCACTTCCTCATCTATACAATCGGGACGAGTAGATACAACCAAACCACCAACACCTTCCACAGAAAGTGCCCGTTCATACTTTTCTCGCAAAGAGTGAACCGCGGCATAAGTATTGGTAGCAGACTGGAAATAAGCCAAATAGACAGGCGATTCAGTACTCCTGTATTTTCGAGCGAAGAAGTTTTTGCCTTTTTCTAGCTGCAACGAGATATCGTCTCCAACTTCGCAATAAGAGGGAACAAAACTTCTCCCATTGCAAAAACCACAACCAGAAGAAGAGATTTTACCATCACGAACAGGACAAGTAAAGCCCGTATTAACGGGCAATTTCTGAACACGCCGTGCACCAAAATGCGTGGCAAGGAATGAACTAAATGGAGTATATAGAGGTTGGTCTATCATGTCGGAGAGAGCGTTTGGTGGACGCAAAGGTAGGAATTTATGTTTACAGGGATGCACGCAGACAACTCAGACATGCTATTTGAGATAGTCACCAATTGAGCCTTTGAATGCTAGAGAAGACAGGTTATATGTAACCTTACGTTAATTTTTCACCCTAACGACTCTAGTTTAAGATATGCGTTTGTCTATATTTTTTACCCTTTAGTAATCGCGTATTATTCTTTGTTTCTTGCGGTTAGAAGATATTTTCCGCTAGTTTTTGCAGTAAAAACCGATAGCAATATTTACGCAGAATAATCCTCCTTGCCATCCGACGGTAAATAACGGAATCTCAGCAAGCATAAGATACCTTATAAAGAAGGACAATTTAACGATAATGATAAAATGGAAGCAAATTGCTTGGACGGTTGGAAGGGAAACTTTATATTTGCAAAACCAAAAAGAAGTAGTCAAGCCACACAATGGTAAGAGCTACAATAAAGAAATTAATAACTTGGTCAGCTTAAAGCCGACAAACATTTTTCAACTCAAAAGCACAAGCCTATAGGACAGACATTACTTCAAACCAACAAAACGAAAAGTAATGGAACAGTTATTCAACACTGCCGACGACAAGTTGGTAGAGGAATTTATGTCCGGAAACGAAGCTGCTTTTGATGTTTTATTGAAACGTCACCAAGACAAGCTCTACTCTTATATACTTTATGTGGTCCGCAACGAGGACATGGCAGACGATCTCTTTCAAGAGACCTTCGTCAAAGCCATCGTAAACCTGCGTCAGGGACGCTACACGAGTAACGGAAAGTTTTATTCGTGGCTGACACGCATTGCACACAATCTGCTCATTGACCAGTTCCGCAACGAACGGAACGACATCATGGTACGCGAAGCCGACACGGAAAAGAGCGAAGACTACACCACGCTGCTTTTTGACACGTACCGTGAAAACGAACTCTACAACGAGCAAGTACTCAAGGACATACGCCGGCTCATGGATCATCTGCCCGATGCACAGCGCCAGGTGATATACATGCGTTTCTACCAAGACATGAGTTTTAAAGAAATAGCAGAAGCCACAAACGTAAGCATCAACACCGCCCTCGGCCGCGTGCGCTACGGCATCAACAACATGAAAAAGATGGCAGAAGAATTCCACATGAGTTTGTCGTTGGAATAAACTGCATAAAATCTTGACTACGGACAATAAAAGGGTTTAGGACAACGTTATAAGTATAACAAGCACAACTGTGAGCAACGCAAGTGCATACAGTTTTGCCAAAACACTTATAACCAAAGCCCCAAGCCGATGACGAATTCTACTCCATCACTCCCCCACCCCAACGAAAAGACACTTCTTTTCATCAGGACGTTTGCGCGTTGCTACGTCCCTGAAAAGAACAACGAAAGCGAAGCACGCGAAATGGCCGCATCGATTTGCAACAATGGCGGAGCCGTGTGCTGAAGCACGCAACACAACTGACGCACCGCGCGCTTCGGTAAATGATGCCAAGCTTTCAACGCAATACGCTACAAAGCTCAAAAGAAAAAACGTAACTTTGCAAAGTCTGGGATAAGCAGAAACCTCTTGCCTATCTCAGGCTTTGTCCGTTATACACACTTGAAGCACGCTTCTTCAAGCGTCTTATAAAATGTTCCCAAGGAACACGGCTACACTCAGAGAAATATCCTAACATCATTATACAATGAAGAAAATTTTGCTTTTAGGTTCAGGTGAACTCGGAAAGGAATTTACCATTGCGGTACAACGACTCGGTCAACACGTAATAGCTTGCGACAGCTACGCTGGTGCTCCCGCCATGCAGGTTGCAGACGAATACGAAGTGTTTTCCATGCTCGACGGCGAAGCGCTGGAGCGCGTAGTAGAAAAGCACAAGCCAGACCTCATCGTTCCCGAGATTGAAGCCATCCGCACCGAGCGTCTCTACGATTTCGAGAAAGAGGGCATACAAGTGGTTCCGTCGGCGCGTGCCGTAAACTACACGATGAACCGCAAAGCCATCCGCGACCTTGCGGCAAAGGAGTTGGGCTTAAAGACAGCAAAATATTTCTACGCCAAGAGCTATGAAGAGCTCAAGTCGCACGCCGAACTTATCGGTTTCCCCTGCGTAGTGAAGCCGTTGATGTCGTCGTCGGGCAAAGGACAGTCGCTTGTAAAGAGCGAGGACGAACTCCAGCACGCCTGGGAATATGCGATGGGCGGCAGCCGCGGCGACATTGAAGAAGTGATCATAGAAGAATTCATCCACTTCGACAGCGAGATTACCCTTCTCACCGTAACGCAAAAGGACGGCCCCACGCTCTTCTGCCCTCCCATCGGACACGTGCAGAAAGGCGGTGACTTCCAGGAGAGTTTCCAACCCGCACACATTGCTCCCGAGCATCTTGCCGAGGCTCAGCGAATGGCCGACAAGGTAACGAAAGCGCTTACGGGTGCCGGCATTTGGGGCGTGGAATTCTTCCTTAGCCACGAGAACGGCGTATACTTCAGCGAACTCTCGCCCCGTCCGCACGACACGGGCATGGTGACGCTTGCCGGTACACAGAATTTCAACGAATTTGAACTTCACGCGCGTGCCGTGCTCGGACTTCCCATTCCTTGCGTGAAACAGATGCGCACGGGTGCCGCAGCCGTAATTCTCTCGCCGATAGCGAGCGAAGAACAGCCTAACTACAAAGGCCTCGAACGCACTTGCGAAGAGGATGCCGACATACGCATTTTCGGAAAACCGACCACCCGCGTGAAGCGCCGTATGGGCGTTGTGGTATGCAACGGCTCGCTCGATGCCGACCTCAACGCACTGCGCGAAAAAGCGAAACGTCTCGCCAACTACGTGGAAGTTTACTAATAAGCAGGCTCTAACATGAAACGCATCATCAACCCCTTCCTTCATCTAGAAGGCTACAACTGCTTCGGCTGCGCCCCGGAGAATCCGCTCGGCGTGAAGCTTGAATTCTTTGAAGACGGCGAGGACATCGTGGCCCATTGGCAACCTACCGCTCCCTATCAAGGTTGGTTTTGCACGCTTCACGGCGGCATTCAAAGTGTACTGCTCGACGAGATTTGCGGATGGGTAGTGATGCGAAAGCTCCAAACGGGCGGCGTAACCTCTAAAATGGAGACGCGCTACCTCCGTCCCGTACGTACCGACGGCGGCCCCGTCACGCTGCGCGCTCACATAACGGGTCGCATGCGCAACATCGTCACCATTGAAGCCACGCTTACCGACGAAGGCGGACATGTATGCTCCACTGCCGTCTGCACCTATTATACATTCTCTCCCGAAAAGGCGCGCACCGACATGTATTTCTCCGGATGCAAAGTGGAGGGAGAATAAGAGGGCGACGCATTTATAAATAAAAACCACCGTGTAACGTCCGCATTCAAGCGAATAGCCGAATGCGAACATTACACGGTGGTTTTTATATTAGCGTTGTAGTGTTATTGCTTTACGAAGTTGAAGCTGCGGAAGTATACCTTCATTTCGTGTCCGGAAACATTGGTCAAACGGAGTTTGGAAGCGCTCATGCCGCCAAGTTCGTTGCCAGTGTGAATAACGGGGTCGTTATCGGCATAGTGAAGCAACGAAATGGTCTTCCATTCGCCATTCGTGTAAAGCTCAAGCTTGAAGTTCTTTGCCACGCCTTCAACGCCGAGGTTGAAGTCCATGCCAGCAAAAGTAATGTCGCGGTCGGCCTCAATAAGCAATGCGCCGTCCTTCTGCCAGTTTATCACTTCATTAGAAGGAGCCACGCTCACCTTGTTGCCGCGAACCGTTACGGGAAGGAGGTTCAACTGAGCCACATCGCTCGAAAGTTTATACGGATTGTACTCTGCGGAGTTGACAAGCGCCGTACCGTTCTTCGCATTGTAAGCGTCAACGGCTTGCGTGAAGAGTTTGTTGAGCGTTGGGAGCATCACCTTTGTTCCCACCTTGATGCCGGGCTGAAGCGCATGGCGCACGGATGAATTCTCCAACGCATACATTTGCTCCTGAATGGAACGCGCCTGGGCATAAAAGTCGGTAAAGGAAGGATAGCTTTGCTGACCTGCAGGAGGATTGCCGGAAAGCACGAGGGAACAAACGCTCACGCCGTAGTCCGCGAGGTTGCGTCCCTGAAGAAGCCACGGACGGAGTTCGCGGATGAGTTCCGGATTGCTCTTGTCGCCGAGGAGAACGTCGCAAGCCAGTTTCAGTTCCATACTCTTCTGAAGGAGCATGCCCAACGACTCTTTATTTCCATTAAGCGCTGCTTCTGCCACCGACTTGAGTTCGTCGCCTTCTTCACGACGGAAACCATGGCCGTTCTGACCAAGATCCTTGCTGTAAAGGGCAAAAGTGCGGAGCGCTGAAGCATTGGAAGGAAGCACAGCACGAAGGCCACGTTCCCAATCGCGCTCGTAGTCGTAGTTCTTCATGTTCCACGTGTAGTCCGCAATGCCGTAGAGCGAAATCTTCGACGCTTCGGCATGTTCCATAGGATTGGAAACGAAACCCGAAACATCGTCGGCAATGTCGAGACCGTTGCCGTAAGCCGGACCGAGAAGGATATGGTCGCGCACGAAGTCGCTCACGGGGAAGTTCCACCAGATGTAAGCCTTGCGGTCGATGCGTTTGTTTATCCATTCCATTGACTCCTTGTCGATGCAATGTACCACGCTATTGCCAGTCCACATAATCTGCACGTCCTTATTCATCTTCGTGCCCAAAGTGCGCAGATAGCCCTTCTCGTCGTTTGCCCAAGCACGGTTGTACTCTGTGGGACACATGATAAGCGGGGAAACGTCCTTGTATTTGTGAATGAAATGTTCGTCGACATAGTTGAGCAGTTCTGCCTGCTTGTCGGCCTTGGCACCTTCGCCCCAAATGTCGTCGAAGAATACGGCATAGGAACGGATGCCAAGCTGATACATCTTTTCGAGTTTGGCTACCAATGCGTCGCGGTCTTCAGTAGTCCACTTGATGTCCACACCCGGATGGATAGCCCAATAGAACTTCACGCCATTTGCTTTGGCATGGTCGTTAAGTTCCTTGATACGCTGAGCGTCGGCTTCGGGATAGGGCTTGCGCCATTCAGCACGGTGGTAAGGATCGTCCTTAGGACCGTAGATATAGACGTTCATCTTGTTGCGGCCATAGAATTCTATCTGGCTCAAACGTGCCTTATGACTCCAAGGCGTGCCATAGAAACCTTCCACGGTGCCGCGGAAAGGAACGTCGGGCCAGTCCTGAACGGTACCTTCCTGGAGTTTTCCATTATTCATGGAGCCGAGAAGGGTTTCAATGCCGTAGAAGAGTCCTTCCTCGTCGTTACCGACTATTACGATTCCTTTCTGCGTTACGCTCATCCAATAGCCTTCAGCTTTTGAAGGAACTTTGGAGGCATATTTGGAAACGGCCTTGTCGCCTTTCACGCCGAGGGTAATGGTGAACTTGGCCTTCGCATTGACAGCAATTTCGGAAGTCTGCGCTTTCAACGAAGCTACAGCGAAGGAAGCAGCACGCGAAGCGTCGGTCTTGATGTTCCAAGCCGTCGGCGCATCGAAAAGCACATCGGTAGCCTGCGTAAGTTGTATTTTCTGAGGCACAGGATTCACGAGCGAAAACTGCGCAGTGGCTTGCCCTGTGGAAAGCGCCGCGAGAAGGAGTCCCGCAAACAGATGGTTGTGTTTCATGGGAAGGGGATTATGAGAATTTGTTTATGTTGTTTGTTAGTCTTTATCGGGAAGGTCGCTTTTTTTTGCCAAAGGATCATCGCCAGGCTCTTCGTCGAACTTTATCAGAGCCGCCACGATGAACGTAAGCACACACAGCGCCGTTGTAAAGATGAAGAAGTTGAGATAGCCCATATGCACTTGAAGATAGCCGGATACGAGACCGGGAAACATCATGCCGAGCGCCATAAGTCCCGTACAGAACGAATAATGCGCCGTGGAGAGTTCGCCACGAGAGAAATAAATAAGGTAGAGCATATAAGCCGTAAAGCCGAAGCCATAGCCGAATTGCTCCACAAAGACGCATGTGCTTACCCAGAACAAGCCATCGGGCTGGAAATAGGCAAGACCAATGTAGACTGCATCGGGCAAAGTGATGCTAAGCACCATAGGCCAAAGCCAACGCTTCAAGCCTCCGTGGTCTGCCATAATGCCTCCGAGAATACCGCCCAATGTAAGGCCTATCACACCAAGGGTGCCTTGAACCATGCCATAGTCGCCCGTGGTGAGTCCGAGCCCGCCGGATTCGGTACTTCCCAAAAGGAAGAGCGGACATATCTTTACCAACAATGCTTCGGGCAAACGATAGAGAAGGATAAACAAGATAGCCACCACGATGTGCTTCTTGCGGAAAAAAGTGACGAACGTTTCGCAGAACTTCACGAAAACGTTGTTCCACTGGACGTGAGGCCGCTGATGGTCCGATGCGGGATACGGCAACATCTTGGCGTGGTAAACGAAGAAGCAGAAGAAAAGGGCTGCCGTGAAAGCGAAGGTCATAGCCCAGGCCTGCGAAGGTTTCACTATCGTTTCCACTCGGCCGGCTATCATGCACAGGAGACCTTGCCCCATGATGCTTGCCACACGGTAGAACGTGGAGCGTATGCCCACGAAGAAGGCTTGCTCGCGCGGATTGAGCGCCAACATATAAAAGCCGTCTGCCGAGATGTCGTGCGTGGCACTGCTGAATGCCATCACCCAAAGCATGGCGAGCGAATACTGTACGAAGTGGGGAGCATTAAGCGTGAAGGCAAGACCGCCGAGTGACGCGCTGA
Source organism: Bacteroidaceae bacterium (assembly GCA_963649665.1). Taxonomy (GTDB): domain Bacteria; phylum Bacteroidota; class Bacteroidia; order Bacteroidales; family Bacteroidaceae; genus Alloprevotella. The sequence continues at coordinate 6,828 of CAVJJO010000005.1, read as the reverse complement.
CGAGGAATTGCATCACTACAATCCACCAGCGTTTGGTGCGCAGCAAATCGACGACCGGACTCCAGAAGGGTTTAATGACCCAAGGAAGATAGAGCCACGATGTGTAGAGGGCTATTTCCTCGTTGCTGAGACCGAGACGTTGATACATCACAAGAGCCACAGACATTACTATTACGTAGGGCAAGCCTTCGGCCATATAAAGCGTCGGCACCCAAGTCCATGGCGTAAAAACTCGTTTTTGTGTTTCGCTCATTTTATTTGGAAAGATCTATTACGTTTGAGAAATTTGTTTTAGAAGTAATCAAGGCGGTTAATCTATAATCACCCGATACGCTACTAAAAGGAGTGTTTGCTAAAGGGAGGGACAAATAACGCAACGGACAGAATGACTGCCTTGCCCTTCGAATCCCAAGGGACTTGGATTCTATGGAACGTCAGAAGCAGTCATTCTGTCCGTAAGGTTGTCACCACTTTACTGTGGCGGGTATGTCATTTGAACTAGGAAAGGCGGAATGCCTTACTTGGCGTAGCTTACCGAACGTGTTTCGCGGATTACGGTAATCTTCACCTGTCCAGGATAAGTCATCTCGTCCTGAATGCGGCGTGCGATGTCGGCACTGAGCTTTTCAATCTGCTTGTCGTCAATCTTGTCTGCGCCCACAATCACACGGAGCTCGCGACCTGCCTGAATGGCGTAGGTCTTCGTAACGCCCTCGTAGCTTGAAGCGATGTTCTCAAGATCGTTGAGACGCTTGATGTAGGCTTCCACAATTTCGCGACGTGCGCCGGGACGGGCGCCACTGATGGCATCGCAAACCTGCACGATGGGCGCAAGAAGCGTGGTCATTTCCATTTCGTCGTGGTGAGCACCGATGGCGTTGACGATTTCGGGCTTTTCCTTATACTTCTCAGCCAACTTGGCGCCGTAGAGTGCGTGGGGAAGTTCGCTTTCTTCGTCGGGCACCTTGCCGATGTCGTGAAGGAGTCCGGCACGCTTCGCCTTCTTCGGGTTGAGACCAAGTTCTGCAGCCATCACGGAACAGAGGTTTGCCGTTTCGCGAGCATGCTGAAGGAGGTTTTGGCCATATGAAGAACGGTACTTCATTTTACCGACAATGCGGATGAGTTCGGGATGAAGGCCGTGTATGCCGAGGTCGATGGCGGTGCGTTTACCGGTTTCGATTACTTCTTCTTCCACCTGCTTCTTCACTTTAGCTACTACCTCTTCGATACGTGCCGGATGGATACGTCCATCGGAGATGAGCTGGTGAAGAGCCAAACGGCAGATTTCGCGACGCACGGGATCGAAGGCGCTGATGACGATGGCTTCGGGCGTGTCGTCTACCACGATTTCCACGCCGGTAGCGGCTTCAAGTGCGCGGATGTTGCGGCCTTCACGACCGATGATGCGGCCTTTCACTTCATCGTTGTCGATGTGGAACACCGTCACGCTATTCTCGATGGCGGTTTCGGTGGCTACGCGCTGAATGGTCTGAATGACGATGCGCTTGGCTTCCTTGTTGGCCGTCATCTTGGCATCGTCCATGATTTCGTTGATGTAGCTTGCGGCATCGGTGCGTGCCTCGTCCTTGAGTGAGTCGACGAGTCGTTTCTTGGCTTCTTCTGCAGAAAGTCCGGAGAGTTCTTCAAGTTTCTCGCGTTCCTTTTGCTGTATTTTGGCAAGTTCCTCTTCCTTACGGGCAAGGTTCTGCTGCTGGTTTGCCAAACGGTTCTGCGTGTTGTCGAGTTCCTGTTTGCGTCTGCCAAGATCCTCTTGGCGCTGGTTGAGTCCTATTTCGCGTTGCTTGAGTTTGTTTTCTACCTGTGCAATGCGCTGGTTGCGCTGCTGCACTTCTTTTTCGAGTTCGGACTTTTTGTTGAGAAACTTTTCCTTGACTTCAAGGAGTTTCTTTTCCTTGATGACGTTGGCTTCCTGGTTGGCACTGTCGATCATGCGGTTGTACTTCTTCTTAAGCACATAGCGGAAGAAGCTGTACCCTGCTGCGGCACCAACAAGAAGTCCAATGATGAGATATATGAAATTCATGTGGGAGTTGGGTGTGTAAATATGATATAAGATTTGCTTGTTCTCTCGGATTTACTCTTTTCCTTCGAACAGCTCGCCGATTTCGTCGGAAAGTCTATTGACGGTGTCGGCGTAAGGTGACTGGTCCTTTTGGTTTTCCAGTTGTAGGGCACGCACGGCAAAGTCGAGGAGTGCCACGGAGGTATACTTCTCGTAGCCTTGACTGGGATAGGCCTGCTCGTAGCGGCTCAACTTCTCGTTGATAAGGCGGGCGGCCTTTCGGAAAATTTCTTCCTGCTCGCGGAGCACGGTGATGGGATACATCTGTTTGCCGATGAGGAGCTGGATGACCATTTTGCCGTTATCTTGTGCCATAATGGATAATCTTTTAGGACGTTTCTACTTGTAAAACCTTTAAAGCTCAATCTCAGACGTCGAGCAATGCTATGCACTTGTCTACTTCGCGTATGAGTTTCGACAAACGTGCGCGCGACTCTTTGATGTCGCCGCCGCTTACTTCTATCATGCGCGCCGTTTTGAGCGTGTGGTATTCATCCCGTGCTTCCGCCACGCGCTTTTCAGCATCGGCAAGCTGCTGCCGACACTCATCCAAGGCTTCTTTCAACTGTGCGTTTTCAGTACGCAACAATTTGTACGCCGACATGAGCCGGCGCACGAGAGCCTCAAATTCGTGTAGTGACTTTTCTTCTTCTTTGGTCATGAAGAAATGCTTTATAGCGCCCTATGTAGAGGGAGCGCGGAATAAAAAAAAGGGATAAGTAAAAAGGAGTCGTCTGCTGTTGAAGAGCTATTCCTTGTCGTCGGGTTTGGGTTCTTTCTTAGCAAGGATTACCACGTTGTAGACGTAGGTGGTCATCCACTCTGCGCTGTAGCCGAGTTGCTGCTGATAACGGCGGACAGAGGCGCAGGCCTTACGCACGCCGTCGTCCTTCCAATTGTCTTTGGTGAGCACTTGGTTCACCTGCTTTGCAGTCAAGTCGTAGAGTGCCTTGCGGAAGAATCCGGGAAGACGGAATTTCCACTTCATCAGGTTGCCCATGAGCATCATCAGCTCTTGCGAGAAACCTTGGAAGAGGAAGAGATAGTTGCGCACGTCGTTGACTGAACGGCAGTGGCGCTTGATGCTGGCGTCGATCTCACGGAAGAAATTCTCGTCGATGGAGTAAATTTCCATAAGCATCTTTTTGCAGCGGTTTTTCTCGCCTATTCCCAATCGGTTGTTGACAGTCTGCACGTGGAGCGTCTGCTTGAACACGCGGAGGTCGGGGAGTGCTGCGAGATTGCTTATGCCGAGATTGGCAGCCATCACAGCCTGGTAGTAAACGCGGATAAGCATCATGAAATCTTCCATGCCGCCTACGCGCCATCCTGCTTCCTGCTGTGACTTTTTATTATTGAATAGCTTGGATAAGAGTCCCATATGTGAAATATTTGAAAGCAAAGATACCACTTGACGCTATAATCCGCAAGAAAAACGTTGCATTTTTGCCCTATACCGGACTTTTGCTCATTTCGCAAAGCGCAAAATTCTGCTATAAACGGGCTTTTCGTACCTTTGTGACCACACCTATACTCCACGCTCATGAAATCTTCCCTTCTTTTACTACCCAACTGCAAGATAAACATTGGCCTTCACGTGGTGCGCCGCCGCGAGGATGGCTACCACGACTTGGAAACGCTTTTCTACCCCATCCCGCTGCGCGACAATCTGGAAATCTCTTTGGCAAACGAGCTTGACGCCCCCTTCAGGCTTTCCGTAGGCGGAAAGAAGATTGAAGGCGAACTGGCAGACAACATTGTGACGAAAGTCTACGAGAGTCTTCGAAAGGAATTCAAGTTTCCGCCCATAGAGGTAACGCTCTACAAGCACGTCCCTACGGGTGCGGGGCTGGGAGGAGGCAGCAGCGATGCGGCATTCATGCTCAAAGGGCTTAACGAACTTTTCGAACTTGGACTTTCGGACGACGAAATGGAACGGCGCGTAGCAAAGTTTGGCGCCGACTGCGCCTTCTTCATCCGCAACAAGGCGGCTTATGCCACCGGCATAGGCGACGTGCTTACCCCCTACCCGCTTTCGCTCAAGGGTAAGCATATCGTGCTGGTAAAGCCCGACGTTTTCGTCAGCACAAAAGAGGCTTATGCGAACGTGCATCCCCACATCCCGCAGTTTGACTTGACCTCTTCACTCAAGCAACCTATCGAAACGTGGCGCCACACGGTGGTCAACGATTTCGAAGAGTCGGTGTTCCCGAACCACCCCGAACTTCCCGCCATCAAACAAACGCTCTACGACATGGGAGCGCTCTATGCATCGATGAGCGGCAGCGGAAGCACACTCTACGGCATATTCGACCGCCCCGTGCCCGAGGCGGAGAAGGTGTTCAAAAACTGTTTCGTATTCACCAAGCCGCTCGTGTTATGATATTTTGCTTCAGCGGAACGGGCAATTCGCTTTGGGCAGCCCGCCTGCTCGCACAGGAGACGAACGACGAGATCTGCATGATGACGGGCGAGAAACCGGAACGCATTGACGAGATTTGCGCCAAAGCACAGGCCATCGGATTTGTTTTTCCCGTTTATGGCTGGAACATGCCGGCGGCGGTGAGAGATTTCATCGCACGTCTGCCTTACTGGAAGAACGGCGAAAGGCCGTACGTATATGCATTGCTTACTTGCGGCGACGACACGGGGCGCACCGACCGCGAATTGTCCCGCGCGCTCAAGGTACGCGGTTGGATTCTGAATGCCGCGTTTTCCGTCAAGCTGCGCAACACGTATGTATGCCTGCCAGGCTTCAACACCGACTCTACAGAGCTTGAGGAAGAGAAACGAGCCGCTGCGCGACGCACCATTTCCACGCGCATTGCCGACGCCGTAAACCGCAAAGCCCCATCCTATTCAAGCGACATTCACTACGGCAGCTTCCCTTGGCTGAAGACTTACGTGATAGGCAAGCTCTTCCACAAGTTTCTCACCTCACCGCACGGATTCCGCGTGGACGAGAACAAATGCAGGAAATGCGGACGTTGCCAGCAAGTGTGCCCTCTTGAGAACATTGCCCACACGGAAAGCGGCGCCCCGCTTTGGGGCGAACGCTGCACGCTCTGTATGGCGTGTTACCACAGTTGCCCCTGCCACGCCATCGCACACGGAAGGTTTACGGAAGAGAAAGGGCAAGTACGCGTCACGGAGAACCGCATCCGCCATGAACTTCCGTGAAATGCACAAGGGATTAAAACCTCGTCCCATGAGCGCCGAATCTCAACGAAATGCGTACCTTTGCCGACCGCAAAGGCCGGAAGCCGCAATTCCGGCTCCATAAAACCACAATAAACGAACACCACAATGAACAACAACTGGTTTGAATGTAAAGTACGATACGAGAAGACCATGGAGAACGGTCTTGTCAAGAAAGTAAACGAACCTTACCTCGTAGACGCGCTGAACTTCACTGAGGCAGAGCGCCGCATCATCGAAGAAATCACGCCGTTTATGTCCGGCGAGTTTGAAGTGAGCGACATCAAGCGCGCCCGCTACGCAGAACTCTTCGAGGCTCCCGGCGACGACAGCGCCGACCGATTCTTCCGCGCCAAGCTCGTGTTTATCACGCTCGACGAGAAGAGCGGAAAGGAGAAGAAAACGTCGCAGAACGTGCTCATCCAGGCCAGCGACCTTCGCGACTCCATCAAGCGCCTTGACGAAGGCATGAAGGGCTCTATGATGGACTACACCATCGCCTCCGTAACGGAAACGGCCATCATGGACGTGTTCCACTACGTGCAGACAAAGCCCGGAGAAGACAAGCCGGAGTTTGAAGAGCAATAATTGCATCTATACCCAAAGGGACTTTTGCATAATGAGCCTGCCAATACATGGCGCCCGTTAAGCAAAAGTCCCTATGTTATATCAGCAAAACCATTCGCCAATGCTTAATCTCAGCAAAGTAAAGTCCACCATTGCGCCGGGTGTACGCCTCGTGGCCGTTTCGAAGTTCCACCCCGCTGCGCTCATCCAAGAAGCTTACGATGAAGGGCAACGCATTTTCGGTGAAAGCCGTGTTCAGGAATTGGAAGAGAAGCGAAAAACGTTGCCGACGGACATCGAATGGCACTTCATTGGCCACCTTCAGATAAACAAGGTGAAATACATCGCGCCCTACGTTTCGCTCATCCACACGGTCGACTCGCTCAAGCTCCTTCGCGAGATTGAGAAGCAGGGAGCAAAGCAAGGTCGTGTGATCCGTTGCTTATTGGAGCTCCACATTGCGCAGGAGGAAACGAAGTTCGGCCTTACGCCGGCTGCCTGCACTGCCCTTCTTGAGGACGGCGAGTGGCGCCACATGGAGCACGTGCAGCTTTGCGGCCTCATGTGCATGGCGTCGAACACAACGGACATGGAGCAGGTGAGAAGCGAATTCCACTCAGCGCTTGAATTCTTCCGCGAAACCAAAGAACGCTTCTTTGCCGCAGACGACGCTTTCTGCGAACGTTCCTGGGGCATGTCGCACGACTATCCAATAGCCATGGAAGAAGGCGCCACGTTCGTGCGCATCGGCACAGCCATCTTCGGAACAAGAGAAGCGTAGCAAAGGCCATGAACGCCCATAACGCTCGCCTTATATAGTGAATTTCAAAAAATAACTTGCGCAGTTTTTCAATTGGAAAAATGCGCCAACGACGGGCTGAAAGCCCAACCTGCGCCTAGCCCAGGGCAACGCCCTGGGTTCCATCGTGAGTAGCAACGCGCCCTGAAAGGGCAAAAGCGTTAATATCATATGGTTT
>CAVJJO010000004.1:0-48159 GCA_963649665.1 Bacteroidaceae bacterium | reverse complement strand
TTGCCCTGGGCTATGCGCTCATTGGGCTTTCAGCCCGTCGTTGGCACTGATTACGCGTCACTATAAATCAGAGAACCTTATGAACATGAACATCCTTTTCCACACCCGCACTTTTTCTGAAAGGTTTTCGCTCGTTTTCGAATGGATGCGCAGCGAATGGAAGCCCATCCTCAAGTACGTCACGCTCTTTCTGCTGCCCGTCAGCCTGCTGCAAGGTTTCGGCTTGAGCGGCATCACGGAATCGTCCTTTTCGGACATGCTTTCAAGCGGCAGCAACTGGAGCGACATGAGCGCAACAAACTTGGCAGGCATTGCCCTTTACTACGTCTGCGCCATCGTAGGCGCACTCTTCATCTATGGCCTGTGCCTCTTCTTCGTACGTCGCAACCTGATGGAAGGTCAAAGCAACGAGGGGCTGAAGGCAAGCGAAGTGTGGCGAGGAGCCATGAGTTTCGTTCCGCGCCTCATTCTGAGCGGCATAGTTGTGATGGTCATCATGGTGGCAGCCGTCATTCTTTTTGTGTGTTTAACCATACTTTCGCCCTGGACCGCAATTCTTACCCTACCGGCTTGCATAGCACTCATGGTAGCGTTTATTCCGTTTCTCCCCGTCTACACGCTGACCGCTGAAGGACTCTTCTCCTCCATCAGCCACAGTTTGCGCCTGGGCTTCAAGTGCTGGATGGGCTTCTTCAGCACGGTGTTCGTCATGGGGCTTCTCACGATGGTCATAGGCAGCTTTGCCTCCATCCCGCTCTATCTGGCCATCACGGTAAAGGCTTTCGTCGGAAGCGACCTCGGCGCCACGTCGGCAGGAATGGTTGACTTCTTCAGCTACATTGGCGGGGTGATTACCATCTACGTTTCTTATGCGCTAACCATACTCACCGTGGGCATCATCTGCGTGCAGTACGGACACGCTGCCGACAAGTTCGACGGCGTGACGGCACAAAAAGAAGTGGACGAATTTCCCGAATTCTAAAAAACTGTTCTGAACCATGCTCGACACGCTCGTCTGCGACACGGCTCACATCAACGCATGGGAACGCTGTGGGCAATATGCCTACAGCGACCAGCTCGTGCGCCCCAACCGCAGCTTCTTTGAAGAACTGCTGCGAATGGTTGGTGAGAAATTCGGCTTTTGGGAGTACCGGCTGCAGCAGATGACCGCCACGCAGTTGCTGGGCTTCTTTGCCTTAGTTGTGGTGTTGATGATTGGCATCTACTGGCTGTGGCAAAACCGCTACCGCTGGGCTGGGCGCATACAGAAAGAAGTGCGGAACGTGAACTACACCATTGCCGACGAAAACATCTACGGCGTGGACTTCGAGCGTCTCCTGGCAGAAGCCATACAACTTGAAAACCACAGCGAAACGGTACGCCTCGTCTACCTCCGGCAACTCCGCCGCCTGGCAGACGCCGGCACGCTCTTCTGGAAGGCCGGCCTCACACCCGACGACTACGTGAAGAGCATTCCTCCCGGCAACGACCGCCAAGTGCTGCAACGGATCACGGCGGCCTACGTGCGCATACGTTTCGGCCACTACGAAGCCAATGCCGCTCAGGCAAAAGATATGGTGGATCTCGCGGCGGCAAACGTTCCGCTCCCGAAGAAAGGAGGTGAACAATGAAGCGCTCCACCCTACTCTTCATTGCCGCAGTAGCGGCGTTCATCGTCGGCGTGTTTTTCTTCCAGCAAAAGGTGATACACCGCTACGACTGGACCCCTACCTACAGCCCCACCGACCGCAACCCCTTCGGCACGGCGCTCTTCGACACGCTCATGGCGGAGACCATGCCGAACGGTTACCGTGTGGAAAACACAAGTCTCGAGGAATACGTAAAGCTGCACGCCAAGTCTACCCACGAGCAAGTGCTGACGGTGGAAAACTACTTTACTATCGCCGAATCCGAGATCGATTCCATTTTGAATTTCGTGGCACGCGGCAACACCTTGGTTTTCGCGGAAGACTATCCTTCTACATTCAAAGACACGCTGCACTACGACTTGCTTTTCCACTCGGGCTATTTCGACCTAAAGAATGCCCAAAGGCTGATGGGAAGCAAACACTTTCCCATCCACGACACGCTTACCTACTGTGGCAAAGCAGTCTACGCACAGAACGCGTTCCCCGTTTTCGACAATTTAATTCCCTATGGCATAGTTCCTTCTAACCATTCGGTCCAACCCTATTCGAGCGAAACAGTCATCTGCTTTTATGACGAGGAGACAGGGATGACGCCCGTCGCGCAGAAGTTCTATGTGGGCGAGGGAACAATCTACATCGTCACCATTCCCTACCTCTTCACCAACTATGCCGCGATGGACCCCGACATGCGCAACCTCTCGCTCCGGCTCATGAACGAACTGGCAGAGCACCCGGTGGTGCACGTTCACCAAAAGGACAGCGACGAGGAACTTGCGGACGACGGGCTGCCCCTCCTCAGCTACATAAAGAAACAACCGCCGCTGCTCTTTGCCTGGCGCCTTGCCCTCATCGGCGCAGTGCTCGTGCTCCTCGTGAACTCACGTCGGCGCCGCCGCGCCATTCCCGAAAAGAGAGAAGAGCCGAACACCACCATCTCCTTCCTGCGCCAGCTCTCACGGCTCTACCGCAAACGCTCGGACCACAGCCCGCTCATCCATAAGCACTACCGCACATTTGCCGCACATCTGCTGCGCGAGCACCGGATAGACGTGCAGGACAAGAACCATGCAACGCGCCTTCACGTCACGCAGACGCTCGCCACGCTCACCTCACGCAGCACCTTCGACGTGGGCTGCGACCTCGACGAACTTGACCAGCTCAACGAAACGATTCCGCCCGTTACGCCGCAAATGTACAAGCGCGCCGTGGAACTCATGAAAAGGCTCACGCCAAAAGCATAGCAATCGACATCACACACACCACACTCACAGTTATGAACACCGACTTTTCAGAAAAGATAAACGCCATACGCACCGCGATAGCCTCCGTCGTGGTAGGTCAGGACGAAACAGTAGACCTTCTGCTCGCCGCCATCGTGGCAAAAGGGCACGTTCTCATAGAAGGCGTGCCGGGAGTGGCAAAAACGCTCCTCGCGCGCCTGACGGCAAAACTCATCGACGCTTCGTTCGGCCGTCTGCAGTTTACGCCGGACCTCATGCCGAGCGACGTGTTGGGCACCTCCGTGTTCAACATGAAAACGCAGGAATTCTCCTTCCACGCAGGTCCCATCTTCAAGCAAATGCTTCTCGTAGACGAGATAAACCGCGCTCCCGCCAAAACGCAGGCCGCTCTCTTTGAAGTGATGGAAGAACGCCAAGCCACCATCGACGGCACCACGCACCTCATGGATCCGCTCTTCACCATCATTGCCACACAAAATCCCGTGGAGCAGGAAGGCACATACAAACTGCCCGAAGCGCAGCTCGACCGCTTCATCGTGAAGATAAGCATGGGTTACCCCTCTGCCGACGAGGAGTTCGAAATACTCCGCCGCCACCAGGCCCACAATCTGCAGAACCTCACGGCGGTAGCCCCCGTAGTGACGCACGACGAACTCCTCGCCCTTCGTGCCATGCTTGCCGACGTGACGGTCGACGACGCCATCTTGCGCTACATCTGCTCCATCACGCAGCAAACGCGCACCTCGCGTTTCATCTACCTCGGAGCCTCGCCCCGCGCCGCCGTGGCGCTGCTCGCCATGGCAAAGGCCTACGCGCTCATTTCGGGACGCGACTTCGTGACGCCCGACGATGTGAAACACGTGGCGCCCGCCGTGCTCGCCCACCGCATACAGCTCACCGCCGAAGCCGAAATGGAAGGCCTCTCCGTGGAGCGCGCCGTAAACCGCTTGCTCGAAGCCGCCAAGGTGGAAGAGTAACCCCTATCCATTCGCATAACTGCACATTTTCCTTCCCATGTTTCTCACCTCACGTTTCTTCATCGCGCTCACACTGCTTGCCGTAGTCGCGGTAGGCGGGTTGTTCGTGCCTGCGCTCTACACTGCGGCGCAAGTAGGCACGGCTCTGCTGGTGGCATTGCTCTTGGCTGACGCGTTGCTGCTGGCATTCTCGGCAAAGGTGGAAGCCAAGCGCACCATTGCAGAACGCTTGAGCAACGGCGAGGACAACGACGTGTGCATTGCCGTGCGCAACCTCTCCCGTCTGCCCATCTCGCTTACCGTAATAGATGAACTTCCGCGTGAGTTTCTTTTCCACAACGCCCGTTTTCCCCTGAAACTGAAGCGCAGCGAAAGCAAGTCCATCCACTACACGCTGCGCCCCGTGGCGCGCGGCAGCTACGAGTTCGGACAAGTGCTGGCCTACGTGGGCAGTCCCGTCGGACTTTGGGAGCGCAAGCACCGCTTCGGCGACAAAACCACCGCCGTGAAAGTATATCCGTCCTATCTGCATCTCGACCGCTACGAACTTGCCGCCGCCAACGCCATGACGCTCCAAAACGGACAGAAACGCGTGCGCCGAGCCGGCAACAGCACGGAATTTGAGCAGATAAAAGACTACGTGGCAGGCGACGACTTCCGCACCATCAACTGGAAAGCATCCGCCCGCACAGCACGGTGGATGGTAAACGTCTACCGCGACGAACGCTCGCAGCCCGTATGGTTCCTGCTCGACAAGGGGCGGACCATGCAACGCACATTTGACGGCATGCAGCTCATCGACTATGCCATCAACGCCACGCTGGTACTCTCCCACGTGGCACAACGCCGCTACGACATGCCGGGCATGATGAGTTTCGACGCCCACATCAGCCAAACCGTCAAGGCGGAAAACCGCACGAACCAAATGCACCGCATACTCAATGCGCTCTATGCCGAAAAGTGCGACTATGCCGAAACGGACTTCTCCGCACTTTGCGCCCACATCAGCCGCCACATCCACCGCCGCTCGCTACTCATGCTCTTCACCGACTTCACCACACGCGACGGCCTCATGCGCCAAATGGGCTACCTGCGCCGCCTCGCACGCCACCATTGCCTGCTCGTAGTCCTCTTCGACGACCCCGACTTGCGACGCGAAGCGGAGAAACCCATAGAAAGCATCGAAGACCAGAAGTTCCACACGCTTGCTGCCGACGCCATGCTCGAAAAGCGCAGCCTCTGCACCGAACTCCGCCGCAACGGCATCTACACGCTCTTCACCACACCGCAGAACCTTACCGTAGCCGCCGTGAACAAATACATAGAGCTAAAGTCGCTGCAAGTGGTGTGAGGGGGAAATTTCATCTGCTTATGGAACGCTTTCAACTGCTCAAGGAACGCTTTCAACTGCTTATGGAACGCTTTCAACTGCTCAAGGAGCGTCTTTCATCTACTCATGGAGCGTCTTTCATCTGCTCATGGGGGTGACGTTTCCAAAACGTCACGCTCTACACGGCCTCACGGATGCATTTGCACGGCATTCTCAAAGCGTTTAACCACCATTCAAACGCTATTCAAATATTCAACAAAAATACATCGCCCCCATGCGTTGCACAAATATGCTTCGCATGGGGGCGATGACTATTGCTAGAAGGATAAACTATCCAGCGTTATTTCACGAGGCCGAGCGTGTCGCTGGCAATGAGGAGTTCCTCGTCGGTGGGAACTACCACAATCTTCACGCGGCTATCGGGGGTGGAGATGATTTCTTCTTCGCCGCAGTTCTTGCGGTTCTTCTCTTCGTCAATCTTCACGCCCATGAATTCAAGACCTTCGCAAGCGCCCTGACGAACGTCCCACTGATGTTCGCCTACGCCGGCGGTGAACACAATGATGTCCACACCACCCATGGCAGCGGAATAGGCACCGATGTATTTCTTGATGCGGTAGCCGTACATCTCCATGGCAAGCTTGGCGCGCTCGTTGCCTTCGCGGATGCCGGCTTCCACTTCGCGGATGTCGCTTGAAATGCCGGAAATGCCCTTTACGCCGCTCTGCTTGTTGAGCAAGTCGCTCATCTCGTCGGGAGTAAGGCCTTCCTTCTTCATGATGCTAAGCACGGCGGAGGGATCAATGTCGCCGGAACGAGTACCCATCATGAGACCTTCAAGGGGAGTAAGACCCATGGACGTATCAACGCACTTTCCGTGCTTCACAGCTGATACGGAAGCGCCGTTGCCGATGTGGCAAGTGACGATGTTCACGTCTTCGGGCTTCACGCCGAGCACTTCACACACGCGTGCCGTAACGAAACGGTGGCTCGTGCCGTGGGCACCCCAACGACGGATGTTGTTCTCCTCGTAGTACTTGTAGGGAACGGCATACATGTAAGCCTTGGCGGGCATTGTCTGGTGGAATGACGTATCGAACACAAACACCTGGGGAAGGTTGGGAAGCATTTCCTTCACGGCGCGGTAGCCCTTGAGGTGAGCTTCGGAGTGGAGCGGAGCAAGGTCCATGTAGTTCTCCCATTCCTTAAGCATCTCGTCGGTAACTACCATGCTCTTCGTGAAACGTCCGCCTGCCACGATGCGGTGACCAGCTGCGCTGATTTCGTCGAGGCTCTTGATGGCTCCGTATTCGGGGTTGAGAAGCGTGTCGAACATGAGTTTGATACCTTCCGTGTGGGTGGGGCAAGCCGATTCGATGATCTTCGTCTCGCCGTTTATCTTGGTCTTGAGGAAAGAGCCTTCAAGGCCAATCTTCTCAATGCCGCCTGCCGCGAGCACGCTCTTGTCGTCCATTTCGTAGAGTTTGTACTTGATGGAAGAGCTGCCGCAGTTGATGACTAAAATTTTCATGTGATGGGGTTGTTCTATGTAGGTTGGATATAAAAGTCGAAACGGATGGGCAAGCCATGCGCCGCCGGTGCGGCGATGGTTTGCTCATCCGCAAAGTATGTGTGGGTTTATTCTGCTTCCTTCGCAGCGATGGCCTGGTTGGCGGTGATGGCAATCATCTTGTAGACGTCGTCGACGGAGCAACCGCGTGAAAGGTCGTTTACAGGGCGTGCAATGCCCTGGAGAATAGGACCTACGGCAGTGGCGTGGCCGAGACGCTGCACGAGCTTGTAACCGATGTTGCCCACTTCGAGGCTGGGCACAACGAGCACGTTTGCTTTGCCGGCGATAGGGCTTCCGGGAGCTTTGGAAGAACCTACGGAGGGAACGAGAGCGGCATCGGCTTGGAGTTCGCCGTCGATAGCGAGGTTGGGGTCGAGTTCCTTGGCTATGGCGAGAGCCTCAACTACCTTGTCGACTACTTCGTGCTTGGCAGAGCCTTTGGTTGAGAAGCTGAGCATGGCCACACGGGGCTCAATGCCTGCTACGGCCTTTGCAGTACGTGCTGTGCAAACGGCAATCTGTGCAAGCTGGTTGGCATCGGGCACGGGAGTAACGGCCACGTCGCCCATCACGAGCACACCATTGTCGCCACATTCGGGAGCGTGGGTAAGGAGAAGCATGGCACCGCTTACGCAGCTAATGCCGGGAGCCGTCTTGATAATCTGCAAGGCGGGACGGAGCACATCGCCCGTGGTGTTGCGTGCGCCGGCGAGCTGACCGTCGGCATCGCCGCTCTTGATGATCATGCAACCGAAGTAGAGCGGGTCGAGCACTTTCTTGCGTGCTTCTTCGATGGTCATTCCCTTCTTCTTGCGGAGTTCGCAGAGAAGCTGGGCATATTCTTCTTTCTTGGGGCTGGTAGCGGGGTCTACGAGGGTGGCACGGTCGATGTTGCCGAGTCCCCACTGCTTGGCGAGGTCGTGGATTTCGTCCACGTTGCCAAGGATGATAAGGTCTGCTACTCCGTCAGTCAGAATCTGGTTGGCGGCTTTGAGTGTACGCTCTTCAGTTCCTTCAGGCAGCACGATGCGCTGCTTGTTGGCTTTGGCGCGTGCAACGAGTTGTTCAATGAGTTCCATTGCTTGCTTTATAATGTATGTTGATTCGTTTTGAACGGTGCGAAGCAAGCGCATTTCACGCTTGCTTCATTATATCTGCAAAATTACACAAAAAACCAAAAGGCCGACAACTGTTATGCATGAAAACATTCTTTGAATCATCACCGGCTGAGTCATGTGCAAACAAAACAAACATCCGCAGCGTTATGCTTTGCGCATAACGCTGCGGATGTTTGTTTGTGTGGTTTACGATAGGGCAGGCTTATGCCTGCACGTAGTCGGCTACGTCTTCGGGGGTGAGGTTCATCACGAAGGTGTGGTGCTTGGCCACTTCGGCTTCTACAAAGTTGGCGTAAACGCGGACGCTCTTGCCGAAGAGTTCGGCGCTTTCGGTGGCATTGTGGAGAAGGAGGTGAAGCATGATGACGTCGCCAGCCATTTCCACGAGGTGACGGGCGCAGAGGTCGTGGTAAGCGGGATCGGCTGCTTCCTTCACGCGGTTGGTGGCTTCTTCAAACTTGTCGGCCATGGCTTTGGCGCGCTGCTGTATGGAAAGGAGTGCTTCGCTTACGGGAGCGGTTTCGAACTCGCGCATCTGGGCGAGGTAAGAGCCGTTCGTCACGTAACGGATGGCGGCAACGACCTGAAGCTGCGTGGTGCCTTCGTAGATGGAGGTGATGCGGGCGTCGCGGTAGTAGCGCTGGATGGGATATTCCATCATGAAGCCCGAACCGCCGTGAATCTGAATGGCGTCGTAGGTGTTTTGGTTGCAGTACTCGGAGTTCATGCCCTTTGCCAAAGGTGTGAGGGAGTCGGCGAGTTTGGCGTACTTCTTCTGTTCCTGGCGTTCTTCTGCTTCGAGTTTGCGCTCGCGGCTGATGTCGTCGAGTGCCTTGTAGATGTCCACATAGCGTGAGCACTGGTAGAGAAGGGCACGTCCGGCGTCGAGCTTGGCCTTCATGAGGGCGAGCATGTCGTAGACGGCGGGGAAGTTGATGATGGCTTTGCCGAACTGCTCGCGGTCGCGGGCATAGGCGAGTCCTTCGTTGTAGGCGGCCTGCGAGATGCCCACGCTCTGGGCGGCGATGCCGAGACGGGCACCGTTCATAAGCGCCATGACGTACTTGATGAGTCCGAGTTTGCGGCTTCCGCAGAGTTCGGCATGGGCGTTTTTGTAGACGAGTTCGCAGGTGGGGCTTCCGTGTATGCCGAGCTTGTTCTCGATGCGGCGCACGTTCACGCCGCCCTGGTTCTTGTCGTAGATAAACATGGAGAGTCCGCGACCGTCGGTTGTGCCTTCTTCGGAACGTGCGAGCACAAGGTGAAGGTCGGCGTCGCCGTTGGTGATGAAGCGCTTCACGCCGTTGAGCAACCAGCAACCTTCTTCTTCTGAGTAGGTTGCCTTGAGCATCACGTGCTGGAGGTCGGAACCGGCATCGGGTTCGGTAAGGTCCATGGACATGGTTTCGCCCTTGCAGATGCGGGGGATGAAACGGCTATGCTGGTCCTCGTCGCCGAATTCATAGAGCGTTTCGATGCAGTCCTGCAGGCTCCATATGTTTCCGAAGCCGGCGTCGCTTGCTGCCACGAGTTCGGCACACATGGTGTAGGGCGTGATGGGGAAATTGAGACCACCGAAGCGGCGGGGCATGGTCATGCCGTTGAGTCCGGCCTTAACCATGGCGTCGAGGTTTTCTGCCGTTCCGCTGGCGTAGCGCACGCGGTCGCCTTCGTGGTGGGGGCCTTCGAGGTCAACGCCTTCGGCATTGTCGGCAATGGTGGTTCCGGCGAGATCGCCGGTGATGTCGAGCACACGGTCGTAGTTGTCCATGGCATCCTCGAAATCGAGCGGTGCGTCGTCGAACTCCGCCTTGTCGCGGAAGTTGCGTTCCTTGAGTTCCACGATGCGCTTCATGAGCGGATGGTTCAGCTCAAAACGCAGTTCTGCGTGGTCAGTATAGTTGTTTGCCATTGTTGTCGTTTGTTGAATTTTGAAATATTCGTTGCAAGAAATCGATAAAGACCAGGACGGCAATACCGACATGGGATTCCCAACGGAACCATAAATCAGGGCTTATGGCCTTTGCGAAAGTCAAGACCTGGAAGATGAGGTAACACCAAATGGCCCTCTTCAATGTGGTCATCAAACATTTACGATTCACACGCATATTCAAATATTCGTATACGGTATATCCCAACCTACATAAGAATGTTTCAAATGAAAAAACTATTTATTTGGAGTTCTGCTTGTAGAACTTTATCATCTTCGGCACGACTTCTTCCACGCTGCCGGTGATAATGTAGTCGGCAATCTGATTGATGGGTGCTTCGGGGTCGGTGTTGATGGAGATGATAATGCCGCTTTCCTTCATGCCTGCCACGTGCTGGATGGCACCGCTGATGCCACAGGCTATGTAGACCTTCGGGCGAACCGTCACGCCGGTCTGACCAATCTGAAGGTCGTGTTCGCAGTAGCCGGCATCGACGGCTGCACGGCTTGCACCGACTTCGCCATGGAGCTCATGGGCCAGTTTGCGGAGCAGGTCGAAACCTTCCTTGGAGCCTACGCCGTAGCCGCCGGCCACGATGATGGGCGCACCCTTGAGGTTGTTCTTGGCTTTTTCCACGTGGCGCTCAAGCACCTTCACCACATAGTCGGTTTCGGGTACGAACTTGGCAACGTCTTCGTAGACCACTTCGCCCTTGTAGTCGGGGTCGAGCACTTCGGCTTTCATCACGCCGGAACGCACCGTGGCCATCTGCGGACGATGGTCGGGGTTGACAATGGTGGCCACGATGTTGCCGCCGAATGCCGGGCGAATCTGGTAGAGGAGGTTGTCGTAGTGTTTCTTGTTTTTCTTGTCGTCGAAGTCGCCAATCTCAAGCGCAGTGCAGTCGGCAGTGAGGCCGCTCGTGAGCGACGAGGAAACGCGCGGACCGAGGTCGCGGCCTATTACGGTGGCTCCCATGAGGCAAATTTGCGGTTTCTCCTGCTTGAAGAGGTTTACGAGGATGCTCGTGTGGGGCTTGGAGGTGTAGGGGAAGAGCCCTTCGGCGTCGAACACATGGAGTTTGTCCACACCGTAGGAAAGAATTTCTTTCTCCACCTGTCCCTTGATGCCCGTACCTGCCACGATGGCTTCGAGCTGAACGCCGAGCTCGTTGGCGAGTTTGCGTCCCTTGGTGAGGAGTTCGAAGGATACTTCCTCAACCGTTGTCTTATCTATTTCGCAATAAACGAATACGTTGTTCATAGTGTATTATCCGATTGTATGGCTGTCCAACAATTCCTTTACCAAGCCTTCCACGTCGGCGTCGGAGCCGGTGAGTCGCTTGCTCTCTTTGGCCTTGAACACGATGTTCTGCACGGCTTTCACCTTGGTGGGCGAACCGGCAAGACCGCACTGCTCGAGGTCGCCGTCGACGTCGGCCACGCTCCACTGCGTGATGGTCAAGTAGGGCTTCTTCTCGTATTCCTCAGCATAGGGGAGTGAGCCGTCGGTGGGGCGTTCCATGGGTGCGCTGGCACGCTTGTATTTCATCACGAGTTTTGCATTGCGGGGGCGGCAAGGCGCTGCGTTGCCGTTCACGGTGAGGAGCACGGGCATGGGAGTTTCCACACGTTCCGTACCGCCGTCGATGTGGCGGGTGACGATGAGTTTGCCGTCCTTCACCTCATCGATGCTGGTGACGTAGGTCACCTGGTCGAGACCGAGCTTCTGAGCCACTTGCGGACCCACCTGTGCGGTATCGCCGTCGATGGCCTGGCGTCCGCCGAGCACAATGTCGGGCACGCCCATCTTCTTGATGGCCTGCGAAAGGGCATAGCTGGTGGCGAGGGTGTCGGCGCCGGCGAAGGCACGGTCGCTGAGGAGCACGCCGCCGTCGGTTCCGCGGTAGAGTCCTTCGCGAATCACGTCGGCCGCACGCGGAGGTCCCATGGTGAGGACGTGTATGGTTGAACCGGGATTTTGTTCTTTCAGACGAAGCGCCTGTTCCAAGGCGTTCAAGTCTTCCGGATTGAAGATGGCGGGAAGTGCGGCGCGGTTGACCGTTCCTTCGGGAGTCATCGCATCCTTACCCACATTGCGGGTGTCGGGCACTTGCTTGGCAAGCACTACAATTTTAAGACTCATGGTGTTATGTTTGATTCTTTGGTGAGTAACGATGGCCTTACGCGTTCTTCGCATGGCGTTGCGTCTGCAAGAAACGATGCGTGTCGTTTACCCATCGATTAATGTGATACAAATTGCATTTTGAACGTGACAAATTTACAGTTTTCGTTTTTCCTTGCAAAACAAAAGCCTCATAAATGTGCAATGTTTGAAGCCCGAGCATATTGCAGAAAAAGCAAGGCACGCCGTAAAAATTCCAAGGCACGCCGTAAAAATTCCAAGGCACGCCGTAAAAATTCCAAGGCACGGTGTAAAACACGAGAATTCGGCGGCAATCTTTACGCAAAGCGCATGGACGCGAGACCTCCCGTTTTGGCGGTCTACGCCCATTGAAGCTTTGGCGTGGCATCGCCTTTTTCCCTTGCTCTTACCTATAAATACAGACGTCGTGACCTGCATGCGCTTCGCCACAATAGCTGCACCGACAACTCATCGGTAGAAAGAAAAAACTTTTGGGCAGATAATTTAAATTTTCCCAAGGCCCAAAACGTTGGGCCCAAAGATAATTATTTGCATACGTTAGCAAATTCCGACAGCTGCTTTTCAAGAGCGAATTTTCCGCCTATGCACACACATTTGCGCGCGTGTTTTCCCTAAAGCCCCAGCTCCTAAGAAAATTAAAAACCAACTGCGGCTGAGGATAAACTGATGACAATTTAATACCTTTGCAATCATTCGCCTTAAACTTCTGCCAGGCAACAGTGCTTTGCGGAAGGCACAATGAACTTTTACTCCACAAAAACACGTCACATGTACGACGAAAAGAACGAATTCGTGGACGCACTGGAAGCGTTCGTCAGCGAGCAGCTGCGCCTGTGCAGCGAAGCCCCCGACTACAACAACGAGTCGGTACGCATCATTGATGCCCGCAACCACCTCTTTTCCAACGTGGGGCGACGGGGCACCGACGAAGAAGAGAACATCTACGCCATCCGCAGCCTCTGCCGAGTGGACGAGGACACCATGGAACTCGTGCCCGACCGCATGCGCTTCGCCTCCATTGCGAAGAGCTTTTTCGACTGATGCCCGTAACCTATTTCTCCATTACTCCATATTAATATATATATGAACATCGACCAAGCTCCGGAAGTGTACCACCACAGCATTCCGGTACAGATACGCTTCAGCGACGTGGATCGCTACGGACACGTCAACAACAACGCTTACTTCGCCTACTACGACCTGGGCAAGGAAGAATACCTTTCACACGTGCTCAAGGTAGACTACCGCAAGCAGGACGTGGTGCCCGTGATTGCCAACATCAACGCCGACTTCATACTCCCCATATTCCACGGCGACAGCATTGCCGTGGAAACACGCGTTTCGCACATCGGCAACCGCAGTTTCACACTGCAGCAGCGCGCGGTAAACACAAAGACAGGGGCGGTCATGTGCAAATGCTCCACCGTGATGGTCTGCTTCAACCTCAAAACGCAGCAGTCCGCCGAAATGCCCCTCCACTACCGCAAGGCCATTGAGGACTACGAACTCAATTAAGCGCGGTTCTATCCAAGCACGTTTCCACACAAAGACAAACTTACCATGCAGCAAATTATATTCTCCCAAAAGCTTGCCGAGGAGACTGACGCATTGTGCACAGCCATCGCCCCCGACCGCATATTCCTTCTCACCGACACGACCACCGAACAGCTTTGCGCTCCGCTACTTGCCGAATGCGCGTCGCTGAAAACGGCGGAACACATCGTCGTCGGTGCCACGGATAGCCACAAAACCTTGCAAACGCTCGCCGACGTGTGGACATCGCTGAGCACGCAGAGAGCCTCGCGCCGTTCGCTTCTAGTAAACCTCGGTGGCGGCATGGTGACCGACCTCGGCGGATTTGCCGCCGCCACATTCAAGCGCGGCATCGACTTCATCAACATACCCACCACGCTCCTCGCCATGGTGGACGCAGCAGTGGGAGGAAAAACGGGAATCAACTTCAACGGGCTGAAGAACGAAATCGGTGCGTTCTGCAACGCACGCGGCGTGGTAGTGGACACGGAGTTTCTACGCACGCTAGACGACGGCAACCTGCGTTCCGGCTACGCCGAAATGCTCAAGCACTCGCTTCTGGAGAACCGCGCCATGTGGGCAGACCACATGAAGTTCGACCTTTCCCAGCCCGACTACGCACACCTGCAAGAGCTCGTGCGACAAAGCATCAGCACGAAGCAGCGCATCGTGACGGAAGACCCCCACGAACGCGGCATACGAAAAGCCCTTAACCTGGGTCACACCGTAGGTCACGTCTTTGAAGCGTTGGCACTGGAAAAGGAGCATCCCGTGCTTCACGGATATGCCGTGGCATGGGGCACGCTATGCGAACTCTACCTGAGCGCCGTGCACTGCGGATTCCCCACTGAGGAAATGCACCAGACCGTGCGTTTCATCCGCGAAAACTACGGTACGTTCGCCTTCACTTGCGACGACTACGAGCATCTCTACGACCTCATGCTCCACGACAAGAAAAACTCCGGCGGACACATCAACTTCACGCTGCTCGCCGGCATCGGCGACATCCGCATCAACCAGCACCTCACGAAGGAACAGGTGTTCGAAAGCTTCGACTTCTTCCGCGAGGGATAAGCATTTAGCCCATCAACCAGTAACACACATCCACCAACATGGACTACATAGACAAAGCCCTGAACTTCTACAAAGTTCATCTCAGCAAGACCATAGAGCACTTGCTTTCGCTCCTCGTGGTCTTTCTTCTGCTCTCGGCCACTGCCATGTGGACGGGACGACTGTTCGGCCACGACCTTGCGCCTTCCGAAAACGATGGAAACGCTTCCGCAGCGAGCGCCAAATATGCACAGCCCAACGAGGCACAACTCGAAGCGCTTTCGCTCACGCCTTCCGACGCCCTGCTCACCCCGCGCGACAGCGCCTCGTGGAACGTGGCCGACAAGCAAGGTCGCGCACTCGGCGTGGTTGTCAACTCGGCTGCCTATGCCGGCGACGTGCAAGGGTTTGCCGGCCCCACCCCACTCTACGTCTACATAGACCAAAGCGGAAAAGTGGCAGCCATTGCCGCTGCCGACAATTCCGAAACGCCCGACTTCTTCAACCGCGCATTCAGTTCGCTCGTGGAAAACTGGAAAGGCAAGGACGTGCAGGAAGCCGCCTCGGCAGAAGTGGATGCCGTCACGGGAGCCACATTCTCGAGCAAAGCCATCACGGCCAACGTGCAAAGCGCCTTGGCAGCCTATAGCCAAGAGAGCACGTCGGCGTCAGCATCGCCCGTCATCGGATGGGGCAAAACGATAGCCGTCATTGCCGTGTTGGCTTTGGGCATCGGCATAAGCGTATGGTTCAGAGGACGCAAAGCACTGCGCATCGTGCAGCTCCTGCTCAACGTAGGCGTGCTCGGCTTTTGGTGCGGACAGTTTCTCTCGCTCTCGCTCCTTCGCGGATGGCTTGCCAATTCGCTCGACCCCGTGGCATACCTTCCCACACTGCTCATGCTGCTCGTGGCCGTCGTCATGCCCTTCTTCAAGCGCAAACGCCACTACTGCTCATGGGTGTGTCCCTACGGAAGTCTGCAGGAACTTGCCGGACGTTTGCCCTTTCCCAAAATCCACTGTTCGCAGAAAGCCTACCGCATCATGGCGCGCATACGCCTGGGCGTGTTCTGCGTGCTGATGTGCGTGCTGTGGTGCGGACTCGGAAGTTTCGTTCTCGACTACGAGCCCTTCACCGCCTTTCTCGTGACCACAGCCACTCCCGCCGTCATCGTGCTTGCCGCAGCCTTCGTGGTGGCAAGCTGCTTCGTGCCCAACCTTTGGTGCAAATGCATCTGCCCCATGGGTTCTGCGCTTGACCTGAGCGAAGACACCTTCATTCCCACAACCGACAAAAAGAAAAAGAAATGAACAAATACAAACTTGTAAGCCTCGTTCTCGCCGTGGCATTGCTCGCCACGATGGCATGCCTCATCAAAGCGTACCACAAGCAGGACGCGCAGGAAACGACTCCGCAAGCCAAGGCGGAAATCGTGATGCAGAACATCCTTTCGCGCAAAAGCGTGCGCAGCTACACCGACCAACCCGTAAGCAAAGAGCAGCTCGACACGCTCGTTCGCGCCGCCATGGCAGCGCCCACCGGCCGCGACATGCGTCCGTGGAAGTTCGTCGTAATCAACGACAAAGAGGCCATGAAGGCACTTGCCGAAAAACTTCCTTACGCCAAAATGCTCGCCGAAGCGCCTTGCGCCATTGCCGTTTGCGGCGACCTCAGCGTGACCGACGACAAAGGCAAACCGTCGACCAACTGGATGTTCGACTGCTCCGCAGCCACCGAAAACCTTCTCCTTGCCGCAGAAGCCATGGGACTCGGTGCCGTGTGGACCGCCGTGTATCCCTACGACGACCGTCTGCAGCCCGTGAAGGAAGCCCTTGCCCTGCCCGAGCACATTGTTCCCCTCAACCTCATCCCCATCGGTTACCCCAAGGGCGACCCGCAGCCGAAGGACAAATACGATGCTGCCAACGTTCATTATAACCAGTGGTAATGCGCCGCAATAAAAGTTCTGAAAATCCAGATACCATGAAAAAAGACATGCGCGTGGCCACGGGCATTGCAGCAGGCTTGCTTGCTGCCGTGTGCTACGGCTTCATCCCCTACTTCACCCTTCCGCTCAAGGTAGAAGGGTCTGCCAACTTCATGAGCGACCCCGCCATACTCTTCTA
The DNA here is from genome assembly GCA_963649665.1 of Bacteroidaceae bacterium. GTDB lineage: Bacteria > Bacteroidota > Bacteroidia > Bacteroidales > Bacteroidaceae > Alloprevotella. The sequence continues at coordinate 31,462 of CAVJJO010000004.1, read as the reverse complement.
CCGCTTCGGGCTGGCCTCCATCGTGGTGGCGCTCTATATGATAATAAGGCGTATGAGTTTCCGGATAACGGTCGGCGAACTCGTCACGCTCATTTATCTCGCTGCCGTGAGCGACGGTTCCGCTCTCTTCCTCATCGACGGCTACAACTACATGTCGTCCGGCGTGGCCACCACGCTCCACTTCATGTATCCCGTGGTGACGGCACTCATCATGGTGCTTTTATACAACGAAGCGCGCAAGCCCGCCACCTTTGCGGCCATTGCAATGGCGGTGGGCGGTGTGGCCATACTTTCCTGGGACAGTTCGGGGCAGACATCCATTCGCGGCGTGGTCATCGTGCTCATCTCGGCCGTTTGCTACGCACTCTACATTATCCGCGTGAACCGCTCGCGTGCCGCCAAGATGGATAGCGCGAAACTCGTGTTCTACGTGATGTTTCTCGGTGCGCTCATCTTCGGAGCAGAAGCCTTGCGCCAGGACTGTTTCACCCCTGCGCAATCGGCTCTTCAGTTCAAGGATCTCATTTCCCTTGCACTCATCTGCACCGTAGTGACCAACGTATGTCTCGTAGTAGCCGTGAAGCGCATAGGCAGCACCATGTCCGCCGTCATAGGCGCGCTCGAGCCATTAACCGCCGTGCTCATCGGCTGCCTCATATTGGGCGAACCGTTCACCGCCCAGGTAGGCATCGGCATTGCGCTCATCATCCCCGCCGTAATCATCATCATCTACACCCGACGCAATAGTTGACAACTTCCTCTTTTATTCCCATATGAAACTAAACCGACTTATCCTTCTTCTCCTTGCCCTCGTCACCTGGGCGCTGCCCTCCCACGCCGTGCTGAAGGAGAAGAACCTTGCCACCACGCTTGCCGTGCTGCGCGCCGAGCTGCAAAACACCTACGTGGAACAGAAGCAAAACATAGCCCGCTTCAACACCATGACCAACATGCAGCATCGCCAGATCGTGAACCTCATGCAGAAGAGCGACCTGGTGAGCCTCATGCTCTACTCGCAGAAGCAGGACTTCACCTTCGACATGACCTATGCCTGCCACGAAGCCACCACGCTCTACCGCGAGTTCAACACGCACCGCATGCCATACACGCAAATCACGCAGCGCATCGACACGGAAATCAACCGCTACGACAAGCTCATTTCCGCCCTCTGCAGCATTCCGCCCCGCGTCAACAAAGACGGCAGTGCCGTGGCCACTCCCCCGCCCCCTCAAGGCACTCAGCAGCAAACGGCACAACCTTTTGACTTGAGCAAGGAAAGTCTTGCCGACCGCGACTCCTGCCTGAAATACGCCGTGACGCTCCGCACGAACCTCGCCACGATGAAGAACAACATCATCAGCGACAACGAGCACTACCAGCAAACGTCCACCAAACTCAAAGCACTCAACGACTACGCCCTTCAGCGCTACTCGTCCATTCAGAACACCATCTTCGTCAACGGCGATGCCAACTACTTCGAAGTGCTTTCCACCATCGGCATGTATCTCGACAATGCCAAGGCCGACGTAAACGAGAAGTACGACACGGAACACATCAAGACCAACGACGGAAAGTCCCACGTGGTACACTCGCAGTGGCGCGGCCCCATCGTCACGTCGCTCACGCTCTTCGTGCTCTTTTATGTACTGGTAGCCGCCTTGCTCAGCAACGTGCTGGTGCGCTTCCTCGTGCCAAAGCGTTTCCGCACGGAAGAGTTCATGAAGAAGAAAGTATGCCTCATCCTCGCCGCCGCCATGTTCATCTTCGCCGTGAGCGTGATGATTGTGCGCAACTTCATGGACCACAACTTCTTCCTCATGGCCTCCCGCCTGCTCATAGAGTACGCCTGGCTGCTCTGCGCCATCTTCGTTTCGCTCCTCATCCGCCTCAATGGCGAACAAATCAAGAGCGGCTTCCGCATCTACACCCCCATCATGTTGATGTCGCTCATCGTCATCACGTTCCGCATCATCTTCATCCCGAACAACCTGGTGCAGCTCATCTTCCCGCCCATCCTGCTCGTGTTCACGCTTTGGCAGTGGAACGTCATCACGCGCCACAACAGCAACATACCGCGCACCGATATCTTCTACACGTGGATTTCGCTCACCATCATGGTGCTCTCCACCGCTGCGGCATGGTACGGCTACACGCTCCTTTCCGTGCAGTTGCTCATCTGGTGGATGTTCCAGTTGAGCTGCATCCAGACCGTCACCTGCATCTACGACCTCCTCGCCGTCTACGAAGAACGCCATCTCTCCAAAAAGATCGGCGAGAAAGTGGCAGTAAAACCCGGCAAGCTCCACATCAACATTCTCGAGTCCATCCGCACGCGCCACGAGAAGCACATCAACGTCACCTGGGGCTACGACCTCGTGGCCATGGTCATCGTGCCCGCACTCGGCGTGTTCTCCGTGCTGCTCTCCGTGTGGTGGGCAGCCGATGTGTTCGACCTCACCGCCACGGTCATCAACATCTTCATGTACAACTTCCTCAACGTGCCCGACGTGGTGCAGCTCTCGCTCTTGAAAATTGTACTCGTAGCTTCGCAGTACTTCCTGTTCCGCTACGCCAACTACCTCATCCGCGCCCTCTACCATAAGTACCACAAGTCGAAGGTCGTGGTAAACGGAAAGCCCAACTTCACGCTTGCCAACAACATCATCAGCATCTGCGTATGGGGCACCTACTTCATCATCTCCATCAAGATGCTGAAGATTCCCTCTACCGCCATCTCCGTCATCTCCGCCGGACTTGCCACTGGTGTCGGTTTCGCCATGAAAGACTTGCTGGAAAACTTCTTCTACGGCATCTCGCTCATGACTGGCCGCGTACGCGTTGGCGACTACATCGAGTGCGACGGCGTGCGCGGTAAGGTGGAAAGCATCACCTACCAGTCCACACAGGTGCTTACTGCCGACGGATGCATCATAGCCTTCCTCAACTCCTCGCTCTTCACCAAAAACTTCAAAAACATCACCCGCAACCACTCCTACGAAATGGTTTCCGTGCCCGTGGGTGTGGCATACGGCGCCAACGTAGACCATGTGCGCACGCTTCTCGTGGACGCCGTGACGAAACTTGAAGAGAAACTCCCCGATGGCCGCGACATCATCAGCCGCAAGAAGCCCATCAGCGTGGTCTTCGACAGTTTCGGCGACAACAGCGTGAACCTCTTCGTCACCTACTGGGTGCTCGTAGAACAGAAGTTCACTATGACGGGCCGCGTGAAGGAAACCATCTACAACACGCTCAACGCAAACAACATTGAGATTCCCTATCCGCAGCGCGACATCCACATCCGCACCGTAGCTCCGCAGCAAAGTTGACGGTAACCCCAAAAAAGCGCAACACCATTTGCATTCCCGCTCCCCGGCAGAGCGTTGCAAATGGTGTTTTTTTGTTGCTCTTTTCCCTAAGCCAAAAGCCTCCCTTCGCGAAAAGGCAGCACGCAAATAGCGCCCGTTTCTTCCTTTTTTGTACTTTTGTAATTCCCTTAACTACCAAGCCCACCCCCACACATGGACACCACCGCGGAAACAAAATGGCAAAACTGCCTGAAGAAAATAAGCGAAAAGCTTCCACGCCAGCTTTTTGCCACATGGTTTGAGCCCATAAAGTACGTCAGCTACGAAGGCGACGTGCTTACCCTCGGTGTGCCCAACAAATACCTCCCCGGCTACGTAGAAGAGCACTTCCTCAACGAATTCCGCGAAGCGCTCGTCAGCGAATACGGCACCAAGTTCCGTTTGCAGTACTGCATTGCCAAGGCAAAGGCCACCGACGAAAATGCCGCCAACGCCGCCCAGACGAGCAGTCCCTATGGGGTGACCAACGGGGCAAAGGCAAACCGCCCGCCCATCGACCCGCAGCTCAACAAGTGCTACACTTTCGAGAACTTCGTGAAGGGCGAAAGCAACAAACTCGCCCTCAGCGTGGCGCTCAGCATTGCCGAAACGCCCGGACGAAGCGCCTTCAACCCCTTCTTCCTCTACGGCCCAAGCGGTGTGGGCAAGACACACCTCGTCAACGCCATAGGCGTGCGCATCCGCGAGCTCTACCCCGAGCTCCGCGTGCTCTTCGTCTCGGCCTACGTGTTCAAAACGCAATACACCGACTCCGTCATCCACAACACGCGCAACGACTTCATCAACTTCTACCAGACGATTGACGTGCTCATCATCGACGACATTCAGGAAATCACTACCTCCAACACACAGATGGCGTTTTTCCAGATTTTCAACCAGTTGCAGCACAACAACCGCCAGATCATCATCACCTGCGACCGCCCGCCCGTGCTTTTCGAAGGCATCCAGGAGCGAATGCTCACGCGCTTCAAGTGGGGCATGGTGGCCGAAATGGAAAAGCCCGACACGAAGCTACGCCGCGACATACTCATCTCCAAGATTCGCCGCGACGGACTTGACTTTCCTGCCGAAGTGGTGCAATACATTGCCCAAAACGTGGAAAGCAGCGTGCGCGAACTTGAGGGCATCGTCAATTCCATCATGGCCTACAGCGTGGTAGACAACTGCGAGATAGACCTTCATCTCACAGAACGGGTGGTGGCACGCGCCGTAAATCTTGAGAAGAAAGAACTCTCTACCGACGACATCGTGGCCACCGTGTGCAAACACTACAGCGTGAAGAAGAGCGACCTTCAAGGCAAGAGCCGCAAACAAGCCATCGTGCAGTCGCGCCAGCTCGCCATGTATCTCTGTCGCAAATATACCGATGTCAACTACTCGCAGCTTGGCCGCGAGTTCGGCAAGCGCGACCACAGCACCGTGCTGCACGCCTGCAACCAAATGAGCCGGCGCATTGCCACCGACAAGGCTTTCCGCAAAGAGGTTGAAGAAATAGAAGCCGAACTGAAGTGACGGCGGCAAAGTTGCTCTACGTCTTTATACAATAATAGGCATTCCCCTTGAAAAAGTTGCGCAAACTTTTTCAAGGGGAATGCTTTTTCTGGCAATTTTCTACTGCCTACAGAACGGGCAATGAGCTTTACTTTTCGTACCCTTCATAATAATAGCTCTGCTCTATTCCTTTGAATATTACTTCACGGCTTTCCGTGTCAGATGTCAGGTTTTGCCCGAGCAAGTAGCGAAGTTCGAGGTCGTTGATCGGTGAGCGTTCCATAGCTGAAAGGTATTGATTCTTGTCGACATACTGCCAATTGACCACTTTGCCAAGGGAACGTTTGAGCATCATGTCGAGCCAAATGCGAGTGGAGCGGCCGTTGCCCTCCATGAAAGGGTGACACACATTCATCTCCACGTACTTCTCCACGATATGTTCGAACGTGTCTTCTGGCATCTTCTCTACGGCCGCCAGGGCAGCTTCAAGGTAAAGGCTATTTGCAAAACGGAAGCCGCCTTTGGCAATATTCTTGTCGCGGACGGTTCCGGCAAAAGAGTATAAGCCCTCAAAGAGATAAAGGTGTATTTGCCGAAGACCTTCCGTGGTACCTACAGGAATATTGTTGACGTCACCCGACTCAAAGAGGCGGTGTGCATTGGCTAAAGAGCGTTCGTCGATTTCTTTAGTGGTCATAATCGCTTTATTGTCTTTCTTATTGAGCTAATGATAGGTGGAGACACAGTCACGCAAAAGCGTCAATAAACTTCGTGCTTTGTCAATATGATTCCAAATTGGGATTTAGTATTTTACAACTTGGGTTTTCAACAACAAAGATGCGCATTTTTCTATTTTCGGTATCGGGAAATGCCCGTTTTTTGATGTTTTCGGTATCGAAGAGCTATTGGAAGGGGCTGAAAAAGGAGCTTCGCTGTACAAGTAAAAGCGCAAAACGCTATCAAAACGGCGAAAAATCTGCGGTACACGCTTGCGCATTGCATTTTATTTATAACTTTGCCCTTGCAAAAAGATACAAACATGAATCCTACCGCTTACTTCCGACTTAGCAACTTGCTTAGCTTGCGTACCTCGGGTACGCGGGAGTGAGAACCATGTTTGTTCGCAAGGTGATGCCCAAGCCGGATATTCCACACTACAATCCGTGCCGCAGACATCTGCCAAGAGATATAACTGAAAGCTATCCTCACTTCCGCTACGGCGAGAGTGAGGATTTGTTTTTGCTTACTGAAGAATCAACCACAAGAACTACATAAACTATGAGCGACAGACTCTACATCTTTGACACCACGCTGCGCGACGGAGAGCAAGTGCCCGGTTGCCAGCTCAACACCGTGGAAAAAATACAAGTGGCGAAGCAACTTGAAGCCCTCGGCGTGGACGTGATAGAAGCCGGTTTCCCCATTTCAAGTCCCGGCGATTTCAACTCTGTAATAGAAATATCGAAAGCCGTCACCTGGCCCACCATCTGCGCCCTCACGCGTGCCGTGGAAAAGGACATCGACTGCGCTGCCGAGGCTTTGGCCTTTGCCAAGCACAAGAGAATACACACCGGCATCGGCACGAGCGACAGCCACATACGCTATAAGTTCAACTCCACCCGCGAAGAAATCATAGAGCGTGCGGTGGCTGCCGTGAAGTATGCCAAACGCTACGTGGAGGACGTGGAATTCTACGCCGAAGACGCCGGACGCACCGACAACGAATACCTCGCGCGTGTGGTGGAGGCCGTCATCAAAGCCGGAGCCACCGTGGTGAACATCCCCGACACCACGGGCTACTGCCTGCCGCGCGAGTATGGCGAGAAAATAAAGTACCTCATGGAACACGTCGACGGCATAGACCGCGCCATCCTCTCCACCCATTGCCACAACGACCTCGGCATGGCCACGGCATGCACGCTTGAAGGTGTGCTCAACGGTGCGCGTCAGGTGGAAGTGACGGTAAACGGCATCGGCGAGCGTGCCGGCAACACTTCCGAGGAAGAGATTGCCATGATTCTCAAGTGCCACCACCTCAACATACAGACGAACATCAACACGCAACGCATTGCCGCCACGAGCCGCATGGTAAGTTCGCTGATGAACATGCCCGTGCAGGCCAACAAAGCCATCGTGGGCCGCAACGCCTTCGCCCACTCGAGCGGCATTCACCAGGACGGCGTGTTGAAGAACGTGGAAACCTACGAAATCATCAATCCGAAGGACGTAGGTATCGACGACAACTCCATCATCCTCACCGCCCGCTCGGGCCATGCCGCTCTCAAGCACCGCCTTGAAACGCTCGGCATCGACGTGGACAAGGAAAAGCTCAACGACATCTACCAGCGTTTCCTTGCGCTTGCCGACAAGAAGAAGGAAGTGACGGACGACGACATCCTCGTGCTTGCCGGTGCCGAGCGCGCCGCTTCGCACCACATCAAGCTCGACTATCTGCAAGTGACCTCGGGAGCCGGCATACGTCCCGTAGCCGCCCTCATCCTCGACATTGCCGGCGAGAAGTTCAGCGCGGCAGCCGAAGGCAACGGTCCGGTGGACGCTGCCATCAACGCCCTCAAGAGCATCATAAAACGCAAGATGGTGCTCAAGGAGTTTACCATCCAGGCCATCAACCGCGGTTCGGACGACGTAGGCAAGGTGCACATGCAAGTGGAGTACGACGGCAACGTCTACTACGGCTTCGGTGCAAACACCGACATCATAGCCGCCAGCGTGGAAGCCTACATCGACGCCATCAACAACTTCAAATAATGAGGACCTGACCGCCCCGAAGAACTCATCGCCATGCAAGAACCCAAAACAATCATCGACAAGATATGGGATGCCCACGTCGTGCAGTATCTCGACAGCTTCCCCTCATCGGCAGGCCAGGCACCGACGAACCCGCAGCCGCTCTGCCAGCTCTACATTGACCGTCTCTACGCCCACGAAGTGACCAGTCCGCAAGCTTTCGCCGGACTCAAGTCGCGCGGACTGGGCTGTTTCCGCCCTTCGCAGATATTCTGCATGCCGGACCACAACACGCCCACCCACGACCAGGACAAACCCATCGCCGAACCCGTGTCGCGCCACCAGGTGGACACGCTCACGCGCAACGCCCGCCAGTTCGGGCTCAGCTACTGGGGCATGATGCACCCGAGCAACGGCATCATCCACGTGGCGGGTCCCGAACAAGGACTCTCGTTGCCCGGCATGACCATCGTTTGCGGCGACTCCCACACCTCCACCCACGGCGCCGTGGGAGCGGTGGCATTCGGCATAGGCACATCGGAAGTGGAAATGGTGATGGCCTCGCAGTGCATTCTGCAAAACAAGCCGCGCACCATGCGCATCACCGTCGACGGCCAGCTCGGCCCCTGCGTCACCGCCAAGGACGTGGCACTCTTCCTCATGAGCCGCCTCACCACGAGCGGAGCCACGGGCCACTTCGTGGAATATGCCGGCGAAGCCATCCGTTCGCTCAGCATGGAAGGCCGACTCACGCTCTGCAACCTCTCCATAGAGATGGGCGCACGCGGCGGACTCATTGCCCCCGACGACGTGACGTTCGACTACCTCAAGAACCGCCCCTACGCTCCCCAAGGCGCGGCATGGGACGAAGCCGTTGCCCGTTGGCGCGCATTGGCGACCGACGAGGGTGCCCGCTTCGACAAGGAAGTGCATTTTTCCGCCGCCGACATCACACCCATGATTACCTACGGTACAAACCCCGGCATGGGCATGGCCATCGACGGCACGATACCTGCCTCACAGAACGCTTCCGATGAAAAAGCTTTGCGCTACATGCAGTTTGCCGAAGGAGAGAAAATGGAAGGCCGCCCTGTCGACTACGTGTTCCTCGGCGCCTGCACCAACGGACGCATTGAGGACTTCCGCGCCTTTGCCGCCGTGGTGCGCGGACGCAAGAAAGCGCCGAGCGTCACGGCATGGCTCGTGCCCGGTTCGTGGCCCGTCATGCGGCAGATAGAAACCGAAGGCATCGACCGCGTGCTCCGCGAAGCCGGCTTCGAGATACGCCAACCGGGCTGCTCGGCTTGCCTGGCGATGAACGACGACAAGATACCTGCCGGCAAACTCTGCGTGTCGACTTCTAACCGCAACTTCGAAGGCCGCCAAGGCCCCGGTTCGCGCACGTGCCTCGCCTCTCCCATGACGGCGGCGGCAGCAGCCGTGACGGGCGTCATCACCGACCCGCGCAAGCTGCTCAGCGAAACGCCATCCGACCTTTACGCTCCTTCCACGAAGGACGTTCTCACCTCCACGGAGAACCCCGCTACGGCAACCGAAGAGGCGCTTTCCGCAACCGCCGATGCGGCTGCGCAGAAAGAAGAGCACTTGAAATTCGGCGTAGTGGAAAGCACCTGCGTGCCCTTGCCGCTTGAAAACGTGGACACGGATCAAATCATCCCCGCACGTTTCCTCAAAGCCACCGACAAGGCGGGCTTCGGCGACAACCTTTTCCACGACTGGCGCTACGCTCCCGACGGCACGAAGAAGGACTTCGTGCTCAACGACGCCACCTATTCGGGCTGCGTGCTCGTGGCGGGCAAGAACTTCGGTTGCGGTTCGAGCCGCGAACACGCCGCTTGGGCCATTGCCGGTTACGGATTCCGCGTGGTCATCAGTTCATTCTTCGCCGACATACACAAGCAGAACGAGCTGAACAACTTTGTGCTGCCCGTGACCGTGAGCGAAGCGTTCCTCGCCGAACTTTTCAGTTCCATCAAAGCCGACCCCGCGACGAAAGTGCGCATTGACCTTCCCGCGCAGACGGCGACGAACCTCGCCACGCAACGCAGCGAGCACATCGACATCAGTGCCTACAAGAAATACTGTTTCGAAAACGGACTCGACGACATTGACTTCCTCATTGAAAACAAACAAAAGATAGAACAATATGAAACTCAACATTGCAGTACTTGCCGGTGACGGCATCGGGCCGGAAATATCCGCGCAAGGCGTAAACGTGCTCAGCGCCGTGTGCCGCAAGTTCGGCCATGAAGTGACCTACAAGCATGCCCTCGTGGGCGCGGCAGCCATCGATGCCGTGGGCGACCCGTTCCCCGAAGAAACCTTCAGCACGTGCAGCGAAGCCGACGCCGTGCTCTTCTCGGCTGTGGGCGACCCCAAGTTCGACAACGACCCCGCGGCGAAAGTGCGTCCCGAACAGGGGCTCCTTGCCATGCGCAAGAAGCTCGGGCTCTTCGCCAACATACGTCCCGTGCAGACGTTCTCCTGTCTGCTCCACAAGTCGCCGCTCCGTGCCGACCTCGTGAAGGGAGCCGACTTCGTGTGCATACGTGAACTGACGGGCGGCATGTACTTCGGCGAGAAGAAAGAGGGCGACGACTACGCCTACGACACCAACGCCTATTCGCGCCCCGAGGTGGAACGCATCCTTCGCGTGGCCTACGCCTACGCCCGCCGCCGACGCAAACACCTCACGGTGGTCGACAAAGCCAACGTGCTGGCCTCCTCGCGCCTTTGGCGAAAGGTGGCACAGGAAATGGCAGCGGAATATCCCGACGTGACTACGGACTTCATGTATGTGGACAATGCCGCCATGCGCATGATTCAGGAACCCACGTTCTTCGACGTGATGGTGACGGAAAACACGTTCGGCGACATTCTCACCGACGAAGGCTCGTGCATCACGGGCTCCATGGGCATTCTCCCCTCAGCCTCCACGGGCGAGAGCACTCCCGTGTTTGAACCCATCCACGGTTCGTGGCCGCAGGCAAAGGGCAAGAACATTGCCAACCCGCTGGCGCAGATTCTCTCCGTGGCAATGCTGCTCGAGCACTTCGACCTCACGGAAGAGGGCGCTTTCGTGCGTAAGGCAGTAGACGCCAGTCTGGACGAGAACGTGCGCACGCCCGAAATCCAGGCTGAAGGCGGCGAGCACTACGGCACACGCGAAGTGGGCGAATGGATTGTGCGCTGGATAGAGACGCACTAAGCCTGCTTCACAGCCAAGAAATGGTAACGAACCTTTCGTTTGTTAATATTTCGTCCTTCGTTTTCATCATGAAGCGAGGCGAAATAGCGCAACGAAAGGTTCGTTTTTTTTATTTTCGTGCTGCAATTCCAAACTCCAAGGCAGCAAATAAAAATTCCAAGGCGGCCCAAAAAAATTCCATGCCTTGGAATTTTAACGGGAAGCCTTGGAGTTGGAGCGTGAAAGCACGCCAGATGAAAAAAAATGAAAGCTCTTATTCAACGATATGCAGCAATATTGCGCATATATGCGGTTTGCGACGCAAGGAAGCGTATAATTATGCACGCCGTGGCTGGCGTATTTTCGAACGAAGGGAAAGGGAAAAATTCTACGCGATTCTCCACGTTAACGACGGGATGCGGAGCCAGAAGATTTGTGCATAAAAAAGTTAAGCTAAACGTATAGGGGCGAAGCGCATGGGGGGCGAAGCGCATGGAGGTCAAGGCTCCAGTCTTGACAGATGAGCAACAAGAAATTAATTGCCAAATCGTGGCTTGAATATTATAGGTCAAGAATTGGAGAATTATAGAATTTTCCAAATAGCTTGAAATAAAGAATTACAGAAAGGCTTGACAAGTCAAGCCGAAGAATTCTTACTAATTCAGAGAAAGAAAAATTCTCGAATTCTCTAATTCTTGACATTGATACACTATGCTGTGTAGAGCAGTCAAGACTGGAGTCTTGACCCCCATGCGCTTCGCCTCTATGCGCTTCGCCCCCATGCGCTTCGTCTCCATGAGTTTCGCTTTCTTGCGCTTCGCCTCTATGCGCTTCCTTTGTGCCTTGGATAAACTTACTTGTTCGGGAAATGGATGACGAACTCCATGACGAACTTGTCGCGCTCGGAAGTCTTGGCAAGGGAAGTGTCGTCGTAGAGATACTTCTCGTAATTGATGCGCAGGTCGGCATTCATCTTCTTTGCCAAGCTGAGGGTGATGCCCGGCGTGATGCGGTGGCGCTTGGCATCGGTGAGCTTGAAGTGGCCGGCATCGTCGAGCGTGCCGTCGGAGTGGTCGTCCATCATGTCGTAGCGGCAGAGGAAGCTGATCTTGCGGAACACTTTCTTGAGCGGCTGGTCGTAGCAGATGAAAGCATCCACGGAGTTGACGTTGTCGAAAGCGTTTTTCGTGTAATGCTTGCGCAGGTATTCAGCCTCCACGAGGAAACGCCCGCTTTGGAAGGTGGCGCCGGCGTCGTAGAGAAATACGTTCGTGTTGTTGGGCGAGATTTTCTGCACGGAACCTTCGAGCGTAAGGCCGCAGCTGAGCGGCACCTGCACTTTGGCGGAGAAGTTGAAGCTCTTGGTCCAGTAGTTCTTCTGGTTCGTCAGGCCTGAACCGTTGAATGCACCAGCCTCCACGATGAGGGGAACGCCGTCGAACGTATAGCCCGTGTAGAAACCCACATCGCGCACATTGCCCACCTGCTTGGCAATGAACGAACGGTTGGCAAAGTACTGCTTGTGCGGCGAGCGGTGTGCGTCGATGGTAAACGGCACACGCATCTGACCAATGCGGAGCGAAAGGCCCTTGACGGGGTTGACGCCGGCATAGGCGTCGAGCATCTTTATGGAACCTTCGTCGGAGAGGTCAATCTCGGCTTTGTAGTCAACGATGGGGGTGATGTTGCCGTCGAGGGCAATGCGCGCCGTGCGCACTTCGAAGCGGCTCTCTTTTTCGTTCGTCTGATATTCCCACTTGCCGCGGATGGTACCGCTCACGTTGGGGAACCACGCAGGGAGCGAAAACGTTTTCGAAGCCGGAGCATCGCTTTTTACGGCGGTCTGCTCTTGAGCGGAAACGGAGGGGGCAAAGGCTGAAAGTGCCAGGAGGCATGCAGCGAAAGGTTTTATGGAAATCATGTTTTGTCTGTGATATTTAAAAAAGCGGATGCCGCACGGCGGGAAATGTCTACCCGCGGGGCGGCATCCGAGTAATGGGAGAGAGAACGTCAGCGGCAAGAACCCTTGACATCGCTATGTCTGTATATTTTTTACCTGCAACATGTGCCGCTGTCGCTCGTCCCTCTTATGCTTTACGCTTGCGCGTGGTATTCCTTCGCGGTGCGGATGAGTCTGGAGAGTTCTGCCACGAGCTGCTGCGTTTCTCTCACGATGTGGAGGAGAAGGGTGGCAGAATTGATGTTCGTGTCGGTCTGCTGGATTTGCACGCCGAGTTCTTCAGAGAAGCGGTCGAAATCCTTGCGGAGCGTCTCGCAACGGTCAAGCACCGCGTCGTTGTCCTGCGGACGGAGGTTGTGGAGGTTGGCGGCCGTTTCCCGGAGCAGAGCCACGTAGGTGTTGCGGAGCTTGCAGTAGCGTTCGGCCTGTACGCCGTCGACGGGCACGAAGTGGTTATCAACGTGTTCGTATGCGGGTTCCACGATGCGGATGAGTCCGTAGAGCACCTGGCGGAGGGCATTGTGAATCAAGTGGAAGCTGGTGCTGAGGCGCACGCCGGCAACAGGCGGGAGGGCGCGGCGCAGGCAGATGGTCTCGCGGCGGCGGAGGTTTTTCAGTTCGCGCTTGTTGTTCTTCAAATCGCGCATGGCGTGGCGCATGGGGCGGAGGCTTTCGCTGAAGAGGCCGTCGGTAGACTTCTGGAGAATGTCGGCATACTTCTCAAGTTCTTCAGCCACGCTCACGTCCATATGGCGCGAAAGCATCGGCACGATGGTGGTGCGGTCCGTGGCGCTGAGCATCTGCTGGAAAAGCACGTCGCCTTTCTGCACTTCCTTCTGCTTCTGGGCAAAGCGCTGCTGGCTGTGGATGATGCTGTAGATGCCGGCAGCCACAATGATCACTACGGCTACGATGCCGCCGAAGTTCATGGCGAGTGCCACACAGAAGCAAGCGGTGAATGCCACACCGGCTGTAATGAACCAGCCGCCGATGACGGTGAGCACACCGGTGATGCGGAACACGGCACTCTCGCGGCTCCAAGCGCGGTCAGCGAGCGAAGAACCCATAGCCACCATGAAGGTGACGAACGTGGTGGAAAGGGGAAGCTTGAGCGACGTGCCGAGGGCGATGAGGAGCGATGCCACGACGAGGTTCACCGAAGCACGGCACATGTCGTAGGCAGCGAGGTTGTCCACGCCTTCATCGGGCGTCTGGAAGCGGCGGTCGACGTACTGGCGCACGCTCTCGGGCGTAACGTTCACCACCATGGCGCCTACGGAATTGCCCCAGCGCACAAGGCTGCGTGCCACTTTGGAGGAACCGAACATTTCGTCGCCTTCATTCTTGCGTGAAAGTCCCACTTCGGTTTCGGTCACTTTGCGGGCTTTCTTGGAAGTGGCGAGGGCAAACACCATGATGGCACCTGCAGCCACAAGGAAGTAGATAGGTGTGGTGGCCGACTCCTGAAGCGACGACATCATGAAGCTGTCGGGAGAAAGGCCGGCGCCGTTGGCACTGAAGTCGAGGTAGGAAGAGTAGCCGGCAAGGGGCACACCGATGAAGTTCACCAAGTCGTTTCCGGCAAAGGCGGTTGAAAGGGCAAAAGTGCCGATGAGCACGATGAGGCGGAACACGTTGACCTTCATCATGTGGAGCAGCTGCATCACGATGGCAGAAACCACGAAGATGATGCCAAGTATGGTGAGGATGTGTTCATTGAGATAAGCCTTCACGTCGGCGTTCATGAACGAGAGGTCCTTGAGGCCCTTGAAGAGCATGAAGTAGAGAATGGCAGTAATGGCAATGCCTCCGAAGATGCCTATCTTGAAACGGATGTTTTTCTTGATGTTGAAGGTGAAGATGATACGCGTGAGGTACTGGATGAGCGAACCGAACACGAAAGCGATGGGAACGCTCATGAAGATGCCCATGATCACTTCAAGCGCCTTAGAGGTGTTGAGATAGTCGGCCATCACGAGGTTGGCATCGCCGCCGGCAATCTTAAGCATGGTGAAGGCGAAGGCGGAGCCGAGAAGCTCGAACACCATGGACACGGTGGTTGACGTGGGCATGCCGAACGAGTTGAAAATGTCGAGCAGCACGATGTCCGTCACCATCACAGCCAAATAGATGTACATCACATCCTTGAAGCTAAAATACTGCGGAGTGAAAATGCCGTGGCGCGCAATGTCCATCATGCCATTGCTCAGCACACAGCCGCAGAACACGCCGATGCCCGCAATGACGACAAGCGAACGGAACTTCGCCGCACGCGAACCGATGGCAGAGTTGAGGAAGTTTACCGCGTCGTTGCTGACACCTACCCATAGGTCAAAGGCGGCAAGAAGGAACAGGAATATGACCATTCCCAAATACATCCATTCCATACGTTAGTTGATGTTTTTATGTTATGGTTTTGATTGTTGATTTTCTACCATAAAGCGGAACAGGAAAGTTCCGTTCACGGTGCAAAAGTATGGAGTGTATGTTCCGAGGATATTACAACGTTGTTAAGAAAGTGTTACGGCCATCGGGCTGCATTCACACTTCACGCGCTCGCATATATAATAATGGGTAAAAGCGCCGCCCGCAGCAACCTTCACACAATTTTAACCGGTAGGAAACGTAGGCTGCGGACAAAAAGGCGTAATATTGCACCGCATAAGCGCGCGCAATGCGCAATTCGCCGCACTTTACTATTGAATGTTTCACAACACACCTCTCATGACGGAGCAAATTACTCATCGGATTCTCGTTGTTGACGACGAACCCGACCTTCGCGAAATTCTTCAGTGCAACCTCGAAAACGCCGGTTACGAAGTGGACACGGCAGAGTCCGCCGAAGAAGCCCTCCACATCCTCTCTCCCGAGCACCACCTCATTCTCCTCGACGTGATGCTCGGCGGAATGTCGGGATTCAAAATGGCAGAACGCCTAAGAAAGGAATTTCACAACCAGACGCCCATCATCTTCCTTACCGCCAAGGACACGGAGAACGACATGCTCACCGGATTCTCAACCGGAGGCGACGACTACATAAGCAAACCCTTCTCGCTCCATGAAGTGCTGGCACGCATCAAGGCCATCCTCAGACGCGTACATAGCCAACCACAGCAGAAGGAACTGCGCGCCGGCGACCTCGTCATCAACTTTGCCAAGAAAATAGTGATGGCAGGCGGCGAGGACGTGCGCCTCTCACCGAAGGAGTTCGGCATTCTCAGCATGTTGGCGAAAAACCCCGGCCGCATCTTCTCACGCGAAGAAATCCTCGCCGAAGTGTGGCACGGCGACAGCTACGTGCTCGACCGCACCGTAGACGTACACATCGCACGCGTACGCCGCAAACTCGGCTCAAAAGCCTACCACATACAGAACCGCCAAGGATACGGCTACTGCTTTGAGGAATAAAAGCTCCGAAAACAAACTTTGCCCATGACCTACAAATCAAAACTGCTCGTCAACTTCACCGCGCTCTTTGCCGCCTTCACGCTGCTGCTCGTAATGTTTCAGTACAACCGGGAGAAACAGTACAAGCGCGAACTCATCGAAGCGCGGCTGAGGAGCTATGCCGACGTGGTGGCAGGTGCCATCGGCACGGACTACGTAGTGACCGACTCGCTCCAGCTGGCACACCTCGGAAAGGAAATGCCCGCCGACCTTCGCCTCACCGTCATCAGCCGGCGAGGCAAAGTGCTCTACGAGTCGAGGGAGCACGGCATCAACGAAATGGGCAACCACCTCGACCGCCCCGAAGTGGGCATGGCGCTCGAAACGCCACGCGGCGAAGGAAGCAACATACGCTCCTCCGCCACGTTCAACCGCGAGTACTTCTACTTCGCCAAAAGCTACCCTGCGTTCATCGTGCGCGTGGCACTGCCCTTCAACTCCGACGTGCAGAACTTCATGAAGGCCGACAACGTGTTCCTCTGGTTCGTGTTGATGCTCTTCCCCATAGCCCTCGTGGTGCTCATCTACATTTCGGACCGCTTCGGCAAAGCCGTAACGGGGCTGCGCAACTTCATGAACTCCGCCGACCGCGGACTCGTGGACTACGAGCACATCACCTTCCCCCGCTCTGAGCTGGGGCGACTGGGCGAGAAAATCATGCAGAAATACCGCCAGCTCGAGGACTCCTCACGCGTGATAGCCACCGAACGCGAACGACTCATGCGCCACTTCCACTACTTTGAAGAGGGTGTGGGCATCTTCGACCCGGAACGCCACAACCGCTACGCCAACACGCGCTTCATGCAGTACGTCAACGTGATTCTCGACGAACCGACGGCCGACGTCAATGCCATGTGGAAAGCCAAGGCATTTGCCCCTGTGCTCGAATTCGTTTCGCTCCACGGCGGAAGCCGTCCGCTCACGGAAGAAGCTCCCATCTTCCGCTACAACACGAAGAGCGGCGGCACACGCTTCAGCGTGCAGGTGCTCATCTACAGCGACGGCAGTTTCGAAGTGACGCTCTGCGACGTGACCCGCGAGGAGAAGAACAAGGAACTGAAGCAGCAGATGAGCAACAACATCACGCACGAACTGCGCACGCCCGTCAGCAGCATACGCGGCTATCTCGAAACCATCATAGACTGCCCGAACCTCAAGGAAGACCGCAAGGCTTACTTCATCAAAAAGGCCCACGCCCAAGTGGTGCGCCTCACCGACCTCATCCGCGACGTGGCGCTCATCACCAAAACGGAACAGGCCGCCGAACTCATGCCGCGCGAGAACGTGCTTATATCGAAAGTCATCGACGACGTGCAGGAAGACCTCGCAGCTGGTTTGCAGGAAAAGGACATGAAGCTGAACGTGGAACTCCCCGAAGGCTTGCACCTCAACGGCAACTACACGCTCATCTACTCCATTTTCCGCAACCTGATGGAAAACAGCGTGCGCTACGCCGGAGCCCACACGCAGATTACCGTCAACTGCTACAACGTGACCGACGAGTTCTGCTACTTCAGCGTCTACGACAACGGCTGCGGTGTGCCCGAAGAACACCTTTCGCGCCTCTTCGAACGCTTCTACCGCGTGACGGAAGGACGCACCCGCGAGAACGGCGGCACCGGCCTCGGCCTCTCCATCGTGCGCAACGCCGTGCGCTTCCACAGCGGCGACATCTCCGTAAGAAACCGCAAGGAAGGCGGACTCGAATTCCTCTTTACGCTGCATAAGTAAGAGTGCCGTGCGTCACGCTGAATACTTCAACAATCTATGGGGTGAAGACTCCAACGGCCCATGGGGGTGACGTTTTCAAAACGTCACGTTCTACACGGCTACCAAACAAGCAAGCACACAAAAACCTACATTATGCCGTGTAGAACGCGAGGTTTTGAAAACCTCGCCTCCATAAGCGAGCGCATTACCACTCTACATTTCATACGCACGAACAAAGGGCGAAGCCTCCACGAAAGGAAGCTTCGCCCTTGTTCTGCATATTCAGGCACGAGGCCTGAGGGTTATCGGGGGATTACTTTACCACCTTGCGGCCGTTCACTACGTAAACGCCGTGAGGCAGTGCGTTGAGGGAGTTGCCCACATACTGGCCGTTGACGTTGTAAACCTTCTGGCCGTTTGCCACAACCGTGGCGTTGATGGCATCAATGCCGGTAACGCTGCCGTTGATGTCGAGCGTCACGTTGGCTGCATCTTCTGCGCTGGGCACTACGAGGTAAGCATACGAACCGAGCACCTTAGCGGTTTCTGCCGTAGCAACGGAAGGATTGGCGGTTTCGTCAACAATCATGGCAGTGCCGTCGGTAGCCACTTCAATGGGGTTGTAGGTACCCTGGAAGCCGAAGCCTGCAGCATTCACGCCGTTGTTGGGAGTTGCAATCACGTTTCTGTCGAAGTAGATCATTTCCAAAACTAAAGTGGTCGGCTTGATGAGGTAAGCTACACCAGCTTCAATGTTTTTGGCCGTCTTGAAGTAGAAGCGGTTACCTTCTACTTTGTCGAGAGCTACGAGTTCAGCGCCTGCGCCGTAATCGACAAGCTCTTCTTCGGTCACTGTGAAAGGCAAGCAGATAGGTGTCCATTTACCTTCTTCATAATAACGCTGCACTTTCACGTCAACGCATTCCATATCTTCCCAGTTGTATTCTACCTCAGGATTGAGGACATAGGTCTGAGCATGAACGTAAGTCACCTTGAAGTCGTCGAAGATACTCCAGTCCTGGCTATCGCTGGCCTGCTTGCCTTGAACACCGATGCGGAGTGTTCCGTCGGTAATCGTCACGCGAACTCTGTTGCGGTAAAGACCGGCTTTCGCAGCCGTGTCGAACGTGGCGGGGCAGTTGGGGAAGTAGATGCCTTCGGTGCCGGTGGGGGCGAAGTCCTTGCGCCAGTCGGTATATTCAGAAGGCTCAGTCATGTGCTCGTCGTAAGCCGACTTGATGCGGGCATATACGTCATTGGCGTAAAGTTCAGCAGTAGTATTCTCCAGTTTGTCCTTCCAAACGTTGTAGGTAGCGTCGCTGTAATTGCCCTTGCGCTGCATACCTGCCACGGTGATGTCGTACACACCATTGGGAAGTCCTGTAATCTCCTGGTACATATTGAAGTCCTTCTGGTAGAACTCTACGTTTCCGGCAGCCTGAACGTCACCGGCATTTACCCAACCTTCTGCACCGTCGTCGAACGAGGGGTTCGTGAGGATGTCGGTCACGTCGGTACCCTCCTTGGTGAAGGTCTTTGCCACTTCGTCGATCATGTCGGAAAGCTTCTCGGCATAGGCCGTGAGCTGATCGGTAGTGTAGGGTTTCTCGCTGAGAATCTTGTTGAGCGTGTTGCCGTTCTCGTCGCCAGTTTCATCGACATACTTCACAAGACCGGCAGTACCCGTGTAGTTGTCGGCGGGATGGCTTGCTACGAACAGGTCAACAGCAGTGCGGAGATAGCTCATTTCTTCGTAAGCCTCAGCATTGTCCTTGGCAGCGGCGGTGGCAGTCTTCACGGCTTCGGTGGCAGCAATGAGTTGCTGCTGGGTAGCGTCGGCGTTTTCGGCCAAAGCCTTACCGTTGGTTACGGCAGTGTTGAGCGCTTCGATGAGAGAAGGCATAGCGGCATCCTCGCCGATGGTCTCAGCCTCGGCAATGGCGTCGTTGAGTTCCTCTACATAGAGGGCAAGCACGTTGGAACTAACATAAGTAAGATAGAAGTTGTCCCAAATGCTCCAGTTGGTGTAGGAGTCGCACTTGATGCCCAAGCGGAGCTTGCCGTCGGTCACAGGCACTTTCACCGATACCCAGAAGTTGCCTTCGGCAGACATGGAAGCGAAGTCGGACATGGAGTTGGCGAAGTGCTGTCCGTCGAGGGTCTTGCCGCCGTCGTTCATCGTTTCGGAGTAAGCGGAGCAAACGGGCTGCTGGCTGTCGTTGGCGTAGAGGTAAGCGTCAATCTGTTCCGTGCCGTTGAGATAGGCGTTGTGGTTTTCTGTGGTGTATTCGCCTACGCGCTCAAAGGCTTGGGCAGACACTTCATACACGCCGTTGGGAAGGCCGGTGAGTTCCTGATAGAGGTCGTAGGCGGCATGGTAGGCTTCGCAGTTCTTAAGCGAAGTGTCCACCTTCGTGTAGTTGGTCTTACCGGACCATCCTTCGCCACCGTTGTCAAACGAGGGATCGGCGAGGAGATAAGTCACGTCGGTACCGTCCTTCGTGAACGACTTGGCGAGGGCTGCGGTGTAGTCCTTTACGGTCTGAATGTAGGCCTTAAGGTCGTCGTTGCCGTAGAGATAACCTTCTACGATGGTGGTGTAGGAGTTGCCCTTCTCGTCGGCGGTGAAGAGTTTGTTGAGGTCGGCTGCCTTGCTGTAACCGGCTTCTTCAGTATAGGTTTCGAGCGCTTCGTCGGCAGCGGCCTTGGCTTCGGCAAGAGCTGCATAGGCACTCACGTTTTCTGCCACAGCGGCTTTGGCTTCAGAAAGTTTGTTTACGGTTTCCGTCACCTTAGCTTCAGTCACCGTTGCGCTTGCAGCCACTTCCTTGGCTTCGGCAATGGCATCGTTGAGTGCCGTTACCACGTCGGCGTTGGCCTTCACGTCAGCCACGTAAGTTTCGGCGTCGTTAATCTTCTCGTTGAGGCTCTCCACGAGGGCAGAGGTGTCTACGCCGAGGTAGTTGACCTTGAGGTTACCGAAGAAGATAAAGTTGATTGTAGTATTGGAGGTCTTGATACCGAAGGTGAGTTTACCGTCGGTAACCACTGCCTTCACGCTTACGTGCACGGGCTTGTCGGGCAAAGAAGAGCAATTGGAACCCTTGTCGTTGGCGAAGAGCGTGGTACCTTCCTGCGTGTTTTCCTTGTTGGCACCGCCGCAGGAAGCATTGATGTCTACCGACACTTCATACACACCGTTGGGAAGGTTCTCAAGTGTCTGTGAAATGCTGCCGTCGGGAAGGTGTCCGCCGTTGCTGCTTGAAGTCCAGCAGTTGAGGCCCTTTGTCAGCGCATCGCCAGTTTCCTGAACGGTATAGCTCTTTGTCTGCACGTCGTAGGCTTTGCCCACTACGGTCCATCCGTCAAGAGCGGTGCTGGGTGCAATGTAGTCGGCAAGGCTGAAGGGATTCTCGGCATTGGCGCCGGACTCGTTGATGGCCTTGTTGCGCTTGAGTTCTGCCAACGGCTGGGCTATCTTGTCCAAAGCGGCGTTCACGTCGGCGGCGGTAGCGCTGCCGTTGTTGTAGACTGCGGTGGCTTCGCTGACGTCGAGTCCGAGGTCATCGCCTTCATTGATGGCGGTGGCGAGTTCTGTGCGGGCGGCATAGAGTGCAAGGTCGAACGAAGTGTTCACACACATCCATTTCGTGCCGTAGTCGTCGGTGCTCGTGAAATCGGCGGGCTTGAGCAAACCATTCACTGCGTCCTGACCAGCGCTTCCAGTAAGGCCTTTCTGCCAAGCCACGCATACGCTACCGTCTACAGCCGTATTGAATGCTCCGTAAGAGTAGAGTTCAAAGGTGTTGCCGCTTACGTTGGCCACATATTCCACATTGCGGTCGGTCTGCGTAGCATAGTCCATCCAGGTTTTTCCCTGGGTGTCGTCGACAAACATTTTCTTCCACGAACCTGTTCCCTTGTTGGTAAGGTAGAAAGAAGAAACCGTGGTATTGGTAGTGGTTTCTGACTTGAAAGGGGCTGCGCTGCTCAAAGAGAAACTGGCGCGTGTGCCCCAATCGTTTCCTGCAATCACGAACTGACGCCCCTGCACATTGTAGAGGTAGAACTCAGTTCCCGAACCATTGAGCACGGTGGTGGGGTCGTAGCAGTCGGATTCGGCTACTGTGGGCAACGCCACCTTGTCGGCCATCGCCTGTCCGCCAAAAAGGGCGAGAAGACTTGCCGTAAAAAGTAGTTTTTTATCCATATGTGTTGTTTATGATATTAGTTGTCTTTCACGGGTTACAATAAGAGAGAGCATTGCTTAATAAAGCGGTATGCTTCACAAATCCAAGGCAAATATAACACTTACACACCACAGTTGCTACCCAAACAAAGCATTTTAAACCCCAAAATCGTAAAATGACGAAACTTTCACCCCTTTTGAAACAAATTTATACGTTATCTACGCCCCCGCGGCATTGTTCTCGAAGAGAAATATATTGCGCACTGTGCTACATTTTGTGCTTGTTTCGGGCACATTCGGAAAGAAACCTTTAAATTTGCACACTGAAAGCAAATGTGTGCTTCACATAAAGATCAACCCCTCGGATATGTCTATCACAAAAACCCGCCAGCGGCTGCTTGAGGTGGCTCGCGAACTTTTTGCCCACAAAGGACTTGAAGCTACGACGATGAACGACATCGCCACCGCCTCCGGGCGTGGACGACGTACGCTCTACACCTATTTCCGCAACAAAGAGGAAATATACTACGCCGTCATAGAGGAAGAACTTGAAGGACTTTCCGAGAAACTCGACAAAGTGAAGGAACTCCACGCCGACCCGCTGGAGAAAATATTCACGCTCATCTACACACACCTCAACATCATCCGCGACACCGTGGCACGAAACGGTACGCTGCGTGCAGAGTTTTTCCGCAACATATGGATGGTGGAAAAGATGCGCAAACGCTTCGATGAAGAAGAGCACCGCGTAATCTGCGACGTGCTGAAAGAAGGCATCGACTGCGGACAGTTTCACATAGAAAACCTCTGTCTCATGACGGACATCATGCACTATGCCGTGAAAGGACTTGAAGTGCCTTATATCTACGACCGCCTCGGCGAAGGACTCACGGAAGATGAATGGTTCCCCATCGTAAGAGGCATCGTCTCACGCGTACTCAACGTAAAGCAGAAAGCATAGCGCACACAATAAGCAAACAACAAATCATAAACATACAAAGAAAAAAGAACAATGGGACTTTTAACTGGAAAGACAGCCCTCATCACCGGTGCCGCACGCGGCATTGGCAAGGCCATCGCACTGAAGTTCGCCGAAGAAGGCGCAAACATAGCATTCACCGACCTCAAGATTGACGAAAACGGCGAAGAAACACGCAAGGAAATCGAAGCCAAGGGCGTAAAATGCCTCGCTTACGCTTCTAACGCAGCAAGCTTCGAAGACACCGCCGCCGTAGTTGCCAAGATTCACGAAGACTTCGGCTCCATCGACATCCTCGTCAACAACGCCGGCATCACGAAAGACGGCCTCATGCTCCGCATGACGGAAGATCAGTGGGATGCCGTAATCGCCGTAAACCTCAAGTCGGCTTTCAACTTCATCCATGCCTGCACCCCCATCATGATGCGTCAGCGCAAGGGTTCCATCATCAACATGGCCTCTGTAGTAGGTGTTCACGGCAATGCCGGACAAAGCAACTACGCCGCTTCAAAGGCAGGCCTCATCGCCCTCGCCAAGAGCGTAGCTCAGGAAATGGGTAGCCGCGGCATCCGCGCCAACGCCATTGCTCCGGGCTTCATCGAAACTGCCATGACGGCTCAGCTCTCCGACGAAGTTCGTAAGGAATGGATGAAGGCCATTCCCCTCCGTCGCGGCGGTAAGCCCGAGGACATCGCCGACGTGGCCACCTTCCTCGCTTCCGACATGGCAAGCTACGTCAGCGGCCAGGTCATCCAGGTCGACGGCGGTATGAACATGTAATTTCAAGTTATACAAACGACTTATCTTTGCCCCCGTACTGCCCGACCGCAGTGCGGGGCTTTTGCTGTTATGACCATTATCTACGAAGACAACCACATCATTGTCGTAAACAAGGAGGCCGGCGAAATTGTCCAGGGCGACAAGACGGGCGACCGCACGCTCGCCGACGACGTGAAGGCATACATCAAAGAGAAATATACCAAGCCGGGAGAAGTGTTTCTCGGTGTGGTTCACCGTCTGGACCGTCCCGTGAGCGGCATCGTGGTGTTTGCACGAACGAGCAAGGCGCTCTCACGCTTGAACGACATGTTCCGCACAGGAAAAATCCACAAGACCTACCACGCCATTGTGGGCAATGCGCCCGGCGAGACGGAAGCCACTTTGACTTCCTGGCTCACGCGCAACGAGAAGCAAAACAAGGCTTACTCCCACCCCACCGAAGTGCGCGGGAGCAAAAAGGCCGTACTTGATTACAAACTCATCGGTCAAAGCGAGCGCTATTTTCTTCTCGAAGTAAATCTCCACACGGGCCGTCATCACCAGATTCGTTGCCAGCTCGCCTCTATGGGTTGCGCCATAAAGGGCGATTTGAAATACGGCGCTCCGCGTTCCAACCCTGACGGTTCCATCTGCCTTCATGCCCGCCACATTGAGTTTGAACACCCCGTAAGCCACAAGCTCATCAGCCTCAATGCGCCCTACCCCACTACCAACCGCTTGTGGGAAGCATTCTCTTGAGACAACTATGCACGTACGTTCATCACCCGATGCACGTACGTTCATCGTTCAATGCACGTACGTTCATCGTTCAATGCACATACGTTCATCGTTCAATGCACATACGTTCATCGTTCAATGCACGTACGTTCGTAGCCCGAGGCACGTATGTTCGTTTTATCATGAAGGCTTATTCTATGCTCTTTGAAGGTTTAGTAATGTGGGAACAACTCAGGTAGGTGCAAGCGAAACTCAAGTTTTGACCCTTCAGCCCGTTTCCCCTTAAATCTGAAACTTGCTAATCGTTGCACAAAGGCGAAAAAAGAGAATTTTTCTTTCATTTCTGCTTAGTTCAAACTATATTTGCACCTATAAGGTGCTGAATGGCACCGCATAGCATGAAAACCTTGCGGAATAACGCAGGAGAAAAACGCAACAATTTCAATTCTAACCATATAAGCGGGCATATTTCCCCCCCCAATGCCCGGTTCTTTCATTCCAAAGTTTTTTCACACAAATGACCATAGGCATTATCAACGCCATGCACAAAGAGCATGAGCAACTCGTGGCACTGCTCTCCGAAGTCCGCGAAGTGACAGACGGACACCTCAAATTTGTAGAGGGAAAATTCAACGGCGCACACCTCGTGCTCATGGAAAGCGGCATAGGCAAAGTGAATGCTGCAATAGGAGGCGTAGAACTCATCAGACGCTACCATCCCAACGCACTTATCAACACCGGCGTGGCAGGAGGCATAGACCGTTCGCTCAACGTGATGGACGTCGTAGCCGGAGCACGCGTGGCTTACCACGATGTGGACTGCGGACCGGAGTCGGAACACGGACAAGTGCAGGGGCTTCCCCTCTACTACGAAGGCGCACCCGAACTGCTCAAAGCGGCGCTTGAAGTGAAATGCGACACGCGCGTCACCAGCGGACTCATCTGCAGCGGCGACCAGTTCATCACCGACAAGGCGCAACTGCAAACCATCAAAGACCGCTACCCCGACGGATTGGCAGTCGACATGGAAAGCGGAGCGTTGGCACAAGTGTGCCACATCTACGGCGTGCCTTTCCTCTCTTTCCGCATCATCAGCGACACCCCGGGTGCCGACAACCACTTCGACCAATATCTCAACTTTTGGGACACGATGGCCGACCGCTCGTTCGGCGTGACTAAAGCATTGCTCGAAAGCGTCACGAAGCAATAATTCCTCACATCATCCCAAACACACATCATGCAAAAGATAGCCAGTTTCACCATAGACCACAGCCGCATGCACCGCGGCATCTTCGTTTCACGCCAAGACAGCGTGGGCAGCGAAACGGTCACCACTTTCGACATCCGTCTCAAACTCCCCAACCGCGAGCCCTACCTTCTTTCCCCCGCCTCTCATACCATAGAGCACTTGGCTGCCACCTTCCTGCGCAACCACACGGAATGGAAAGACCGCATCATCTACTGGGGACCGATGGGATGCCTCACGGGATTTTACCTCATCGTAGGCGGCGACTTCACCAGCCGCGACATTCTGCCGCTCGTGAAAGAGACATTTGAATTCATCGCAGGCTACGAGGGCGAGATTCCCGGCACACGCCCCGAGGACTGCGGCACCTATCTGCTCCACGACCTCCCCATGGCACGCTACGAAGCGCAGCGCTTCCTCGACAATACGCTTTGCAACGTGACCGAAGAGAATCTCAACTATCCGCAGTAGCCTCCAAGCTACTCCCGAGAACTTTCATAGTGGCCTTGCCACACCTTAACCAAACCCAACATAATATTATGAAGAAATTCTCCGTCTTGCTTTCGGCTCTTTGCCTGACGGCCGCCATTCCTACGGCAGCGCAAGCACAGAGCGAATTCCAGCTGAAACAGGAGAGCCTCAGCAATCCTGACAACGTGCCGGCACCGGTATTTCCCGTGCCCAGTGCCCGCCAGCTCAAATGGAACGAAACCGAATTCTACGCCTTCTACCACTACGGTATGGACACCTACACCGGCAAAGAGTGGGGCGACGGCACAGAAGCGGAATCGACCTTTGCTCCGACCAAAGTGCCCAATCCCCGCCAATGGCTTGAAGCTGCCAAAGCTGCCGGCATGAAAGGCGGCATTGCCGTGGTGAAGCACCACGACGGTTTCTGCCTTTGGCCCACAGCTACCACCACCCACTGCGTGACTAACTCCGGCAACGCCAACGGTACGGCAACCAACATTCCCCGCGACTTTGCCGCTGCCGCCAACGACCTCGGCATGAAGTACGGCTTCTACGTTTCGCCTTGGGACCTCAGCAACAAATATTGGGGCGAAAAAGACTCCGACGGCAACTACACCGACAACTACGCCAAGAAAGTGTTCCTCCCGCAGTGTGTGGAACTCGCCAAATACGGCAGCAACCAGTTTGAAATGTGGTTCGACGGCGCCACGGGCGGCGACCATGCCGGTCTCTACGGCCGCGAAGACGGAAAGACCGAAAGCCGCACCATCGACAACGCACAGACATACTACGACATTCCCAACCTCCGCGACTCCATCCATAACCTCCTCCCCGACTGCATCATGTGGGGCGTAGGCGGTGAAGCACGCTGGATCGGCAACGAGTCGGGCTATGCCGGCGAGACTTGCTGGTCCATGGGCGACTCCGAAAGCGGCGACGAGAACGGATGGGAATGGCATCCGGGCGAAAGCGATGCCAAAGCCACCACCGGCGGATGGTTCTGGAAGTCGACCGAGAGCGTACAGAGCGCTGAACGCCTCTTCCAGATGTACCTCGAAACCGTGGGCCGCAACGCCACGCTCATTCTCAATCTCCCGCCCGACAAGAGCGGTGAACTTCCCGCAGCTACTGTGAGCCGCATGGAAGAGCTCGGCAAGCTCATGACCACCCGTCTCGGCACCGACCTCGCCCTTACGGCAAAAATAGAAACGAGCGAAACGCGTACAGCAGGTGCAAACCGCAACTACGAGGCCGCCAACATGACCGACGGAAACAAAGACACCTACTGGGCTACCAACGACGGTTCGAAGAGCGCTTCCATCACGCTCTCTTGGGACGAACTCACCACCGTGCGCTACGTGAGCCTCATGGAATACATCAAGCTCGGACAGCGCGTGAAGAAATTCACCATCGAAACGAGCACCAACGGTACCGACTGGACGAAGCGCGCCACGGGCATCACCACTACCACCATCGGCTACAAGCGCATCGTGCCCCTCAACTCCAGCACGAGCAGTAGCTACGGCACTGGCTACAAGGTGAAGTATCTCCGCGTGACCATCGAGGACAGCAAGGCCTGCCCCCTCATCCACACACTTTCCGTTTACTAATCCACACACTGCACAACCATGAACATCAAGAAATACATCAGTTTGGCAGGTCTGATCTTCCCGCTCAGCATGTTGGCACAAACCAACAAAGTGCTCTGCGACTTTGAAACGGAAGACAGTTACACCTCCGTAGGCGTATACGACACATGGGAAGACTCACCCTTCCGCACCAAGAAACTTACTGGCAACGCCCAGGTGGTGAAGAACCATCTCAACGAAGAAGACCCCTTGCTGGGCTATGCCCCCAACAGTTCGTCGAAGATTCTCGGCGTGCAGCGTTCACGCTTCGGCAGCAACACGTTCGGCGCCCTCATCGGCCTCAAGACCCCCATTGCGCTCAAGAAGACCACGCAATACATCCACGTGAAGATATGGTCGCCCACCGATGCAACGGTCATGCTCATCGGCCTTGGCAACCGCGACGACCGTCCCAACCAGTCCCCCCTCACGGAACAGTGCTGGGCCACCTCCACGAGCAAGGTGAAGGGAGGCTCATGGAGCGACGCCGTGTTCGCCATTTCCGGCGCTAACGGCATCACGCTCCGCAACTTCCTCATCGTGCCCGACCGCACATCGCCCCACGCCCTTGCGGCAGACTACGCCGTATACATCGACGACATCATTCTCAGCACGCAGAACACGCCGTTCTTCTCTACCACCGTCTACCCCATCAACTACGACGAGAACACGTCGCACTCCCGCGGCACCGCACGCTACACGAAAGCCATCACGCTTTCCAGCAGCGATGGCTCACAGAGCATCGACGTGAACCAGACGGACGAGAACAAGCTCTACATCAAGCGCATGAGCGACTGCTTCCTCGCCAAACCGGGCGAGACCGTCACACCGGGTATCACCCCGGGCGCCATGAGCTGGATGGGCGGTTACGTGTACATCGACAAAGACAACAACGGCAAGTTCAACGTGACTTACGACAGCACGGCCGTCACTGAAATGGGCGACCTCATGTCCTACTCGCTCTACAAAAACAAGGACAGTAAGGGCAACGCCGTGAGCGGTGCACCTTCGCTCACCCCGCCTACATTCACCATTCCCTCCGACATCAAGCCGGGCATCTACCGCATGCGTTACAAGGTGGACTGGGACTGCGTAGACCCCGGCGGCAACCCTGGACCGCAGAACAAGATTACGGATAACGGTGGCGTCATCGTAGACACCCGCATCAACATCCACGGCAGCGAAGTGAACCTCTCGCGCGCCGTTGACGGACTCGGTGGCGGTCTCAACGGCGACGTGCTCATGGGCGACGGCACTGCCGTCACCGGAAAGAGCGTGCCCTTCGGCAAGGCTTTCAAGGTGAAGGTACAGCCCGCTCCCGGTTTCCGCTTCTCACACCTCGTAATCCGCCACGGCTACAACGTTGAAAGCGACAGCCTCGTCAACGAGAACCTCCAGTGGAAAGAGACTACCGTCTATGCCCGCGTGTTCAAGAACGGCGAATACACCATTCCCGCTTCGCTCGTCGACGGCGACATTCGCCTCGTGCCCTACTTCAGCAACGGTGAAGTGACGGTAGGCGGCGAGTACGAACTCAACTTCGACAACGAACTGAAGATGACGGATGCCACCAACAACGTGCTCACGTCAGCCAAGTTCACCACGGGCAACGGTGAATCCACAACGCTCAAAGTGACCAACGCAAGCGAGTCCACTGTGTACCGCAACATGCTGCCGAAGGAGATCAAGGCTAAAGCCGGCGATGTCATCAGCAACGCCATCGTGTATAAAGGCAACGAGCTCATCAACTCCTACTTCTACCTCGACATGAACCAGGACGGTGCATTCACCACCGACCTCAACGCCGACGGCACACCGGGCGAGAACAGCGAACTCCTCTCCTACTCTTACTACAACGGCCTCAACAGCAAGGGCGACAGCAAGTCAGCAGAAGCTGCCAGTTATCCCCTGCCCTCATTCAAGATTCCCGCCGACCTTCCTGCCGGCATCTATCGCGGACGCCTTAAGCTCGACGTGAACAACATCGACCCCGCCGGCAACTGGACGGAGGGCGCTACTGACGGCATCGATGCCAACGGCGGCTATATCGTGGACTTTCTCGTCAACATTCACAACGACGACGTAAACCTCGAAGTGAACGGCGTGGGCGGCAACGTAGTGGGCCGCAACTATGCCGGCATTCCCGAAACCATCCCTTTCGGTTCGGCGTACATCATTCTCCCCTCGGCACCTGCCAAGGGCTACGTGGTTGACAAAGCCGTAGTGCGTCACGGATACGACCTCGACGGCGAACAATACGTCCACGGCAACCGCCAATGGAGCGAATACACCAACACGAAGGCCAAAGCCGGCAACTCGATGTCCATTGCCAAGGACAGCATAAACGGTGATGTACGCGTTTACGTTTACTTCAAGACCGACGGCACGGAAGAATACAAGCTCAAGTTCAGCGACGAGTTCAACGGCGAGGACGGTTCGCTTCCCAACCCCGAACTCTGGAGCCGCTGTTCACGCGAGAACCCCACTTGGAAACGCTTCACTGCCCAGACCGAAGAAGGACAGGCCAAGACGGCCTTCATCGAGAACGGCAAGCTCGTGACCCGTTGCATTGCCAACACGATTGAAAGCGAAGGCAACGTGGCCATGATAAGCGGTGCCATTGAAAGTTCCGGCAAGGTGAACTTCACCTACGGTCGCGTGGAAGGCCGCTTGAAGACCACTCCCCACACGGGCAACTTCCCCGCCTTCTGGATGATGCCGCAGGACAACTCCAAGGGCTGGCCCAATGCCGGCGAGATTGACATTTGGGAACAAATCGACGCTCAGGACAAGGCTTACCACACCATCCACACCAACGTGAGCTACAACCTCAAGAAAGGCCCCACAAACTCAGGCAACGTGTCAAGCACCGCAGGTGAATATCACGTCATCGCCCTTGAATGGGAACCCGAGTTGCTCACTTGGTACGTAGACGGCAAGAAGGCGTTCTCCTACGCCAAGTCGACCGACGAAACGCTCCTCAGCGAAGGTCAGTGGCCGTTCGACAAACCGTTCTACCTCATCCTCAACCAGAGTGTAGGCAACGGTTCATGGGCTGCGCAGTGCGACCCCTCCTTCCAGTACGAAACGCTCTTCGACTATGTGCGAGTTTATCAGAAAGAAGGACAGGAAATCACTGTCCCCACGGGCATCAACACCGCCGAAGGCGCTGCCCGCCTCGACTTCTACACCCGTCCGGGCAAGGTGCTCCTCGTAACTCCCGAAACGCAGAACGTGCGCATCGTTGACCTCCAGGGTCGCATCGTGTTCAGCGAAACCGTTCAAGGCAACCGCACCGTTTCGCTCCCGAAGGGCATCTACGTGCTCAACGGCCACAAGGTGCTTGTGCCGTAAAATAGCCATTCATACATAACAAATGAAGCGTCCGCTTCGTCTCTCTGCAAAGGGAACGAAGCGGACGCTTTGGTTTCTATTTTCTTATAGGCACGCCCCCTTCACGAGGGATTAAGTAATGTGTAAAAAATAACTTGAGCATTTTTATTCGATAATCATGCAACGC
>CAVJJO010000003.1:0-49670 GCA_963649665.1 Bacteroidaceae bacterium | reverse complement strand
GGTGCGAAGCGCATGGGGGTCAAGACTCCAGTCTTGACTGCTCTATACAATATTAATAAGTCAAGAATTAGAGAATTTGAGAAATTCCCCAATATCTTGAACAGATAGAATTACGGGAAGGCTTGATTAAAGTAGTTACCCTATACGCAAACTTCCGTCCGTCCCACACGCTAAATGGAACGAACGGAAGTTCTTCGTTATATGAACCAAGAGAGGATTACAAATCACCCTTTAAGTCGGAAGGTATCTGCGGCATGGCGCCCTGTTGCGTACAAACGTAGGCACTAGCTTGCACAGCCATGCGGTGAGCCTCAGCCACACTCTTGCCACGGATTATGGAAGCACAGAAGCAACCAGTAAACGAGTCGCCCGCACCAACCGTATCGGCTACTTCCACCTTCGGCGTTTCCTGGAACGAACGGTTACCAGGCGTAAACACATAGCTGCCGTTCACACCGCAGGTAAGCACGAGCATATCCAAATTGTATTTGCCGAGAATCAACCAGCACTTGTTCTCTATGTCGAGTCCGGGATAGCCGAAGAGGCGGCCGAGCGTGACGAGTTCTTCGTCGTTAATCTTCAACACGTTGCAGCGCTCAAGACTCTCGCATATCACTTCTTTCGTATAGAAGTTCTGACGGAGATTGATGTCGAAGATGCGAAGGCAGTTGGCTGGAGTGGCGTCGAGAAAGCTGTAAATCATCTTACGGCTCGCTTCGCTTCGTTGGGCAAGCGAGCCCCAGCATACGGCGCGACAATTGTTGGCAATGTGGCGAATTTCATCGGTGAAAGGAATGTTGTCCCAAGCCACACCCTGCTTGATGTCGTAAGTGGGCACGCCTTCATCGTCGAGCGTAATTTGCACGGTTCCCGTGGGATAGTCTACACGCGGCAACGCATAGTTGAGTTGCTTTTCATCGAGTTGGCGAAGCGTTTCTTCACCGAGTTCGTCGTTTCCTATGGCACTTACAGCCACGGAGTTCATGCCGAACTGGCCGGCGTGGAAAGCGAAGTTGGCAGGTGCTCCACCAAGTTTTGCTCCTGTAGGAAACACATCCCAAAGGATTTCGCCAAGTCCTACTACGTAATCTTTGTCTATATGGTTCATGAGGTTCTTATGCTAAGTTTCTGCTAATGTACTACAAAATTAATGTTTCACACGTGCCGTGTAGGTAAAAAGATAGATTACACCCACGGCCATCACGGCTACTGCGCCATACTGACCTACGGCATCGCTGGCAAAGCCCATAAGCAAAGGGAACACCGTGCCGCCAAAGAGGCCCATTATCATCAGTCCGCTCACCTCATTCTGACGTTCGGGCAACGAAAGGAGCGCCTGCGAAAGCACCATGGAGAACACGTTGGAGTTGCCATAGCCCACCAAAGCGATGGCCACATAGATCACTGCCTGAGTGTGACCGAAGAACATGCCGGCCATGCTCAATGCCATCATGACGATGCTTACTACGTAAAACACGCGTGTCTTCACCACACGAAGGATTATAGAACCCGTCAGGCAACCCAGCGTACGGAAAATGAAGTAGAGCGACGTGGCAAACGCGGCCTCGTTGAGCGACCACCCGAGGCGTTCCATGAGGATTTTGGGAGCTGTGGTGTTTGTGCCCACATCTATTCCCACATGACACATGATGCCAATGAAGGACAGCAGCACAATGGGGTTCTTGAGAAGTTTCAGGCAGTCGAGCACCGAGGAGGAGCGTTCCGCACTTTCCTCCTCAATGGGAGTGGCGAGAAGGAGCAGCGTGGCAAACACGCCTACCACGAAATATACAAGGAACAGCACGCGCCACGAAAGACCAAAGGAAGGAAGCACGGCTACGGCGCCCCACATGGCAAGATAGGGAGCGAGGAATGAGGCAATGGCTTTGATAAACTGTCCGAAGGTGAGCGTGGAAGCCAAATGTCCGCCTTTGATAACGGTAGAAATGAGCGGATTGAGTGAGGTCTGCATCAGCGCATTGCCGATGCCCAAGAGAGAGAAGGACACGAGCATCACGGGAAACGTTTCACCAAAGAGGGGAAGTGCCAGAGACACCACGGTGACGAAGAGCGAGAGAAGCACCGTGCGCTTGCGGCCTATCTTGTTCATCAATATACCCGTAGGAACGGAAAATATCAAAAACCAGAAGAACACCAGCGAGGGGAAGACATTTGCCACGGAATCGGTCAGTTGAAGGTCTTCCTTCACATAGTTGGAGGCGATGCCCACCAGGTCAACGAAGCCCATGGCAAAGAAGCAGAACATCACTGGTATGAGTACGAGTTTTCGTGAATTCATGTAGAGGATATGTTTGCAGTTAATAAAAGGATAGCGCCCCGCGCCTCACACGTCCCAAGCTTTCGCGCAAAGCTGAGGCACTATCTGGAAGAGGGAAGAGAGAAATTATGTTATAGAGAAAGTTTGTGCAACTTCACGTTCTTGAACTGTGCCTTACCGTTCTTTGAAGTAAAGCGGAGCGACTCATAGGGAGCGGTGGGGAACACAAGGTTGGTCATGGCTATGCGTCCACCGTCGACAAAGATTTCCACAGAGCATTTGTCCACAAACACGTTGAGATGGTAGGTCTTTCCCTCGCAGAGATTGAGCGGCCCCCATGTGCCAAGCGCGAAATCGTTCTTGTAGTTTACACAGTTGCGCACATTGGAAGGAGCGGTGTCGCGGTGATGCTCATTGTAGTTCTTCTCTATGTCGTGGAGCACGGCATAGTTGCCAAAATCGGTCAAACCGCTTTCCGTGCGGTCCATCACGAGACGCGAGTTCTTCATGTCGAAGTAGATGTATACCTTCTCGCCCTTGGCATTGTAGAGTTCAAAGCCCGTTTCCGAAGCCTTGCCCGGCGTAACGTCCATTTCGAGTTCGAATGCGCTTTCCGTTCCGGCCAAAGCCTGAGACAAGTTGCACTCGTCCTTCACAGCGGCCACGTTAAGATCCTTCGTACTGCTGCGCATGGCCTTCGTTTCCTCTACAGCATTGGCAGCTACGTAGTACTTGCCGTCCTTCTGGTAGAGCGTAAGTTCACGGGCAAGTCCGTTTGCACCGCGATATTGCTTGATGGGGGTGATGTTGGCATACTGCCAGTTGCTCATCCAAGGAAGTGCAACCACACGTGAACCCGTATTGGAGAACGTCACCGTGGCATAGTGGTCCTTACCGAAGTCGAGCCATTTTGCCACATGGGGGTCATCGTCGCAACGGAATTCCTTTCCGTCGAAATCGCCCACAAAGTATTCCGTGGCACTTCCGCCAAAGAGGCAACCGGGATTGATGTTAACGAGCATCACATACTTCTGTCCCTTGCCGTCGGGAGTGGGAAGCGGGAAGAAATCGGGACACTCGAACTGGTTGGGCTGGGCGCCCCATCCTTTGCCGAATGAACTTTGATAAGTCCAGTCCTTCAGATTGGGCGACGTGTAGAAACGCATTTCCTTGTCGGCTGAGACAATCATATACCACGTCTTGTTGGGTTCATACCAGAACACCTTCGGGTCGCGGAAGTCCTTAAGACCATCAAAGGGACGAAGCACGGGATTTCCTTCATACTTCGTAAAGGTGCGTCCGTTGTCGGTGCTGTAGGCCAAGCACTGCACCTCGTCGTGGTTCACGCTGTTGTTCGTATAAATGGCGATGATGGCATCCTTGCCGTAACCTGCCGTATTGTTTTTGTCGACCACGGAACTTCCGGAGAAGATGTGTCCCATAGTGTCGCGGGCTATTGCGGGAGGAAGTTCGCGCCAATGGTTAAGGTCGGTGCTGACGGCGTGTCCCCAATGCATGTTACCCCACTTGGAACCGTAAGGATTGTACTGGAAGTAGAGGTGGTATTCGCCGTCCTTGTAAACCATACCGTTCGCATCGTTCATCCATCCGTAAGAAGGCGTGTGGTGATAGAGCGGACGATAGTAGTCGGTGTTGCGGGCATCCCATTGGTCGGAGAGTTTCAGCATGCCGTCCTTCAAGGCGAGCGCTCCGGAAGGCAGACCGAGAATCTTTACCACGGATTCCTTCTGCGTGCTGCCTTCAGCCTTAAGGGCAAAGGGCACATAGTAGTCAACTGCGCCACGGGAAAGGCGGACGTCCATCCAAGTGTCTGTCTTGGCACCCGTGTCAAGGAGCACCTGGGCTTCGTTTTTCTCCTCTTCTACGGGGAGAAGGAGATAGCGTGTGGGATTTTCTACCCGAATCAAAGTGGTGTCGCCGCTTTGCGATATGTGGAGTTTTTGTGCTGTTGCGGTGGTGGAAGCTGCCATAAGGAGCAGGCTTGCCATGGTGAGAATATTGCGTTTCATGATAATACGGATATATGTTGAAGTTTTTGAGTTTAGAATTTGAGTGTGGCGGTGAATTCTACGGTGAACGGACGTAGGTAGCTACCCGTCATGAGCTGGTTGCTGATTCCCTTGGCCTCATCCTTGGTGATGAGTTCGGCACCGGCAATGGTACCCTTTGCACCTGTTTGGTTGAGGAAGTTTACCACGGTGCAGCCCAAAGAGAGCATGCGGTTTGCCTGCCAGTTGATGCCGCCGAAGGTTTCCCAGTGGCCGTTGAAGTAATATGCCTCGTTGATGTTGGCGTAGGTCTTGCCGAAATAGCGGAACGAAGTCCATATCTTGAGGTCGGGGGTGATCATGTAGCTCGGGTCAATCTCCACAAGCACCTTGGGCACTTCAGCCACCACGTTGCCCGTAGCGTTGATTTTGCCTACGTAGCCGTCGTTGAAGGTGATGGACGTTTCGTACTTCTTGTAGGTAGGCATCTGGTAGGTGAAGAGGAAGTGGAGGTCGAAGCCCTTGAAGGGATGTACCACAGCATCGGTAGTCCAGCCCCAAGTCTGGATATCGTAGGTGAGCGGTGCAGCCATGATTTCGCTTCCGTGCTGAAGATTGAGGGTAGAGTTATTGTTTGTCTTCGAAATGTAAGAGAAGAGCGAAGTGAGGCTCAACCAAGAATTGTTGTAGTAGAAACCGGCACGGCCAAGGGGCACGGAGATGCGGTTCACATTGGGCATGGTGGCAGGAGCGAACGTGGAGATCGTGGGGTGCTGCACGATGTAGGTGAAGTCGCCCGTCAGACCAAAGTTCTTCGTAATCTTGTAAGTGAGCGCTGCGGAGAGGTCGTAGTTGAACCAGTCGTAGTTCATCTTGGCGGGAGCGATAAGCGTGCCGTCGGCAGCGGTTGCGCCGAGGTAGTAGTCAGCGAAGCGTCCCACATAGTCGCCGGCGGCATTTCGAACGGCGGCATTCTCGCCCTTGAGTTTCTGCCACTCCAAACGCGCGCCGTAGTAGAGATTGACTTTGGGAGAGATGTCCCAATCGTGAGTGAAATAGAAAGCGAGTTTGTTTTCGTGACCTTTGTAATACTCCGACGCATTTTTGTTGAAGTCGTAGAAATAGTCGGAACGCAAGTTGGCGTTGTAGACTCTCTTAGCATAGCTTCCGTCGTCGGGAACGCTTTGGTCGTACATCGTGGTGTTTGAGCAGTAGTCGATGTCGTAGTACCATTCGTTCAAACCGAGACGAAGCGTAGAGGTACGGAAACGCTTTGAAAGTTCGGAAGTGAAAAGGAGTTCGTCAATGGTTCCGGCATTCAGGCACGACATGCGGGTCTGCACGTACTGGCCGTCGTAAGGAGTTACGGTGCCGTCCAAACCGCGGTATACGTAGCGATAGGATGAAGCGGCGTCGGCGCTCTTCGTGTCGATGAGCGACATGGGGGTTTGATAGACGCAGGCTCCACGGGAATGGTCGTAGCGGGCCACGGCCTTCCAAAGCCAGCCGTTGTTCCACTTATAGGAGTTCATGAGTTCCACCTCGCTGGAGCGGTTGAGCGCGGCATCGTAGAGTGTAGTCTCTTTCAGTTCGCCCGTACGCATGTCGCGATAGGTGATGGCGTTGTCGGTGGGCAGATAAGAGGTTGTACCCAACTTGAACTTGCCATATTCCTTCACGCTGCCGTCGCCTACATAGATGAAGGGAGCGCTCTGCGTGGCGTAGTTGTAAACGGGGTGGCTGTTGCTGTACTTGTACATGGCGGTGAACTCGCCACGTCCCTGTGCGTAGCGCTTGGTCAGCAGAGCCTTGTAGATCTGGGTGCGGTCCTGATAAGGAGTGGACTTGATTTTGAAAGTTCCGGGATCGAAGTCCTGGTACATGTTGGCACTGTAGTACCATCCCTTGGGAAGATTTCCGTTGAGGTTGAGCGAAAACTCCTGAAGACCGAAATGGTTGCTCTTGTAGTTGAGCGTGCCATGGAAACCGTCTGTTCCCAGTTGAGTGAAGGAATTCACGGCATAACCGATGTTGCCAGTGGTAATGGCAGTTTCGGCAATCTTGAGCAAGCCTTGATGTGAAAGGCTGGCATCGCCGCGCCAAAGACTGTTTACCGTGTGCGGGTTGGTAGCATAGGTGACGGGGAGTCCGTTCTCAAGAACGTTGACGTCTGCCGACGGAAGTCCGATTTGAATTTCACGCGGGCCGTTTGCACTGGCTGCGTTGAGCATCACGTTGCGGTTACCTTCTTCCTTGGCATTAGACTGGTCTTCCTGTGCCATAACCAATGGCGCATTGGTGAGCGCAAGCGCAAGCACCATCATCGCCTTGCGAGCATGAGAATTAGTTTTCATGATTCGTCGATTTGAGTTGTTCGATTTGTAGAAAATTTCTGTCGCAAAGGTATGGACGTGACTGACGCTCAGCAACAAACGTCGTTACACAAAATAAAACGAATCGTTCATGCAACATTTTTTGCATTGAATGAACGATTCGTTTTAGTGTTTGCTTTGTAAACTGCGTCTTGCAAAGCGATACGCAAAGAATATACTCCAGTTATTCCACTTCACCCGGCTTTATGCCATATTCTTCCTTAAAGCATTTGGTGAAATAAGAAGGAGTGGAAAAGCCCACTTCAAAGGCTACCTCGGAGATGCTGCATTTGGTGGTCTGCAAAAGATGGCGAGCCTTTGCCAAACGCGCTTTACGGAGAATGTCTACAACGGAAGAACCCGTCATGGCCTTCACCTTGCGGTAGAGCTGCACACGACTCAAACCGATTTCGGCTGCCGCTTCTTCTACACCAAAATTGCTGTTGCCCAAGTTTTTCCGAATCACATCGTGAAGTTTCTTCATAAAGATCTTGTCGGGGTCGGTAATTTCTGCCGCACGCTCACCGCCCTTCCCGTCAAAAGCTTCAGACTCTTCAGCCTTGAAAAGGGCACGCAGCTGCGCGCGCGACTTGAGCAGATTGTCGATTCTTGCCATGAGCACCTTGCTGTTGAACGGTTTTACGATGTAAGAGTCTGCCCCTTGTACATAACCCTCCACGCGCTGCTCATCGAGATTCTTTGCCGTGAGCATAACCACGGGAATGTGACTCGTGGCTACTGTGGATTTCAACTTGGCACAAAACTCCATTCCGTCCATTACGGGCATCATCACGTCGCAAACGACCAAATCGGGAATTTCATTCTTTGCCGTTTCAAGGCCTTCCTTTCCGTCGCGGGCTTCCAGCACGAAGTATTTGCTTTCAAGCAACGTACGTTCATAGTGGCGTATGTCGTTGTTGTCGTCCACTACGAGGATGGTGGGTTTGTCGGTGTCGTCGGAGAGGACTTGCTTTAGTTTTCCTTCTTGCAGTTTTGCATCGGACACATACTGCAGTTCGTCCACATTCGGACTCAACTCGAGTGAAGCCTCTTGAGCGATGGCGCCTTCCTGCACACAGGGCATGATGACCACGAAATCTGCCCCCTCGCCGGGTTTGCTTTCCACAAAAACCTCTCCATGATGAAGTTCCGTGAAGGACTTTACCAAAGCGAGGCCAATGCCTGTTCCCGAAGAAGAACCCTTGGCCTGGAAAAAGCGTTCAAACACTTTTTCGGCATCGGCTGCATCAAGTCCCTTTCCTGAGTCTTGCACGTCTAAACGGAAACGGTCGTTATCCTCGCTTTTGAGCGAAACGTGAATGTTTCCGCCATCGGGAGTATACTTCAAAGCGTTGCTGAGAAGATTGAACACGATGCGTGCCACCTTCTCTTTGTCGGCCACGACTTCGGGGTTACCGGCGAAGTCTTCAGAATGGTAAATCAAATCGATGTGCTTGCGCGATGCGGTAAGCCGAAAATCATTGGTCCATGTACTCACTGCGTCGACAATGTTGAAAC
Source organism: Bacteroidaceae bacterium (assembly GCA_963649665.1). Lineage (GTDB taxonomy): Bacteria > Bacteroidota > Bacteroidia > Bacteroidales > Bacteroidaceae > Alloprevotella. The sequence continues at coordinate 41,493 of CAVJJO010000003.1, read as the reverse complement.
GATTCAACTTGAGCTGCATCTTGCCATTCTGAATTTTACGAAAATCGAGGATTGAGCCTACAAGTTGCTGCAGCGCCAAAGCATTGCGCTTGACCATCAGCAGAAGTTCTCTGCTACGCCCTTTAATGCTCTCGTCCTCAAGCAAGAGTTCCACAGGATCGGCTATCAGCGTAAGGGGAGTACGTAACTCATGGCTGATATTGGTAAAGAACACCAAACGGGAATTGGTCAACTGCACGACCTCTTCATTGAGGCGTTTGAGTTCGTCGTTTTTCTTCGCCATCTGCTCATTGAGCCGCGTCTTTATCACGTACCCCCGATAAACGAGAGCTACGGTAAGACTAATGATGACGAGCACTACGAGAAGCCCCACAAGGAGCAACTTCTGTGCATGATAGTCCGCCACATATTGGTTCACCTGATTATGGAGTACAGCTAGGTTACGCTTCTGGCGTTCAGCATCTTTTGCTTCCATAAGCGTAAGCTCTGCATTTCCTTTCGTCACGATGGACGTGCTGAAAAGATTTTCGCGTTTGAATGGTTTGTGCGTAAGGATGCGCATACAAAGGTTTATCACCTCGTCGCCTTGTGTGGGATAGAGGTAAGAGGCTTCAAACACACCGTCGCGAACCAGTTCAAGTCCGCCGCCTTCGGTTGACATGGCATCGACACCGGTGTACTTATAAGGACGGTTTATCTTCTCTTGATGCACTGCCACATATGCGCCCCAAGCCATGCGGTCGTTGTGGGCAAAGACATAATCGAAATCTTGGGTTTTCGCCAAAATGCGCTTCATGGCTTTTATGCCGCTTTCTTCCTTCCAGTCACCAGCTTCGGATACGACGAGTTGCACGGAAGGGTAATCCTTTATGGCATCCATAAATCCACGATGGCGCTCTTGCGAAGGTGACGAGCCTGCCAATCCTCTAATCTCCACCACACGGCCTTTTCCTTTAAGTTGCTGAGCAATGTACAAGCCCATCGTGCGGCCAATCTGATAATTGTCGCAACCAAAGTAAGCGGTGTATTTGTCGGAGTTTGTCTTACGGTCATAGAGAACCACTGGAATTCCCTTGTCGTAAGCACGGTCCAAAGCGGCGGATACACTGTTCAGCTCATTGGGTGAGACTACAAGCAGGTCTACTCCTTGGTCGATGAACTGATTGATTTGCTGCATCTGCTTCTGGCTGTCATCGTTTGACGAAGCCACTTTTATTTCAATGGAGTCGTTTAGATAACCGGCAGTGCGAAGCTCATCGTTGAGTTTGTCGCGCCATATGTCTTCAGAACACTGCGACACGCCAATGATGAACTTATTGGATTTTGAGGTACAACCTACGCAAAGGAGTATACACAAAAACAAGGAAGCGAAATATCTCATCTTTAGAGAGGTATTAGAATTAAAAAGTTCTCGGCTTTCAATTTTTGATTTGTGGCAAAGTTAGCATATCGTACAAGAACTTTCGTCTGCGGCACAAAAAAAATTGATTGTCTCCCGACAACCAATCTTTACTAACCTTAAATCTAATACCATGAAAAACATTGCAAAGATACGGGCGTCGCAAACATTATGCAAGTCTCACGGTTGTTTTATCTTTCTTTTTAATGCTTTTTGAACGCAAAAGCGTGATTTTGCTATTTCGCCAGAGCAAAACAGCGCTCATATCACCGATTATTTCTTGTCAAGTTGAAGAAGCTCATCACGCAATTGAGCGGCCAAAATAAAGTCGAAGCGTTGCGCTGCTTCCTTCATTTCCTTTTGTAGACGTTCTCGCTTGGCCTCAAGCGTTTCTGCGGAAGAAGTTTTGGCGGACTTGCCCGCACGCTTTCCGTAAGTGGCAGCTTCTTCTGCCGCCAACGTAGAAGGAAGAGAGCCTGATGAGGGTGCATATGCTCCTGCAGGACGAGCGGCCTTGTCCTTGGAATCTTCGCCGGCGCTTTTTGCACGCAAAGAAGTGAGTGCGCCAAGTCCTGTGGGTTTGACTATCTGACGTGGCACAATGTGGTGCAACTCATTATAGCGCATCTGCTTTTCGCGGCGGCGATTGGTCTCGTCAATGGTTTGCTGCATGGACTCCGTAATCTGCTTGGCATACATTATGACACGTCCATTGACGTTGCGTGCCGCACGTCCGGCGGTCTGCGTGAGTGAACGTGTGGAGCGAAGGAAACCTTCCTTGTCGGCATCGAGTATGGCGACGAGTGCCACTTCGGGCAAGTCAAGACCTTCGCGAAGGAGGTTCACGCCCACAAGCACGTCGTACATGCCTTTTCTGAGGTCTTCCATTATCTGCACACGGTCTATGGTATCAACATCGCTGTGGATGTAAGCCGTGGAAATTCCCGACTGGAGAAGATAGTCCGTCAACTCTTCTGCCATACGCTTGGTGAGTGTAGTGACAAGCACGCGTTCTTCGCGTTCTACACTTTTCCTTATTTCCTCCATGAGGTCGTCGACGGGATAGTCCGTATCCCGGACTTCTATGGGAGGGTCGAGAAGGCCTGTAGGACGGATAACCTGGTCGACTACCACCCCGCCAGCCTCAGCCAACTCGTAGTCGGCAGGCGTTGCACTGATGTAGATGACCTGTTTTGCCAATTCATGAAACTCTTCAAAACGGAGCGGGCGGTTGTCCATGGCTGCGGGCAAACGGAAGCCGTAGTTGACGAGCGACTCTTTTCGGGAACGGTCACCGCCGTACATGGCACGTATTTGGGGGATGGTGACGTGGCTTTCGTCAATGACGATGAGGAAATCGTCGGGGAAGAAATCGAGCAGACAATAGGGACGCGTGCCAGGCTGACGACCGTCAAAATAACGGGAATAGTTTTCAATGCCCGAGCAATGCCCCAATTCGCGTATCATCTCTATGTCGTACTCTACACGTTCCTTAAGGCGCTTTGCTTCAAGCGTTTTACCTTGCTCTTCAAAAAGCAGGACTTGCGCCACGAGGTCGTCCTGAATCATGCGGATGGCCTGTTCCTGCATTTCTTTTGAAGTAAGGAACAAGTTTGCCGGATAGATTTTGTATTCTTCGAACGAAGCCATGCGCATTCCGTTTACGCTGTCTATTTCCTCAATGGAATCTATCTCGTCGTCCCAAAAGGTAACGCGTATGAGCGAATCGGCATAGGCGAGGAACACATCGACGGTGTCGCCCTTTACACGGAAGTTTCCGGCTTTCGGCGCCACATCGTTGCGGGTATAAAGACAATCGACAAGACGTTGAAGGAAACGCGTGAGCGACAGCGTACTGCCTCGTTTAAGTTCCACCAGATTTTCATAGAAAGCGGCAGGATTTCCCATACCGTAGATACAAGAAACGGAACTTACCACAATGACATCCTTACGTCCGGAAAGCAGAGCGGAAGTGGCGGCGAGCCTCAACTTGTCGATATCCTCATTGATGGCAAGATCCTTCTCTATATAGGTATCCGTTGAAGCAATGTAGGCCTCCGGCTGATAATAGTCGTAGTAAGAGACGTAATACTCCACCGCATTGTCGGGGAAAAAGGCCTTAAACTCGGTGTAGAGCTGTGCCGCCAACGTCTTGTTGTGACTCAAGACAAGTGTCGGCTTGCCAAGGTTCTTGATGACATTGGCCACCGTGAACGTCTTACCGGAACCTGTCACACCAAGCAGCACCTGTGCGGGCTGACCATCCTTTGCCCCGGCCGTAAGTTCACGGATAGCTTCGGGTTGATCGCCCGTAGGTTCGTACGGAGCATGTATCTTAAATTGAGGCATATAAGCTATTTATTTTAGAGAAAAGAGACAACGCTACGAAATGGCAGAGAAATTGACCTGTTGCTTCTTGAGCAATGCCAAGTGAGACCACACGACGCGGTACTGCGGAAGGTTTTCCTGCGGATCGGCTTGGAGTATTGAGGCAGCTTCGTTGCGGGCAAGCTGCATCATTTCCTGGTCTTTCACCACGTTGGCTATTTTTAAGTCAAAAGGCATGCCGCTCTGCGCGGTTCCTTCCAAGTCGCCCGGCCCTCGAAGTTTCATGTCCTCTTCGGCTATGACGAAGCCGTCGGTACTGTCCACCATAATCTGCATGCGCCTTTGCGAGGTTTCAGAGAGTTTGCTGCGTGTGGCAAGAATGCAGAACGACTGCTTGTCGCCTCGCCCTACGCGTCCACGAAGTTGGTGAAGTTGAGCCAAACCGAAACGTTCGGCATTTTCAATGACCATTACCGAAGCATTCGGCACGTTTACGCCCACTTCAATCACTGTGGTGGAAACGAGAATCTGAGTTTCCGCCTTCTTGAAGGCTTGCATGGCCTCTTCCTTGTCGGCAGGCTTCATCTTTCCGTGGACAATGCCGACTTTGTATTCCGGAAACTCGTCCACAAGCTGCGCATATCCCGTCTGAAGGTCTTTGAGATCCATTTTCTCGTTTTCCTTAATCAACGGATACACCACATAGATCTGTCTGCCCTGCTGCAACTGCTGACGCATGCCGCCATAGAGGCGGCCACGGTCGCTTTGGCTGTAGTGAAGCGTCTGTATGGGTTTTCTCCCTGGCGGCAGTTCATCTATCACGCTCACATCGAGGTCGCCATAAACGGTCATGGCAAGCGTGCGCGGTATGGGAGTTGCCGTCATTACTAGAATGTGGGGCGGACGGATATTCTTCTGCCAAAGCCGTGCACGCTGTTTCACGCCGAAGCGGTGCTGCTCGTCGATAACCACAAAGCCGAGATTGAGGAACGCCACCGTCGGCTCTATCAGCGCATGGGTTCCTACAAGGATGTTGATGGAGCCGTCGGCAACGCCTTGCAATATCTCACTACGTTTTTTGCCCTTCACATTGCCCGTAAGCAAAGCTACACGCAGATCCAACGGACCAATCATTTCGCTGATAGACTTGAAATGTTGCTCGGCCAAGATTTCGGTGGGCGCCATGATGCAGGCTTGGAATCCGTTGTCCACGGCAAGAAGGCAGCAAAGGAGCGCCACCATCGTCTTTCCGCTTCCCACGTCGCCTTGCACCAAGCGATTCATCTGCCGACCGCTGATAACATCGTTTCGCACTTCACGCACCACGCGTTTCTGCGCACCGGTAAGCTCAAAAGGCAGACATTTCTCATAGAACGTAAGGAAGTTCTGCCCTACCCTCGGAAAAACGTATCCTTCGTACTGCATCTTCCTGTTGCGACTGTAGCGAAGTATGTCGAGCTGCAAGTAGAAGAGTTCTTCAAACTTCAGCCTGCGCACGGCTTGCGGCAATGCAGTGGACGATTCGGGTTCGTGGATGGTGTGGAGCGCTTTCTCCAGGGGTTGCAACTGCAACTTGGCAATCAAGTCTTGAGGCAAGGTTTCATCGATGGGCTTGTTTTCCAACACTTGCCAAAGACGCTTCACCAGTTCGGAAATGGTATGAGAAGTGAAACCTTGACGTTTCATTCTTTCCGACGTATGGTAATGCGGCTGCATGGTAAGCGGAGCATCGCTCTGCGCATCAGCCGTTTCCAGTTCGGGATGAGCTATCTGGAAACGGTTGTTCCAGGAAGTGGGTTTTCCCAACAGGGTGTAGGTTTGGTTGCAGCGGAGCGTTCGTTCCTGGAACTTTATGCCACGGAACCATACCAAGTCTATCACTCCGCTACCATCGGTAAACGTAGCCACAAGGCGTTCGCTACGCCCCTCGCCTTCTACGCACCAACCCAATATCTGCCCACGCAAAAGGACATAAGGCATACCATCGACCAAATCGCGTACACGGTGTACAACGCTTCGGTCGATGTATTTATAAGGGAAATTGTACAGCAAGTCGCGAAACGTGTGTACATGGAGGTCTGCAGCAAGAATCTTTGCCCTTGCAGGTCCCACCCCTTTCAGATAAACGATGTCTGTAGCTAAAGGATTGATGGCAAAAAGATTTGGGTGGCAATATAAATTGCCACCTTCTTATTAGAAAATAAGTTCGTCGGCGTCTGCTCCGCCCAACATCTTCGCAGCAGAAGGGCGTTGTGCCTGAACAGGAGCGTCCACCACACTCGGCGAGCCTACTCTAGGTATGGGATCTACTGCCTTCTCCCCTCTAAAGACGAGCACATTGGAGTCGAACTCTGCATTGTTGGGATAAAGCATGTCCTTGCGAACCTGAGCCACAACGGTAGGTGCAACGAGCGCTTCGGCAATGCAGAAAGCGAAGAAAGAAGTTGCAGCCGGTCCGGCAGCCGTGATAATGTTGTCGTGACGTACGACGAGTGCTTCCTTGTGGAAAATCACATTGCCGAGATCCGACATCAGCGAAGGATAGCAAGTGACGTGGCGCAAACGAATCACATTGGCATTGGCGAGGACAATCGGTCCTGCGCAAATGGCAGCAAGTATAGTGCCGCGCACAGCGTGTTGCGCAACAGCTTGGCGAAGTACCTGGTTGGCTTTGAGCGACAAAGCGCCCTTCATACCACCGGGAATGACGATAGCGTCAGCATCATTCATATGATTGCGACGGAACAGACTATCGCACTTAACCACTATGCCATGTGCTCCTTCAACTACACGGCGACCCGTTACACTGAGCGTCTGTACGCCAATACCGCAACGACGCAAGATGTCAATCGTACCGAAAGCTTCCATTTCTTCGAAGCCATCAGCCATCATGATGTATACCATAATATAGAATATGTTTTTGGTTGATATTTTTCTTTCTAGTTTCGGATTTAGGGAAAACGTGACTGGTGCTAATGGGCTTCAGTCCGTTTCTGTCCAAGTAAAGGACTTCAGCTCCCTTTAGGGCGGTTCTATAAATTACCACCGTTCAATATACAAATTCGCCCAAGTGGCGTTTTGTCATCTTTCGGGCTCTTTTCCGCCCATTTTGCTTGTTCGCTCAGTCGCATAGCCCGCTATGCTCCTTCGTTCACAAACAAAATGGACGAAAAATAGCACCGAAATCTGACAAAGCTAATTTATAGAACCACCCTTTAAAAACAAGGTCACAAGTTAGTCGGCCAAGCAGCGGAGATAAGCGGCTATGGTATCCTTCAGTCCCAAATAGAGTGCATCACTTATCAAGGCGTGACCGATGCTCACCTCGTCGAGCCAAGGGATGCATTTATGAAAATATGCCAGATTCTCAAGACTGAGGTCGTGACCGGCATTCAGTCCCAAACCGAGTTCTCTGCAACGCCTTGCCGTCTCCACAAAAGGAGCAATAACGGCCGCCCTGTCTGAAGCATAACCCGAAGCGTAAGGTTCGGTGTAGAGTTCCACGCGGTCGGTGCCCGTCCTTACTGCAGCTTCTGCCACATTCGGGACTGCGTCAATAAAGATGCTCGTACGAATTCCACATTCACGGAAACGCGCAATCACATCCGTCAAGAACGACTCATGGGTTGCAACGTCCCAACCGTGGTTGGAAGTCAACTGCTCAGGGCTGTCGGGCACAAGCGTTACCTGCGCCGGACGCACATCGCACACGAGGTTACAAAAGTCTTCTGAAGGATATCCTTCTATGTTGAATTCCTGATGAAGCGAGCGGCTCAAATCATAAACGTCCGCGTGGCGTATATGGCGCTCATCGGGACGCGGATGAACCGTAATGCCTTGTGCGCCAAAACGTTCACAATCCAATGCCACCTGGAGCACGTTCGGATTATCTCCACCGCGCGCATTGCGCAAAGTGGCAATCTTATTGATATTTACACTTAACTTTGTCATGTCATGCCGTTTGTTTTACGGTGAATCTACGTAAATTTGCCCGTGCAAAGATTAAATCCCGCACAAAGCTACTTACACAAGTGCCTGATATATAATTTGTTCCTCTCGGAACTTGGGTGCTTTCAATTATTTGCATTGCAAAAATACAACATTCCGCGATGGTGTAATCTTTATTTAAGTTAAACCCGAGCGCCACCCCGCTATTTTTCACATAGATTTACCATCATACGCCATTCATGGAACGGGAATGCCCACATTTCCCGGACCTAACATCCCGACTGCTTTCCCATGAACTATAAAGAACTACACATATCGCTCTTCGGCAACATCTATCAGACGAAGAAGAACCAATATGTTGCACACATATTGGAAAAACTGACTTCCCTCGGCGTAAATATTGCCATTGAAGAGAAATTTGCAGAATTTATCAGCAAGGAACTCAAACTCGACATCGGCCAATGTAGCCGATTCGACCGCACAAAGCCCTGCAAGGCCGACTACGCCATATCCATCGGCGGCGACGGAACATTTCTCGGAACGTCGGCCATTATCGGTGATTCCCGCGTCCCCATACTTGGCATTAACACTGGCCGCCTCGGATTTCTTGCCGACGTGTCTCCCGAGAACATCAACGACGCACTCGAAGCGTTGTGCTGCGGACAGTTCATCACCGAGGAACGTAAGGCGCTTACCGTGGAGACCGTAGGAGAACCCTACCGCTCGTGTCCTTTTGCACTCAACGAAGTGGCCATTCTCAAACACGACAACTCTTCACTCATTGAAGTGGCCACCTACATCAACGGACAGTTTCTCACCACCTTCCTTGCCGACGGACTGATTATATGCACACCAACTGGCTCGACTGGCTATTCTCTGAGCGTAGGCGGCCCCATTCTCGTACCGCAGAGCGGCACTTTCTGCTTGTCGCCCGTTGCCCCGCACAGTCTGTCCGTCCGCCCCGTTGTGGTACGCGACGACGTGGTCATCGAACTTTACATACGCAGCAGAAGCCACAATTTCCTTTTAGCCCTGGACGGACGCAGCGAGAGTTTGCCGGAGGATACAAAAATCACCGTACGCCGTGCGCCACACACCATTCACGTCGTGAAAATCGAACATAAAGACTTCTTCGAAACCCTTCGCGACAAACTCATGTGGGGCGCCGACAAAAGAGAATAAATTGAGCATTTATTTTATTAAAGGGCATATGCGAGCGAGAACACAAACGTAGTTTCTCCTTTTAAATTCCGCCGGACAATATTTATCATCGGAGTGCAGACGGAACGAAAACGAAACTCTTCCGTTTGAATTCCGTTTAAATTCCGCGGATAATATTTATCATCGGAATTTAAACGGAACACAAACGGAGTTTGTCCGTTTAAAATCCATTTCAGCTCCGCGGATAGCCTCCAAGAAGTTACCCTCTTCAATCAAGACTGGAGTCTTGCCCCCATGCGCGTTGCACTAACGCTTGCGCCCTCCTGGCGAATTACAAGAGAAGACATACTCCATACACCATAATCCACACGCACTAAATTCACCGCCACTTGACACGCCCCATCTCTACCATCACAAAATACTTGCTACATCTCCTCAAGGGCAACCTCACGCAGACGATTCTCAACACCCTGGCCGGTGTAGCCCTCGTGTTGCTCGACCTTGCTTTCGTAGCTGCCACAAAAGTTGTAATCGACGTGGCCACCCACCATAGCACATCGTTCAGTCTGACTGAAGGTTTTTGCATGATGGGAGGCATCATGCTGCTGCGCATCGCGCTAACGCTTGCGCTTCGCTGGATTAGAGCCATACTTGGCGTAAAAGCTCGCAACGCCATGCAGCGCCACATATTCAAGCGTCTGCTCAATGCGGACTGGGAAAGTCTTCGGGCATACCACACCGGCAATCTCACAAACCGCATGGAAACGGACGTAGCCGACGTCGTGGGGTTCGTCACAGAAGACATTCCCTCACTCGTCACCACATTGGTACAATTCATCGGTGCATTTCTCTTCCTTTTCTATATGGACTCCACGCTAGCGTGCGTGGTGGTACTCGTCGTACCGTTCTTTCTCTTGGCCAGCAAACTCTACATGCGAAAAATGCGGTCGCTCACGCACGACATACGCGAAGACGAGAGCCACATACAGTCCACCATCCAGGAAACGCTCCTCCACGCCATGGTGGTAAAGACGCTCATGCGCACCGCCCACTTCGCCCAGCGTCTCCTCTCCCAACAGCAGACACTACACCGCCGTGTGGTTCATCGCACACGCTACTCTACCCTTTCGCTCGGCATCACAAACTTTGGCTTCGGACTCGGATTCATCATCACATTCATTTGGGGAGCCACTAGTCTAGAAAAAGGCGCCATCACATACGGAGCCATGTTGGCTTTCATCCAACTTGTTGGACAGATACAAGCCCCCGTTCGTACATTGGCGCGATTCGTTCCCGTGTTCATCAAAGCCTTTACAGCCACAGAGCGACTCATGGAACTTGACGCCATCCCGCAGGAAATTGAAATCAAAACCGACATTCCCGAAGGGTCTTTAGGCATCAGCTTTGAGCACGTAAACTTTACCTACCCCAACGGAAAACGACAAATCCTTCACGACTTCACCTTCCAATTCCCCGCAGGCAAGACAACGGCTATTGTGGGCGAAACAGGCGCGGGAAAGACTACGCTTATCAAACTAATCTTCGCGCTCATCCATCCCCAAGAAGGAAGCATAAAGCTCACCACCTCAAAGTCCAGCCACGACATCACGCCCTCACTTCGCAAGCATTTCAGCTACGTTCCACAAGGCAACACGCTCTTTTCCGGAACCATACGCTCCAACTTGATGCTTGGCAATCCCGACGCCACAGAGAAAGAAATGCTTGAAGCGCTAACCCTTGCGGAAGCATCATTCATAATGGAAAACCCCAACGGTCTCGACACGCTCTGCGGCGAAGCCGGAGACGGCCTTTCGGAAGGACAAGCGCAAAGGATAGCCATAGCGCGTGCCTTGCTATCCAAAGGCCGCATCATGATTTTCGACGAAGCCACGTCAGCGCTCGACAGCGAAACCGAAAAGCGTGTGCTCACAAATATCTCACAAGCCTACCCTACCCGTACGCTCATTTTCATCACACACCGAGCTGAAGTACTCAAGCACGCAGACTTTACGCTGGACATCCAGCGCAACGCTGAATAGCCAATGCGCAACATTTGAATAAGTTATGATTAACGCATGTACGTGGATTGGACAACGAACGTACGTGCATCGAGCTTTGAACGTACGTGTATTGAGAAACGAACGTACGTGCATTGGGCAACGAACGTACGTGCATTGAGAAACGAACGTACGTGTATTGGGCAACGAACGTACGTGCATCGAGCTTGAACGTACGTGTATTGACTCTTTAAACATTGAGCATCAACTGCCGCGCATGGGGGCGAGGTTTTCAAAACCTCGCGCTCTACACGGCCTCGCGGATGCTTTTGCGTGGCTGCGCTTTTATAAACATTGTGTAGAGCCGGTTAAACTAATGTATTGACCTCCATGCGCTTCGCATTGACTGCTGTGTAGAGCGTGACGTTTTGAAAACGTCACCCCCATGGAAGGCGCAGCCACGCAAAACAGTCCATGACTGCGTGTAGAACGCGACGTTCTGAAAACGTCACCCCCATGAGCGGCAATACTTTGTATATGCGATTTGTAGAAATTGCATATAAGCCCAAGAACATAGCGACAACAAAGACTAACCTTCCAAAGCCCCACACCGTGCATTGGATTTCTTACACCGTGCCTTGCATTTCTTACACCGTGCCTTGCATTTCTTACACCGTGCCTTGGTTTTTCTACGGCATGCCTTGCATTTCTTACACCGTGCCTTGCATTTCTTACACCATGCCTTGCATTTCTTACACCATGCCTTGGTTTTTCTACGGCATGCCTTGCATTTTTACACTGCTACCGATTCTTGTACGTTGCACACAATAGTCCAATTACCTAGAAACAATACGTCCAAGAACCAATCCGCTCAAAGCTACATTTAGCAACAAGGAAAATTCACACAAATGTAACACCATTCAAGCAAGGCAAATCAAATATTTTCCATATATTCGCCGACGTAGTTTAACCAACATTAATCTTACACCACACCTTGTATAGTACACCTTAACAACAGTACCTTTAGCAAATCATCCCTTGCCACGCATAGGATTAATATTCCCACCCTCAAACACCCAAGCGCCATGAAACGCCTTCTGACATTTCTTCTTCTCTGCCTCTCGTTTGTGTGCTCTTTCTCCCAACAATTGATAATAGGTTCTGTGCGTGACGCCTTTTTGAAAACACCCCTACTCCATGCACGAGTAACGCTAATGACAACCGACAGCATAGTTGTGCAGGACTCTATAAAGATAAACTACAACAAGAACAATGAACGTTGGGGATCATCGGATTTCATCATCCAACTTCCGAAGGAAACGCGTACCTATCTTATCCGCGCTTCACTCGACGGCTACGAAGACGACTGGCAAACGCTCTCAGTAAAAGCAGAAATAGACGATGCCTGGGGACTTGACAATCCGCTAGAACTCAAACGCATTCGGGAAAAGACCATAGGCGAAGCCGTTGTAACAGCCACAAAACTTAAAATGTTTTATAAGGGTGACACTTTGGTATACGATGCAACGGCATTCAAAATGCCGGAAGGCTCCATGCTTGACGACTTGATACGGCTTATGCCAGGTGTCACCTTGAACGACGACGGCGAAATATTCGTCAACGGGCGCAAAGTTGACGAAATGCTGTTAGGTTCGCGCTCCTTCCTAGGCGGAAACAGTAAGGTCTTGCTTGAAAACTTGCCATACTACACCGTAAAGAATCTAAAAGTCTACGAAAAGGAAAGCGACCGCAGCCTCGCCGTCGGTCATGAAATAGAAGGCAAAAAATACGTCATGGACGTTAACCTCAAAGACGAATACAACAATGGATATATTGCAAACATAGAAGCAGCAGGCGGAACGCACGACCGTTGGCTAGGACGAATGTTTTTGCTTGGCTACACCGACAAATTCCGATTCACACTCCTTGCCAATGCGAATAATGTAAACGAAAAGCGCCACATCGGCGAATCTGGAAGTTGGAAACCGGAAAAGATGCCCCGTTCTTTGCTTACAACGAAAAGCGTGGTCGGCGAAGTCGACTACCAGTCGAAAGACGGAAACGTGAAGGAAAACTTCATGTTTGACTTCATGAATTCCAAAGACTATGCAGAGACCTCACAGCGCAGGGAACTCTTTATTGACGGACTTGCGCCTTATTCAACATACCGCGCTACCAGCATATCGCGCTCCGACAGATTTTTGGCAAAGAACAGCTTTAAGATAACCATACCCGAGAAAATCTATACTGACGTATCTGCCGAAGTTGAATACAACAAATACAAAGGAAACAGCGAAGCCCTCGCCGAAGATTTCCTCGAAAGCATCAACACACGCCTTCGCACCACCAATTACAACGACGGCCATTCTTTCCGCATGGACGTCGGCGGTTACGTTTCACCACGCGCAGACAACATACTAAGCGACTTCGCCCTTTTCTATGCCATAAAGCACAACGCCAACAAGAACGAAACCGCCCGCGGATTCCTCACCGAGCAGTTCCACAACCATTCAGCAACTGCGCAATACAACACGAATGACTTTTTCAACAAGAAAACACTCGGAAACATACACCTTTTCTACAACCACAAAATCGGGAAGTGCATGAATCTCGGCATTCAGGATCGCAACGAATATTCACGAACGTACGAGCGCGACAACCTCTTCCACCCTGACACCCTAGTTCTGCCCTCCCAACTTGATGCCGCCTTGACCATTGCCGACCAAAGGAATTCCTACATAAGCAACTACAAGAAGTACCTCAATGCACCATCCCTCAATCTTAAATGGCGCAAGGAGATTCCAGGGAATTACATGAAACTAGAGTACATCTCATGGAGCTTCAACTTCCCCGCCCTTCTGCTTGCAGAACGCATTTCTTATACACGCAACAACACCACACAAAACAAGAAGCGTACATCCTTTGACTTTATGCCCTCGTTCAACTTCAAGATTCTCCCCACAAAAAAGATGGGCGAGAAACTTGAATTTCAACTGAGCCACGAACAAAGTTCTGCATCCATTTTCGATTTGCTTGATTTCAAGGATGATGCTACGCCACAAATCGTTAAACTCGGAAATCCTTCCATCAAAGGAACATCCGCATCTTCCGTCCGTATCAGTTTCACCAACTGGGAAAGCAAACATAAAGGGCAACAATACCGCATAAACGGCCAATACCGCTACTTCCACCGTCAAGTGGCGCAGTCGGTCGTGTTCAATCCAGACAATTCCCAATACATCTACCAACCGCAAAACGTATACGGCGCTTACGAAGCTTCGGTTCAATTTGACTTCAACCGCTTTATCGACAAGAAGCAACAGTGGTCATGGCAAACGACATCCGATGCCGTATACAACCACGCCATTGACCATGTACGCCAAACTGGAAAGACTGAAAGCACGCCCAATGCGGTAAATACTACCACACTGCACGAAGGAGTTTGGCTGCAATTTCAAAACAAGGAATTCTCTGCAAGAGCTACCGGCGACTTCCGCTGGCGCCATTCGGAGAGTAAACTGACAGGCTTCGAAACCATAAACGCTTTCGACTACCAGTATGGTGCATTGCTGCGCTACACCATTCCCGTCATAAAAACCACACTGACCATAGACGGCACAGTCTATTGCCGCCGTGGCTACGGAAGCGACGCATACGACACAGACGACTTTGTTGTCAATGCATCAGCAAGCCAACCTTTTCTCAAGGGAAAGCTCATGATAAACATAGAAGCATTTGACTTGCTTCATCAGCTATCTTCCACCCAATATGCCATCAACGCACAAGGGCGCACCGTAACATGGAACCGCACACTACCGAACTACGTCATGATCCATGTTGTATATCATTTCGGGAAGAATCCGAAAAAGCAATGAAGGCTTAGCTGCATTCAAAAACAACTTGCGCAATTTAATGCAAAGCGCATGGAGGTCAAGACTCCAGCCTTGACAGCTGAGCGCCAAGAATCTATTAGTTGATAACTTCGATTCAATAATATTATAGGTCAAGAATTAGAGAATTAGAGAATTTCCTCAACATCTTGAAAAGGCAGAATTACGGGAAGGCTCAACAAGTCGAGCTGGAGAATTCCTACTCATTCCGAGAAACGAAAATTCTCCAATTCTCTAATTCTGGACATAAATATCCTATGCCGTGTAGAGCAGTCAAGACTGGAGTCTTGACCTCCATGCGCTTCGCCCGCAAATACCACATGTTAAGTCCTTTTTCAAAATGCCCAAACAGCACACACAAGTCCTGAATACGAAGTTGTTAAGTTTTCGTTAAGATTTAATCTAAGACTTGTGTGTGTCAAAATAGTTTTCTTATCTTTGCCACATAAGTTTAACGGATTTAAAACTCAATAGACCGCAAAATAGAAATTCATTAACAAACAACAAACAAAAATTTCGCTAACCCTAAATCACCAACCCCTAAAAACCACCTCACGATGGAACTCTTAGACCGATTCAAGAACCACCTTATGCTCAAATGCCTTGAGTTACAGGACATCAGTCTTTACCATGGCAAGACCGGCATAACCTTGGCTTTGTATCTTTACGCCCACCAACGCGGCGATAAGATTCTTGAAGAGTATGCATGGGATTTACTCCAATCCGTCCACAAAGGAGTTAACGAATGTCTGCCGTATGGCTTGGAATGGGGACTGGCAGGTATAGGCACCGGCATTGCCTTACTAAAGAAAAACGGAATTTTAGATTGCGACCTAAATGCGGTCCTGGCCGACATTGATGCAAAAATCATGGAGCATGACCCTCGCAGGTTAGACGACTTCTCTTTCCGCAACGGAGCGTTAGGTCTCTATAGCTACATACATCTCCGACTTTCAACCGAATGCGAGATAACTTCTTTCGACCACACCTATTTGGCAGAACTCCAAAACCTACTGCAAAAGTTTCTTCACGGAAACACACAACCATCGTTGGATTTCTCTACAGACCTACAAGCCCCCTCGTGGGACACGACCGATTTCCTTGACAAGCCTTTGGGGCTTGACGGCGGAGTTGCCTACCATTTATTCTCCAATTACAATCAAAGCAACGGCATATGAACTACTACATTATAAACAATGCAAGCAGAGCCGCTTCATATGGTATTGGCACGTATGTCCGGCAACTGACGGACATTCTCGTAAAAGTGCACGATGTCGCCGTGTTCCACATAGACCTTTATTCCGACACAAAGGAATTCTGCATTACGGTTGACAACGTAGGCGTAACGCATTATGCCATTCCCGCCATAAAGTCGCACATCGAAACGGAAGCCTATTGCCGAACGACCTTTTACCTTTTATCTCCCTTCTTAAAAGATACAGAGAACAACGTTTTCCATTTCAACTACTTTCAACACTACCCCCTGGCCTTGGCATTCAAGGCGCAGAATATCCGAAACCAAATATATTTCACCGTACATTACTTCAATTGGTGTTTCGAATTAAAAGGAAACACTACACATTTCCGAGAATCTCTTCGTTGCGACAATCCCGACGAGAAGCAAATGCGTGTCAAGCAAGACTTCACATCAAGTCGCACGTTCCTACGCCTTGCCGACAAGGTAATTCCCTTGTCACGTTTCTGCCAAGGTTTGCTTCAAAAGGACTATGGTATAAGCAGCGACAAGCTGCATCTTGTATACAACGGCATCGGCGAAGGAAATGCGTGCACAACAAGCACGGATTCGCAACAGCATTCCATACTTTATGTAGGACGACTAGATGAAATCAAAGGTGTAAAGTACCTTGTAGAGGCATTCCGGAAAATAATAGTCAAACACCCCGAGATGCAACTTGTGTTGGTCGGCGACGGCGACTATAACGAATGTCTCAATCAAGCCAAAGGCATTTGGGGAAACATCACTTTCACCGGCCGAATCAACAAAGACGAATTGCAGCACATCTATGAACGAACCGCCTTCGGTGTGCTGCCATCCTTTCACGAGCAATGCAGCTACGCCGCCATAGAATTCATGATGCACGGCATTCCTTTTATCGGTACAGATTCTACAGGCTTGAACGAAATGCTTGATTGCATACCGGAACTAAGGACGCACATAGCCGAAGACGATTTTTCGGAAGAGACGTTTGTAGATGATTTGACCCAGCACATGGACTTGCTTCTTAACGACCATGAACTGCGCAAGCGTGCAAGCCGCGCCATGAGCGAGCAATACGAACGTTCGTATACAAAGAATGCCATGAGTTGTTCCATGAATCGCTTGATTGAAGATGGGCACAATGCCTCAAATCCTTTGTCAAACGATTTTCTCTACGAGTTGGACGAATACATGATTTCACTCATCCATAACCAGCCCGACATTGATGCAGACTTCTATGGCATAGCCGGCATAGGCGTATATCTTTGGTGGCGTACAACGCAATTGGACGACCGTAAAGACGAAGCCCGCATCTATAAAATCAAAGAATATCTCATCTATTGGATTGACTGGCTCTACGTACTTGCCAAAGACGGAAGTTTGGTGGCATGCTGTAAAGAATTGGCATTCACACTTCAGTGCATGAAGGAAGCACAATTCTACATCACGAAGATCCAAGTTCTTACTGATTTGTTGCAATGCCCATCCGCAGAAAAATTGGGAAGCCTTTTGCCCCAAGATAAAGACATACAGGCAAATGCAGTTCGAATGGCAAACACTAAAATCTGACGTTATGGAAAATCTTCTCACCATAGTCATCCCCGTCAGAATAGACACAGACGACAGAAAGAACAATCTGAAAGCCGTGTTGACATGGATGCAACAAACAGGATGCCGCATCTTGGTACTTGAAGCGGACAACACTCCACTTCTGAAGTCCATTGTGTCCGCGTATTCCCAAGTGGAGTACTTGTTCGTAGAGGACAATGATCACATATTCCATCGCACCAAATACATCAACACGCTTTTGCAATATGCTACGAGCCGTTACGTCGCCGTTTGGGATGCTGATGTGATAGTCCATCCCAGCCAGGTAGCTCAGACTATTGAAAAGATGGAGAAAGACAACTACGTTTTAGGATATCCCTACTCGGGCAAGTTCTACATGCTGAACGAAGACCAAAGTGTCAGATTCCGCAAGGACTTCAACCTTTCCACGCTCCATCCAAAAAGCCTCACTTCACTCATGGGAAGACCCGCCTGCGGAGGTGTGTACATAGTAGACCGAAAAGCATACCTTTCCATCGGAGGAGAAAACGAAAAGTTCAAAGGATGGGGACCAGAGGATGCCGAACGCTTGCGACGAACCCAGATAATGGGACTGAAAGCCGGATGGCTTTCCGGCAAACCGCTTTTCCATCTGCACCACAAACGGAATCCGCACGACCTCAGCGACTCCAACCCAAACTTGCTCGCCATGAGGAAAGAGTTCATCCGAGAATGCTGCATGACGCAAGATGAGATGGCGAATTATATCACGAACGAAATGTCTTAGCTATGTTCAAATAATAATTTGCGCATTTGGGTGCAACGCGCATGGAGTTCTAGACTCCAGTCTTGACAGCTCTATACGCCTATTCAAAGCGTAGCCACTCAAAAGCCACTATGTGGCCTTTTTGCCCCCATTAGCGGCAAACCAACGTAATACCACAAAACCCCATGAAGAATACTTTCGAACAACTGCTACATGCACTCAATGTGCCTTACACAAGGCGTTTCGTAAACGAACTTTATGAAACGCACCCCAATCGTGACAATCTGCTTGGACTTTGGCAGATGTGCCAAACTTACGGCATACAGGCACATGGCGTAGAAGTTAGCGAAAAAGTTCTTGACGACTTATCCGTTCCGTGTGTGCTTCATGTTTCCGGGCGGTTCGTTGTAGTTGATAATACGGAAAGCGACCATGCAGACTTTTACTGGGACGGGAACCGCACATCGTTGTCCTATGCGAAACTACAACAAATATGGGACGGTATGGCACTAACGATAGAGTCTGTTGACGATGCTAAAGAGCCCGACTATGCCCGACACAAGAAGGAGGCATGGATTGAAAATGCGTTGTATCTTACGTTCATCGGTCTTATAATCTTAGGTTGCATTGCACTTCTTTCCTTCGCCTTGTGTTCGCGTTCCGTTTTGTCATGCATCTTCTCCATCGTTGATGTTGTTGGTGCACTATTCTGTTGTCTGCTCTTACAGAAACAAGCATCAGTGCAGAGCAAAGTCGGTGACAAAATATGCTCGTTGTTCCACCAAAAGGACTGCAACCGGATTCTTGAATCCGAACGCGCAAAAATCGGCAACTATTCTTGGAGCGAAATAGGCATGGGTTATTTCCTCACGCATTTGCTATGTTCCTCAGTGTTGCCCGTCTCCATTGTTCCTTTAGCTATCACAAGCCTGTGCGCCGTTCCGTTCAGCATTTGGAGCATCTACTACCAAGCACGCGTGGCTAGGCAATGGTGCGTACTCTGCGTTGTTGTACAAGTTCTGCTTTGCATAAACGCAACGGCTACAGTGGCATTTTTCCCTAAAGTTTCCTCTCTGACCGATCTACAATCCTTTTTGCAAACGACCATCGTAGGCTCCATGTCATTGGCTTTTGCTTTCATCGTCCATTGGACAATGCAGGCCATTGCCGCTCAAACTAAGTTGCATGACGTAACCCGCAAATACCTTTCACTAAAGGCCAATACGGAAGTCTTCAACTGCTTTCTGCAAAAGGAACGTCATGTAGAGGCAGCTCATTCCGATTCTTCCATTGTCTTCGGGAATCCAGAAGCTGCATACAAGGTAACCATTTTGAGCAATCCACACTGCAACCCCTGTGCAAAGTTGCATAGAACCGTAGACAAACTACTGCAAACAACTGGAAGAAACCTATCCGTGCAGTACATCTTTTGCTCTTTCAACGAAGATCTAAAAGAAAGCGCCCGTTTCCTTATTGCTGTATATCAACAAAAGGGACTGGCTGAGGCGCAGAACATTTACGCCCGTTGGTTTGAGTCTGGGAAATTAAGAGCTAAAGACTTTTTCGCAGTCTATTCCGATGTGCACACCACGACTCCTGATGTCACCGCAGAAATGGAGCGTCACGAACAATGGGTAAAGCGCAACGGTTACGCGTCTACACCGACCATATTAATCAATGGACACGAGATGCCATCTTGCTACACACTTGACGATTTGCTCTATTTGCTATAAAATACGAATTCCTATGATAAAGACTAATTCAAATATGTACCAGAAAAGCAATAGCCGAAGCACTACGCTATTGGGAGCGGGAACCTTAAGAGGATTCCGCGGAAGAAGCAGTGTGTCGTTTAACCCCAAATCCTCAACGACGATGAGAAAAGTAACAGCCTTTTCGGTAACTCGTATGTCTGAATTGTCAAGAGAACAAATGGCTCTTGTTCAAGGAGGCACCATCAACGAGTTTCTAACAGGAGATTGCACTTCTGCCAATGAAGGCCAGAAGTGCTACATTAGCGTCCCTGGTGGTGTCGTTACGGGTAAATGCGGATCCTACACTGTGACTTATTCAAGTCCTAAGGAAGAAACATCTACTACGTATTACACCTGTATAAAGGACTAAAACAAGCAGGAGCAAAGGAGCCTTTGCTTCCTTTGCTCCCGTTTTTATTTGTACACCCACAAAAAAAATGCCATGTACCGATTCTATATTACACTCATATGCTTGTTGTTGGCCTTGATACCCATACAGCTACAAGCGCAACAGCAAGAAGAACAGCAGCAACCAATCTACGGAAGTGTGCTTGACGGATATGCGAAAATCCCACTACCTGAAGCTAAAGTGTCTCTTTTAGCGGCAGACAGCACTGTAATCATCGACTCTATACCCTTAAACATAAGTCGAGACGATTATGGTATAGTAAAAAAGGTGTCTTTTTCTTTGAATGTAAAAAAGGAGAAAAAGACATATCTGCTTAAGGCTTCTTGCGAGGGGTATAGCGATTCTTGGGAAATAATTGAAGTCAACCCCGATGATTATGGGATATTTTTCTTTGATATGACACCGAAGCGCTTGCCGGGCCTCCATCAATTAGGTGAAGCTACGGCGGTGGCGACAAAACTCAAAGTTTTCTACAAGGGTGACACACTGGTTTACGATGCCACGGCATTCAAACTTCCCGAAGGCTCCAAACTCGATGCTTTAATCCGTCAATTACCGGGTGTCACCTTGAACGATGCCGGAGAGATTTTTGTGAACGGACGAAAAATAGACGAACTCTTGCTGCAGTCACGCTCATTCATGGGCGGAAACAAAAAAATCCTGTTGGAAAATCTCCCCTATTTTACTGTAAAGCATATCAAGGTCTATGAACGCGAGAGCGACATGGACCGCTTTCTCGGCCGTAAAACTCAAAACGGAGATTACGTGATGGACATAAATCTGAAGGATGAATACCGGCAAGGCTATATCGGAAATATTGAAGCGGCTGGCGGAACTAATGACAGATGGCTCGGACGCGGATTCCTGCTCTATTTCATGGACTACCTCCGTTTTACGCTCTATGCCAATGGAAACAATGTAAACGAAAAACGGCATATCGGCGAATACAGTTCCTGGACCCCTGACAAAATGCCAAGTTCGTTACTTACAACACGTAGTGCAGCAGGAGAAATTGACTATCGGTCTGAGGACAAGAACACGAAGGAGAACTTCGTATTTGACTTCACGTCTTCTCGTACAAACGCGGAAATGCGCAAACGAAGCGAGTTGTTTCTGGACGGCAGTACGCCTTTCTCCACGTTGCTCTCCTCTTCCCGAAACGGGGAAGACGTTTGGAGCGCAAAAAACACATTTAGCATCTACAAAGAGAGACATTATTGGATTCGAACTAAAGCTGATTTATCCTACCGAAAATACAACGGTCGCTACAACTCACGCCGCGAAGACTACAACACAGCAGACGGAGACATCAATTCTTGTCTGACTAGCGGAGGATTCAATGAAGGACATGCCTTTTCGATGAGCCTAAATTCTATGAACGATTTTTGGATAAAACCTAGGAAAAACTTTTTTCACATGATAGATTTTAAATACGAAAATGATAAGAACAAATTGGCTCGCCGTTACCAAACGCAATATGCAACAAGTGCTTCCAATCAAGTGCAACGCAACGTATCCGACTATAGAAAACGTCGGACGTTTGCAAGTTCGTATTTTGGAATAGAACAAAAGATAACGGACAAATTCAAAATTTACATTACCGACCAAATGACATTCGACGACAGGTACACCCACGACTGGCTCTACCACCCCGACACGCTTCTTCTCCCCTCACAGCTTGATGCGCTAAAGGCTAAGACAGACATAAGGAATTCCTATACAAGCAAAGAACAATTAATATATAACATTCCAACCATAAAGCTCGCTTATACCAAAAAGATACAAGGCAACTTTGGCCCTATCAGCCGCGACATTCTAAGCCTTCACTTCAAAGGAAGCGCTCATCATACACGTTTGGACTATAGGCGTGGAGCCATTGACACACTTGCCAAACAAATGGTATTCTATGCGACCCCATCGATAATCTGGTCGTATTATCACAGGAATCATACCAAAGAGAATCTGAACGTTTGGTTAACTTACAACTACGAACCTGTTGCATTAACAGACCGCATCAACATCGTTGACGACGCCACACCGCAGGTCGTCATCTTATCAAATCCAAATTTGAAGGCCAATTCCGAAACAAAGCTCTTATTTGAATTTACTGACACTTATTCCAAGCACAAAGGCCAAATGTATCATATCAACGGATTCTTCACTTGGTATCACCAGAGAACTGCACAATCCGTGGCCTACAATCCGCAGACAAGCGTGTACACCTACATGCCCAGGAACGTAAGCGGAGCCTACGAAGCTGAATGCACATTCGACTTTACACGTGCTCTGGACAAGAACCAGCATTGGCTTTGGCAGACCAACGGCAAAGCTAACTACATCCATTCGCTCGACTATACGATGCTCTCCGGAGAAACGGAAAGTCACGTAAATGCCGTAAACACGTTCTACATTAGCGAGCAGGCTTGGATTCAGTACAGCAAAGACGACTTGTCATTACGCCTTGCCGGAAATTTCAACTGGCGCCATTCCGAGGGCAAGATGCGCGATTTCTCCACGCTCAACGCTTTCAACTGGAACTACGGAATGACCGCACGATACAAGGTGCCCCGTATCAAAACAAGCTTGTCTCTTGATGCCACGCTCTATAGCCGTCGCGGTTATGGCGAATCGTCGTTCGACACCGACGACTTCGTAGTGAACGCTTCTCTGAGTCAGCCGTTCCTCAAAGGCCGTCTTGTGGCAAGTCTGGAAGCGTTCGACGTGTTCCACCAACTTTCCTCAACGCAGTATGAAGTCAACGCACAAGGCCGCATAGAGACTTGGCAAAAGAGCCTGCCCAATTACGTGATGTTGCATCTGCAGTGGTTCTTTACTAAGAAACCAAAGGCGTAGGTTGAGGCTTGAAACCATTCATAACATCCTCTAGAATGAAAGTGAATTACAAGAAAAGCAATAGCCGAAGCACTACGCTATTGGGAGCGGGAACCTTAAGAGGATTCCGCGGAAGAAGCAGTGTGTCGTTTAACCCCAAATCCTCAACGACGATGAGAAAAGTAACAGCCTTTTCGGTAACTCGTATGTCTGAATTGTCAAGAGAACAAATGGCTCTTGTTCAAGGAGGCACCATCAACGAGTTTCTAACAGGAGATTGCACTTCTGCCAATGAAGGCCAGAAGTGCTACATTAGCGTCCCTGGTGGTGTCGTTACGGGTAAATGCGGATCCTACACTGTGACTTATTCAAGTCCTAAGGAAGAAACATCTACTACGTATTACACCTGTATAAAGGACTAAAACAAGCAGGAGCAAAGGAGCCTTTGCTTCCTTTGCTCCCGTTTTTATTTGTACACCCACAAAAAAAATGCCATGTACCGATTCTATATTACACTCATATGCTTGTTGTTGGCCTTGATACCCATACAGCTACAAGCGCAACAGCAAGAAGAACAGCAGCAACCAATCTACGGAAGTGTGCTTGACGGATATGCGAAAATCCCACTACCTGAAGCTAAAGTGTCTCTTTTAGCGGCAGACAGCACTGTAATCATCGACTCTATACCCTTAAACATAAGTCGAGACGATTATGGTATAGTAAAAAAGGTGTCTTTTTCTTTGAATGTAAAAAAGGAGAAAAAGACATATCTGCTTAAGGCTTCTTGCGAGGGGTATAGCGATTCTTGGGAAATAATTGAAGTCAACCCCGATGATTATGGGATATTTTTCTTTGATATGACACCGAAGCGCTTGCCGGGCCTCCATCAATTAGGTGAAGCTACGGCGGTGGCGACAAAACTCAAAGTTTTCTACAAGGGTGACACACTGGTTTACGATGCCACGGCATTCAAACTTCCCGAAGGCTCCAAACTCGATGCTTTAATCCGTCAATTACCGGGTGTCACCTTGAACGATGCCGGAGAGATTTTTGTGAACGGACGAAAAATAGACGAACTCTTGCTGCAGTCACGCTCATTCATGGGCGGAAACAAAAAAATCCTGTTGGAAAATCTCCCCTATTTTACTGTAAAGCATATCAAGGTCTATGAACGCGAGAGCGACATGGACCGCTTTCTCGGCCGTAAAACTCAAAACGGAGATTACGTGATGGACATAAATCTGAAGGATGAATACCGGCAAGGCTATATCGGAAATATTGAAGCGGCTGGCGGAACTAATGACAGATGGCTCGGACGCGGATTCCTGCTCTATTTCATGGACTACCTCCGTTTTACGCTCTATGCCAATGGAAACAATGTAAACGAAAAACGGCATATCGGCGAATACAGTTCCTGGACCCCTGACAAAATGCCAAGTTCGTTACTTACAACACGTAGTGCAGCAGGAGAAATTGACTATCGGTCTGAGGACAAGAACACGAAGGAGAACTTCGTATTTGACTTCACGTCTTCTCGTACAAACGCGGAAATGCGCAAACGAAGCGAGTTGTTTCTGGACGGCAGTACGCCTTTCTCCACGTTGCTCTCCTCTTCCCGAAACGGGGAAGACGTTTGGAGCGCAAAAAACACATTTAGCATCTACAAAGAGAGACATTATTGGATTCGAACTAAAGCTGATTTATCCTACCGAAAATACAACGGTCGCTACAACTCACGCCGCGAAGACTACAACACAGCAGACGGAGACATCAATTCTTGTCTGACTAGCGGAGGATTCAATGAAGGACATGCCTTTTCGATGAGCCTAAATTCTATGAACGATTTTTGGATAAAACCTAGGAAAAACTTTTTTCACATGATAGATTTTAAATACGAAAATGATAAGAACAAATTGGCTCGCCGTTACCAAACGCAATATGCAACAAGTGCTTCCAATCAAGTGCAACGCAACGTATCCGACTATAGAAAACGTCGGACGTTTGCAAGTTCGTATTTTGGAATAGAACAAAAGATAACGGACAAATTCAAAATTTACATTACCGACCAAATGACATTCGACGACAGGTACACCCACGACTGGCTCTACCACCCCGACACGCTTCTTCTCCCCTCACAGCTTGATGCGCTAAAGGCTAAGACAGACATAAGGAATTCCTATACAAGCAAAGAACAATTAATATATAACATTCCAACCATAAAGCTCGCTTATACCAAAAAGATACAAGGCAACTTTGGCCCTATCAGCCGCGACATTCTAAGCCTTCACTTCAAAGGAAGCGCTCATCATACACGTTTGGACTATAGGCGTGGAGCCATTGACACACTTGCCAAACAAATGGTATTCTATGCGACCCCATCGATAATCTGGTCGTATTATCACAGGAATCATACCAAAGAGAATCTGAACGTTTGGTTAACTTACAACTACGAACCTGTTGCATTAACAGACCGCATCAACATCGTTGACGACGCCACACCGCAGGTCGTCATCTTATCAAATCCAAATTTGAAGGCCAATTCCGAAACAAAGCTCTTATTTGAATTTACTGACACTTATTCCAAGCACAAAGGCCAAATGTATCATATCAACGGATTCTTCACTTGGTATCACCAGAGAACTGCACAATCCGTGGCCTACAATCCGCAGACAAGCGTGTACACCTACATGCCCAGGAACGTAAGCGGAGCCTACGAAGCTGAATGCACATTCGACTTTACACGTGCTCTGGACAAGAACCAGCATTGGCTTTGGCAGACCAACGGCAAAGCTAACTACATCCATTCGCTCGACTATACGATGCTCTCCGGAGAAACGGAAAGTCACGTAAATGCCGTAAACACGTTCTACATTAGCGAGCAGGCTTGGATTCAGTACAGCAAAGACGACTTGTCATTACGCCTTGCCGGAAATTTCAACTGGCGCCATTCCGAGGGCAAGATGCGCGATTTCTCCACGCTCAACGCTTTCAACTGGAACTACGGAATGACCGCACGATACAAGGTGCCCCGTATCAAAACAAGCTTGTCTCTTGATGCCACGCTCTATAGCCGTCGCGGTTATGGCGAATCGTCGTTCGACACCGACGACTTCGTAGTGAACGCTTCTCTGAGTCAGCCGTTCCTCAAAGGCCGTCTTGTGGCAAGTCTGGAAGCGTTCGACGTGTTCCACCAACTTTCCTCAACGCAGTATGAAGTCAACGCACAAGGCCGCATAGAGACTTGGCAAAAGAGCCTGCCCAATTACGTGATGTTGCATCTGCAGTGGTCCTTTACTAATAAACCAAAGAAATGATTTCTGCAAATGATACTTAGATCCTTTCCCCATTTTCAGCAGCAAGAGGCGGCAGACTGCGGCCCTGCTTGCCTTCGCATGATAGCAAAGTACTACGGAAAACTCTACTCTGCCGAAATGTTGCGCAAACGTTGCTTCATTTCGCGCGAGGGAGTTTCCCTCCTTGGCATCAGCGACGCAGCGGAGTCGATAGGTTTCCGCACGGTAGGTGTGCAGATATCCTTCCAACAATTGGTAGAAGATGCCGTATTCCCCTGCATTCTGCATTGGAACCAAAACCACTTTGTAGTATGTTACGGAATAGACAAAAAGCGGCGTGGCGCAAAAACATCGTACCGCATACACATAGCCGACCCCGCCATGCAGAAAGTGGAACTCAACCGTGCCGATTTCGAAAAATGCTGGCTCAGTTCTCGAAACAGCCAAGCAGAAACGGGCATAGCCCTCATGCTTGAACCGGGCGTAGACTTCGGCAAAGTGGACGACGACTTTCAAAAAACGAAGAAGAGCATATGGTCCTTTGCCGCTTATCTATTGCCTTTCAAACGCATGGGGGTGCAACTCGCCGTTGGACTCATAGCCGGCAGCATCATACAGCTCATTCTTCCGTTCCTCTCGCAAGCGATGGTGGACAAGGGTATCAATGGCAAGAACCTCAACCTCATCACGCTCATACTTATCGCCCAACTGACGCTCTTCGTGGCGCAACTCATCATCGGCTACATACGCAGTTGGATTATGCTCCATATCAATTCGCGCATCGACATCAGTCTCATCTCAGACTTTCTTGTCAAGCTGATGAACATGCCGCTCCACTTCTTCGACACGAAACGAACGGGCGACATCCTCCAACGCATAGGCGACCACGGACGCATCAAATCGTTTCTTTTGAGCAACTCGTTGAATATCGTTTTTTCGCTGTTCAACTTTGTGGTGTTCATGGGCATTCTTGCCTATTACAGCACCACCATTCTCTGCATCTTCATTGTAGGCAATGCGCTTTACCTCGTTTGGGTGCTTTCGTTCATGCACTACCGACGCGAACTCGACGTGAAACGTTTCTACCAATCGTCGCAAGAGCAGAGCCGCATGATACAAATGGTGCAAGGCATGCAGGACATCAAGCTCAACAACTGTGAGAAGCAGAAACGTTGGGAATGGGAGCGCATTCAGATGCATCTGTTCCGCATCAGCGTAAAAGGACTCAAGGTGGGACAAATCCAGCAATCGGGTTCTGTGCTTTTCACTCAAACAACCAACATAGTCATCTCCTTCATTGCCGCCCAGTCTGTAGTGGAAGGAGCCATGACATTGGGTATGATGATGTCGCTCACCTACATCATCGGACAGGTTTCCGCTCCCATCGGTGAGTTCATCGGTTTTGCACAATCGTTGCAAGACGCCCGCATCAGCCTTGAGCGACTCAACGAAATTCACGCACAAGACGACGAGGAAAAGGACATTGAAACAAAAATTTCCACGCTTCCCGCCGAACGTTCCATTCACGTGGAGCATGTATCGTATAGCTACAGCGGCGCGGCACGCGACTATGCCCTCAAAGACGTGACAATCCACATCCCCGCCCACAAGGTTACGGCTATCGTCGGCGAGAGCGGATGCGGGAAAACCACACTCATCAAGCTCATACAAGGCTTCTACCTACCGAACGAAGGGAGCATAAAAGTAGGCAATGTAAACCTTGACCTGCTCAACCCGCACCTCTGGCGAAAGTCCACAGGCTCGGTGATGCAGGAAAGCTTCATATTCTCCGACACCATAGCCAATAACATCGCGCTCAGCACCGACGAAGTTAATATGGAACGCCTGCTCCATGCCGCACATATGGCGAATATCGATGATTTCATCTCTACCCTACCCCTCGGCTACAACACGCGCATCGGTATGGAGGGCAACGGAATCAGCGCTGGACAACGTCAGCGCATTTTGCTGGCACGTGCCATCTACAAGAATCCCGAATTCATGTTTTTCGACGAAGCCACAAATTCGCTCGACGCCAACAACGAACGCACCATAATGGACAATCTGCGCGACTTCTATCGCGGCAAGACCGTAATCATCAGTGCCCACCGCTTAAGCACCATTAAGGATGCCGACCAAATCATCGTGATGGACAAAGGGAAAGTGGTTGAATGCGGAACGCATTCTGAACTCATTTCACAAAAAGGCCACTATTTCCGTCTCGTGGAGAACCAAATGGCCGAAAACAAATCTAAAGCGAATGCCTAATGGAAGCAAAACAGAAAAAACCGGAAATTCAGCTTCGGTCACCTGAAGTTCAACAACTTTTGGGCCGCATGCCAGGAGGATTCATCTGCTATGGTGCTACTCTCATCCTATTGTGCCTTCTAATCTTTCTTGCCGTAGCCGCTTTTGTCCCTTATGAGCAAAGCGTGCCAGTCCGTGTACGCATCATGCCGAACGTAGCTTGCTGCGAAGTTCGTGCCGCGACGGACGGAACTATCGTGCATTGCAATACTTCCGACAATACCCAAGTGGCGGTCGGCGACACTTTGCTCACCTACACTGTCGGCAACCGCCTATCCTATTTACTTTCGCCGGAAAGCGGCAACATACACTTCCTGCGTTTTTGCATACCTGGAGAAAGCATAAAAAGTGAAGAACCGCTTTTTGAAGTCCGCTCCGCCTCACAAACAAAGCAAACGGCTTATGCCATAGTCGACAGTTTGCCATCCACAGTGAATCTTTCGCTTTTGCACGGCTTTACGCATCACATAGGAGCCTCTCAGATAACCTTTCAAATCAAACAGACATTGGACAATTCTGAAACTGGCATCCGCCGAGTTCTTCTTCAATCAGACCAAAAGGTAGCCATAACACAAGAAGTGACAACGACAATGCAAATACCAATAAAAAGCGGTTCTCTGCTAAAGCAACTTATCGGAGACAGGTTTCACTAATGGACCCACGTAGCCTTCTGCACATGGGGCGAGGTTTTCAGAACCTCGCACTACTCTACACAATACATTTGCAACTCATGAAATTACTACCTATTTATAAGAAAAGCAATAGCCGAAGCACTACGCTATTTGGAGCGGAAACCAATATAGAATCCGCGGAAGAAGCAGTGTGTTGTTTCACCTTAACATATATCATCTATGAAGAAGCTTAAACCTTTTTCTGTGAAGAATATGGAAACTCTCTCACGTGAAGCTATGGCTAACGTGCATGGCGGAGATTTCACCATTTACGACTGCAAGGCAGGAAATTATGGTAAATATTGCGCTATATCTAACCAAGATTGGATAATTCACGTGGGAATATGTACATATACAAGCACATCATTAGTTACAGGCTTTGTTTATAACTACTATTGCGATTCTATTTCGTGAGAGTATTTTAGAGTGGCTATAAACATTAAACGCCAACTTATGTGAAGTACGACTCGTCTGATAAAGGACGTCGTATTTGACCCTTCAAGTTCTGTATATCTCTGTATATAAAGACACTTGCGTTCTACGATTCCTCATTCTCAGGAAAATTGGTCTGTTTGGCATGCTGTCTATACATACTAATCTTCTGAGAATGAGTTCGATTTTTCAAACTTCAAATTTCAAATTCAAAACAAATACCATATGAAGCTTTATACTATTTTCCTCTTTTGCCTTTCATTATTATTGTGTTTCCCAACTGAATCGTATGGACAAGAAAAAAAAGATTCAGTTAAGAAAACTATCTGCCTTATAGGAAGTATAAGGAATAAATTTACTGGATATGGACTTGGAAACGCAAGCGTTAGTGTATATCGAGAAGACGGGACTTTCTGCACAAGTTGCTTAGTGATAACATTCGGTGGACGAGCAAGAAATGGCAACGAAGTTCGTGCATTTCTGCCCGTTGGCAAATACCGTTTTCATGTAGAATGTGAAGGATACAAGACGGAAGACTTTTGGTATGAAATAAAGAAAATCGGAAGAAAGACGGAGATTAGATTGCCCGATTTTATGCTGCAAAAGGACTTCTCTTTTGATAAGGACAACCAACTGAACGAAGCCGTCGTCAGCGCGACAAAAGTAAAATTCTATTACAAGGGCGATACACTCATCTACAATGCGGACGCATTCAAATTGCCCGACGGTTCCATGCTGGACGAATTAATCAAGCAATTGCCGGGTGCCGACCTTAAAGACAATGGAGAGATTTACATTAACGGGCGCAAACTCGACATGTTGCTGCTAAACGGAAAGGAATTCTTTGGCCACAACAACAAAATCATGCTGGACAACCTCCCCTATTATATCGTAGACAAACTCAAGGTCTACGAACAAAGCACACAGCGCTCCCAAGCTTTGGGGCACGATGTGGACAATAAGCTCTACCTCATGGACGTACGCGTAAAAAAGGAATACGCTACCGGCTATATGGGCAATGCTGAAGCGGCAGGGGGGACGCACGACCGTTATCTCGCCCGACTTTTTGCCTTGCGCTTTACAGACTATTCCCGTTTGACATTTTTCGGGGGAAGCAACAACATCAACGAAAGCAGGAAGCCCGGTATGGACACCGAATGGACTCCGTCCGACAACACTTCTGGAACCGAACGCCGTCATAATGCCGGATTTGACCTCTTGGTTGAAAACAGAGAACAAAGTTGGGAAGAAACGGGCAATGCCGTAGTCAACTGGTTGGAAAAGAAAAACGAAGAACGCAGTGCCTCGGAATTCTTCCTTTCAAGCGGGAA
This sequence comes from Bacteroidaceae bacterium, assembly GCA_963649665.1. Lineage (GTDB taxonomy): Bacteria > Bacteroidota > Bacteroidia > Bacteroidales > Bacteroidaceae > Alloprevotella. The sequence continues at coordinate 10,208 of CAVJJO010000003.1, read as the reverse complement.
CACCTTCAGCAGAGGACACAGCTACAGCAAAGCGAACAGCTTTGACCTTTCCGCCGCCAACGGGTTCACGTTAAAAAAGCCATTCTATCTTGACCTGAAGACCAACCTGACCTACACCAACTTTGACCGCATAGGCGACTATTTGTTTTCTGGGTTCAATGCTCATCCCGACAGTTTGGGAACAGACACATTGAACCTCAACAAAAATGCCTGGATGGCCACGGGGCACACTATTGAAGCGAAACAGACTGCACAATTCCTGCGCAATCTGTCCAACGGTGACGACCTTGAAATCAATGCCGATTTCAGTTACAACCGCTCCAGCGGAGAAGACTTTTCACAATACTCTCTGCGTTATATCAAGGGCATCGGCAGCAACGACTATCGCCACCGATACAACAACGACGGTTCACATGCCTACAAATATATGGGCAAAGCGCTTTACCGCATCAACTTCAGCAAACGCTTCAAGTGGGAACTCTCTTATAAATATCTACAGTCTAACGCTTCTGACGAAAACTCCAAGTACAGACTGGAGCAGCTTCCCGGTTGGTCCGAAACGGGAGCGCAACTTGATATGCTTCCGTCCAACCTCGACTTGTTGCGTCAGGTACAGGACAACGACAATAGCCGAAGCACCAACGAACTCGACAAAACGCATACGCTCTATACGAAACTGCTTTGCTTGGTTGGGAATGAGAATAGAACGAGCCAACTGAATGTGGGATACTTCACCGATATCCAGCAGCAACGCTTGCGCTATGCATCCCCTCAGCTTGACACGCTGATGAGACGCGCCACAGCATTGCACAACTTTGACATAGAATATAACTATTGGAATAAGTACCGAAACCGCTTCTACTATCATTTTACGCAATATGCGCCTTCCATAATGCAAATGGTGCCAATTGCAAATACATACAATCCTTTGGCCGTAACAGTGGGCAATCCTCATCTCAAGAATATGCTCTTACAAGGACTTTACCACGATTTTAGCATGAATTTCGGCAAAAAGAAAAAGGTAAGGATTGGGCTTGACAATCATGCAGGAATACGCTCCTACCAGAACCAGGTTGCCACGTCGGTAAGTTACAACCGCGAAACCGGTGTCTACACCTATCGCCCGGAATGTGTAAAAGGAACATATAAGATATTCCTTATAAACACTTTGGATTTCAGCTTTGAGAAGGTCAAGCAACTGAGTTTGAGCAATCATTTGGACTATGCCTATAATCACAACGTAGACCTCTATCTTCCCGAAAACGAATCGGCCAGCATCCGTTCCATTGTAGGAACGCACACCCTCTCCGAAACGCTGAAAGGTACATACGACTTCGGGAAAGTGCAATTGGGAGCCAGCGCAAAAGTGGAGTGGCGCTATGCCACATCGCAACGCGAGAATTTTCACGACGTCAACGCTGCCGACTACGTCTACGGAGTGAACCTAAGATGGCAGATGCCTTGGAAGCTATTCCTCTCTACCGACTTCAAGGTGTACACCCGAAGAGGATATGACGAAAAACAGATGAACACGGACGACTTCGTCTGGAACCTTTCCATCTCGCGTGCCGTACTCAAAGGAAAGCTTAACTTCAAGCTTCAGGGATTCGACATCCTTCACAACCTGAGCAACGTAACCTACACGCTCAACGGCCAAGGACGTACCGAAACCTGGCACCGAACCATTCCGAACTATTGGATGCTGCACGTACAGTGGAAATTCCACAAGAATCCGAAGCGTAAGTGATGTTCAAAGCATAACTTGCGCAATTCTGTAGCACCGCGCATGAGGGTCAAGACTCCGTCTTGACCCCTCTATACAACATTAACAGGTCAAGAATTAGAGAATTAGAGAACATTGACCTGAAGCGTATGAGTGGCGTTTGCAGGTGCCCATGGGGGTGACGTTTTCAAAACGTCACGCTCTACACGGCAATTTAAGGCGCTTCGCCCCGCTGGTTGTTTTAAAGAACACGAAATTTCATGAAAATTCGTGGTTAATTCACGATAATTCGTGTTCAAAAAAATAACAACGAGCAAAGCGAGTTGTCTCTATGACTTTTGTGGGAGAAAAAATAATTAGAGGGAGCCGTGTAGAGCAGTCAAGACAGAGTCTTGCCCCCCATGCGCGTTGCTCTAATGCTTATAATCATCTGATTAGCTACCGCGTCACCTTTAATTTGACGAGTTTTTCTAGTTTTATAGTTGTTTAAATGTTTGGATAAGAAAAATAAACGTATATTTGCGGCATAACAACCTTTTACCTTGTCAACCATGGAACAGCTGACAACTTTCATAATAAATCTTTCTCGGCGTACCGAACGAAAAGCAGCGGTTCTCAAAGAATTTGAGAACCGTAAGGAGTTTGACGTGCACATCTTTGATGCCTACGAAGAAAAAAGAGGCGCTTGGGGGTTATGGCGGTACCGACAGCAACTATATCCGCAAATGGGAGTACCCTCTTCGTTAGAAAATCTTATAATCATTTTGCCATAGATACAGCTTTTAATACTAACAAATTACAGACTTTTTATGAAACCCAACAAGCGCAAAGTTCCCCCCCCACACAGAAATGGGCACAACGTCCTTAGAGAATACTATGAACAGATATATTCTTTCCCTTTTATTCATTCTTTCCGGATTAACTTCTTTTGCGCAAGAAGGAATTGTTACGGGCAGAATCCGTGACCTCCTTACAGAAAACGGCATAGATTCCACGGCAGTTACACTCCTGACTACAGATAGTGCAAGAGTCAGTGCCGCATATGCCACATGCTTTCTGAGCGAGACACAAATTGACGGAAAATCCGTATGGGCAGAAAACCCGAAAGACGGGGCCCAATTTCGCCTCAAAGTGCCCAAACCCGGGAAATACATTCTGCGCTGCATGGTAGGTGGATACCGAACGGCTTTCTTCCCCATCACAGTCAACTACAGTTCCAGCAAATCAATCGTCGATGTCGGCGACTTTTACCTTCAGGAGATAAGCACACAAATAGCAGAGGCCGTAGTGACGGGAACAAAAATACGCATGTTTTACAAAGGCGACACACTCGTCTACAACGCTTCCGCCTTCCAGCTTCCCGACGGTTCTATGCTCGACGACCTCGTGAAACAACTTCCCGGAGCTGAAATCCGCGACGGCAATATCTATGTAAACGGACGTATGGTAGAAAACCTTCTATTGGGAGGAAAAGATTTCTTCAATGGCGATCCGCGTGCGGCTTTGGCAAACCTGCCGGCTTACGTAATCAACAACGTAAAGGTTTACGAGAAACGCGGTGACAAGAGCCAAACCACGGGCACATCCATGGGCGACGAGCAATATGTGATGGACGTGCATCTCAAAAGAAAATATGTGGGCACGTACCTCGGACGACTTGTGGCCGGATATGGAACGGAAGACCGTTATCAGGCCGGTTTGTTTCTCATGCGCTTCGACGACCGCCAGAGCTTCAACGTGATGGCAGACTTCAACAACCGCAACCAAAACAACCAGTACAGCCGCAACGGCGCAAAAAACAAAAGCGACGCAAGCGGCAAGCACCGGCGCAACTACGTGGCTCTCAACTACCAGTATGAACCCAACGGCAAGCTTCGTTTCACAGCAGGAGCCGCTTACAACGACAACGCGTCGCACGACGACGGCGGATCAAGCACTGAAAACTACCTATCCGGCGGAAACACCTTCACGCGTATGTCCACCGCCTCCTACACGGACAACATGTCGCTTTCGGGCAACACCCGACTGACTTTGCGCCCAAGCAAAGGACGATTCTACGAACTGCACTATGCCGCCAACTACACCAAAAGCGACGGACACAGCGACGTTCGTACAGCAAACTACAATGCACAGCCGCCCTCAATGGACTTCCAAGCGCTCATCGACAGCACCTTCCTTCTGCCGTCTGCCACAGCGCAACTGCAGTCCATTCTCCAAAGCCGACTGCAAAACGCGTCGCGCTTCGACGGCAACAGCATGAGCCACAATGCTTCTGCCACCATGCACCATGCCTTTGGCGTCAATCTGCTCAACGTGGAGGCAAACTTCACTGCAAACGACAGAAACAGCCACAACTACAACCTCTACAACTTGAACTACTGTGGCAAAACTGGCTACACAGATTTCCGTAACCGTTACCAAGACGCTGAGTCAAAGGACTTCAAGTACTACGCCAAGGCAAGCTACGACTGGATTTATCGTCAAACCGAACGTTCCGAAGGCCAACTCTCGCCTTACTATGCTTTCACCCACGCACGAAACGACAACGACAGTCCGCTTTTCCGCCTCGACGCACTTGGCGGCGACTGGGCTGACGTCAGCAAAGCCGTCTTGGGTTCGCTTCCGTCTACCCGCGAAGAACTTATGCGTACCCTCAGCAGTGCCGACAGCTATTGGTCAAATTTGAGAGACTATCAGAACACCGTGGGTTTGAACTGGTGGCACGAAATGCAACTCGCCAATGAACGCTGGCTAAAGTTGTCTGCTACGACAGAAATCACCCATAAAAAGGACCGCTACGACTATTTCCGCTACGGTGAAAACCATCATGCAGAATTAACCTCCTGGCTTCCCGCGCCCACGTTCTCCATCACTTACAACCCGAGAGCCAACGACCGACGCGGAATGGGCAGCCGCCTGAAGTTTACGCTCTCCAGCAGAGAAGAACAGGTAACCCTCCATCATCTCATAGACATCACGGACGCATCCGACCCGCTCTATGTGCAAAAGGGAAATCCCAATCTGCAGAATCCATGGACACACAAAGCCAACCTCGAACTTATCCATTCATTCGGAAAAAGGAAAGCTTACCTGTTCAACCAGTTGACTTACACGCTACACGAACACGAAGTGGCCATGGCGTCCACCTACGACCGCACGACGGGTGTACGCACAACGACTCCAGTCAACATTGACGGTAACTGGAATCTCCGCTACTACATGATGTCGAATTTCGCCATCGACAAGGACCAACGGTGGTTCTTCATGCCAATGTTAACGGCGACCTACACTCGCAGCGCCGACATGAACTGGACAACCGACGAGGACACATCCGTAGAAAGCACCGTAAAAACGCTCAACATTTCTGGTGGTACAAACATACAGTTCCGCCCCACAAAGTGGCTGAACCTTTCTGGCGGCGTCAAAGCAGAATGGAACTACGTGACAGGTTCCCGCGCACAGTTTGAAACCATCCGTGCCACAAACATGCTCTACGACCTACAAGCACGCGTGAGCCTTCCCGCATCGTTTGTGTTCTATGCCATATGCAACGTCACCTCCCGCTACGGCTACAACGACTCCTCCCTCAACGACACGCGCGCGGATCTCAACGTAAGTCTGGAAAAGACCATAAAACAGTTCACGCTCAAGTTGCAAGGCAGCGACCTCTTCGCCCGCAACCGCTACACAACGAGCATCGTCAACAGTCAAGGCCGCACCGAAACGTTCGCTACCTGCATACCACGCTACGTATTCCTCTCCCTCACTTGGAAGTTCAACAAAACAGCCAAGAAGAAGAACGCAAGCAAACTTTAATCTATACACCAAATAGCGCCTGTAAAAATCGTTCAAGCTTTGTGCTTTTACGATTTTTGCAGGCGCTTACGCTTGATATACATCAGCGAAGGGTCAAGCAATAGCGCATGGGGGGGGCAAGACTCCTGGCTTGACAGTTCTACACGGCCATTGCTCCGCTCATGGGGGTGACGTTTTCAAAACGTCACGGCCTCACGGAGGCTTCTGCGCGGTTGCGCTTTATGACAGGTTCGCGCTCAACTGTCAAGACTCGAGTCTTGACCTCCATGCGCTGGCGCCTCCATGCGCTGGCGCCATCAAATTCCACTCGCACTACGTTTGTGTTAACTTTTTTACGCATATATCTTCAATATCCGCATCCCATTATTAACACGGAGAATGGCGTAAAAAATTCTTGACCATTACCACGCTGAAAATACGCCGCTCACGAAGCGCATAATTATTCACCATTTTGCTAAAAAACGCGCATATATACGCACATCTATTACATACCGCTGCATAAAATCCCGCATTCTTCCCCAAACGTCATACTTTGGGGCTCCAAATCCAAGGCAGCAAATAAAAATTCCAAGGCAGGAAATAAAAATTCCAAGGCTTGGAGTTTTTATTTGCCGCCTTAGAGTTTAGTCAAGAAGCGCAAAAGCCGCAAAATACCCTCTTTGCAATTCTATTTTGCCTCGGCTCAACGCCAAAGCAGAAGGGATTTTCTTAACATTTAAAAGATACATTCACACACAAAAGCCTATCAATCAATCTCACATTGCACTTCAACCGCACACAATCGCGGCTGAAAAAAAAGAGAAAATTTTGTTTTACCCACCGATTAAAGTACCTTTGCAAGCAATTGTATAAAACAACACATATCGAATATGATCAAGATTACTTTCCCGGATGGTTCCGTTCGTGAATACGAAAGTGGAGTGACGGGCCTCCAAATAGCAGAAAGCATCTCACAACGCCTTGCACAAGACGTGTTGGCTTGCGGCGTAAACGGCGAAACAGTAGAACTGAACCGCCCCATCACAGAAGACGCAGCCATCCAACTTTACAAGTGGGACGACGAAGAAGGCAAGCACACCTTCTGGCACACATCAGCCCACTTGATGGCTGAAGCCATGCAGGAACTCTGGCCCGGCATGCAGTTTGGCATCGGACCCGCCATCGAAAGCGGATTCTACTACGACGTTATGCCCCCCGAGGGCGTAGCCATCAGCGAAGCCGACTTCACCAAGATTGAAAAGAAGATGGCCGAACTCGTACAGAAGAAAGAAGCCCTCGTTCGCAAGGATATCCCCAAAGCCGATGCACTCAAGTTCTTCGGCGACAGAGGACAGACCTACAAGAACGAACTCATCGAAGATCTCGAAGACGGCCACATCACCACATACACCCAAGGTGCCTACACCGACCTTTGCCGTGGTCCGCACCTCCTTACCACAGCCCCCATCAAGGCCGTCAAGGTAACCGCCGTAAGCTCCGCCTATTGGCGCGGCGATGAAAAGCGCCCCATGATGACCCGCGTCTACGGCATCAGCTTCCCCAAGAAGAAACTGCTCGACGAATACCTTCAAATGATTGAAGAAGCCAAGCGTCGCGACCACCGAAAGATTGGTAAAGAGATGGAACTCTTCACCTTCTCCGAACTCGTGGGTAAAGGTCTCCCCATCTGGCTTCCCAAAGGCACACAGCTCCGCCTGCGCCTCGAAGATTTCCTCAAGAAAATTCAGAAGCGCTATGGCTACGAGCAAGTAATGACCCCGCACATCGGTTCCAAGCAACTCTACGTCACTTCAGGCCACTACGCCAAGTACGGAAAGGACTCATTCCAGCCCATCCACACTCCCGAAGAAGGCGAAGAGTACATGCTCAAGCCCATGAACTGCCCCCACCACTGCGCCATCTTCGCATGGAAACCCCGTTCCTACAAGGAACTGCCCTTCCGCTGCGCAGAGTTCGGCACCGTATACCGCTACGAACAGAGTGGCGAGCTCCACGGACTGACGCGTGTACGCGGCTTTACGCAGGACGATGCCCACATCTTCTGCGCCCCCGACCAGGTAAAGGGCGAGTTCCTCCGCGTGATGGACATCATCATGATTATCTTCAAGGCACTCAAATTCGACAAGTTCGAAGCACAGATTTCACTCCGCGACAAAGTGCACCGCGAAAAGTACATCGGTTCTGAAGAAAATTGGGAACGCGCAGAGAACGCCATCATTGAAGCCTGCGAAGAAAAGGGTCTCCCCGCCCACATCGAATATGGCGAAGCCGCATTCTACGGCCCCAAGCTCGACTTCATGGTAAAGGACGCCCTTGGCCGTCGCTGGCAGTTGGGAACCATTCAGGTCGACTACAACCTTCCCGAACGCTTCCAGCTCGAGTACACAGGCTCCGACAACCAGAAGCACCGCCCCGTGATGATTCACCGCGCTCCGTTCGGATCCATGGAACGTTTCGTAGCCGTACTCATTGAGCACACCGCAGGACACTTTCCCCTCTGGCTCACCCCCGACCAGGTGGCCATTCTTCCCATCTCCGACAAATACAACGATTACGCAGAAAGCGTACGCAAGCAGCTCGACGAGCAAGACGTACGTGCCTACGTCGATGACCGCTCGGAGAAGATTGGCCGCAAGATACGCGACAACGAAATGAAGCACGTGCCCTATCTCCTCGTCGTAGGCGAAAAGGAAGCTGCAGAAGGACTCGTTGCCGTGCGCAAACAAGGCGAAGGCGACCAAGGAGCCATGAGCGTCAGCGATTTCGCAAAGAAAATCAATGACGAAGTGACCGAAATGACAAAAAATTACTAACTTTGCGCCCGCAAAGCCCCAAATAGGCAATTGAAAGACGCGTGTGGCGAAAGCCCGCACCCTAATGCACGCTTCCCACACGCGTCTTACATTTCACAAATAAAGATTAAATGCCAGCACCGCAAAAACCACGTCACGACAGAAACAAACCTCAGCACCGCATCAACGAACAGATACGTTGCCGCGAGGTGCGCATCGTGGGCGACGATGTGGAATCCCAGGTCATGCAAACACGCCAGGCCATTCAGTTGGCTCAGCAAAAAGGTGTTGACCTCGTAGAGATTTCACCCAACGCAGTACCCCCCGTCTGCCGTCTCATCAACTACTCCAAGTTCCTTTATCAGCAGAAGAAGCGCCAGAAGGAACTGAAGGCCAAGCAGGTCAAGATAGAAGTAAAGGAAATACGCTTCGGGCCGCAGACCGATGAGCATGACTACAACTTCAAGCTCAAACACGCCAAGGAGTTCCTTAGTGAAGGCGACAAGGTAAAAGCCTACGTATTCTTCCGCGGCCGTTCCATTCTCTTCAAAGAACAAGGCGAAGTGCTTCTGCTCCGTTTTGCCAACGACCTTGAAGAATATGGCAAGGTAGAGCAAATGCCTGTACTTGAAGGAAAGCGCATGATTCTCTTCATCGCCCCCAAGAAGACCGGTGCTCCCAAGAAAGTCGAAAGCGAAGAAACCGTAACCGAAGACCATTCCGTCATTGAAGAGCCGAAGCCCGCAAAGAAGGCTCCTCAGGTTAAAGCCAAGAAGGAATACCTCGGCCCCAAGGTTGAAGGCGAAGACTTTTAAATGTGAACGTTATCTTTGACTCCTCATTTGAGAAAAGCAAAATAACGAACACTCCACAAAGAAAGCTAGCGCGCTGCGTTCGGTATCTCACGTAGCCGCAGTAATATAAATCAATTAAACAACAAAGAAAATGCCAAAAGTAAAGACTAATTCTGGTGCAAAGAAGCGTTTCGCACTCACTGGAACAGGTAAGATCAAAAGACGTCACGCTTACCACAGTCACATCCTCACGAAGAAGACGAAGAAGCAGAAGCTCAACCTTGACCACGTAGCCATCGTTGACCGCACCAACGTACGTCAAGTACGCGAACTCCTCTGCCTCCGTTAATTCAACAGGACAAGACAAGCGCAACACACTTTTCTTCTCACAAAACAAAGTCTAACCGGATGTTTAGCCCCACAAGTCCGTCACAACAAACAACACCGACGGCGCTAACTTCCAAAATGTAACAAAACAATGCCTAGATCAGTAAATCACGTAGCTTCAAGAGCAAAGCGCAAAAGAATCCTCAAACTCACTCGCGGTTACTATGGTGCCCGCAAGAACGTCTGGACCGTTGCCAAGAACACTTGGGAAAAGGGTTTGACCTATGCCTTCCGTGACCGTCGCAACAAGAAGCGCAACTTCCGCGCTCTCTGGATTCAGCGTATCAACGCAGCTGCTCGTCTTGAAGGTCTTTCATACTCACAGCTTATGGGCAACCTTCACAAGGCCGGCATCGAGATCAACCGCAAGGTTCTCGCTGACCTCGCAGTGAACAACCCCCAGGCTTTCAAAGCCATCGTTGCAAAGGCAAAATAAACCGCCTCACAGCAATACCCACACAAGGAACGCAAGCTCACCGCTTGCGTTCCTTTTTTTGTTTACTAGAAGCAAATTTGCAAAGGCTGTTTTACATGCTTAGTTATATGTAAAAAATAACTTGAACATTTTTTATTCGAGAATCACGTAACGCATTCATCAACGACGGGCTGAACCAACGGTAATCAGTGCCAACGACGGGCTGAAAGCCCAATGAGCGCATAGCCCAGGGCAAGCGAAGCGACACCCTGGGTTTACAT
>CAVJJO010000002.1:19934-56641 GCA_963649665.1 Bacteroidaceae bacterium | reverse complement strand
CGCCCTGGGTACCATCGTGAGTAGCAACGCGCCCTGAAAGGGCAAAAGCGTTTAGATCATATGGTTTCGTATCGAATCTGCGTGGTGTGAGAAGGCGTAGCAGCGCAGAGAAGGCGCAGCAACGCTGATTTTTTAAGAACAAACAAAAAGCGAGCCTTGAAAAAGACTCGCTTTTTTAGTGACCCCGCAGGGATTCAAACCCTGGACCTTCAGAACCGGAATCTGACGCTCTATTCAGCTAAGCTACGGGGCCTTGTCGCTTTAAGCGTGGCAAAGGTAATAAAAAGATTCGGATTGCAGCTTTCTGCTCTTGGGCTTCCGCAGAATTTATAATGTAAAGTTTTCAAGTTCCTGATTTAGGGAGATGGTGCAAAGCGCATGGGGGCAAGTTTTTACATAACTTCTCCTTAGAACATAATAAAAGCGGCTGCGTTCCTGATGGTGGGGCGCAGCCGCTTTCAGACTATGTTTACTATGCTTATATGCCGAACTTATACCGAGGCAGGTTGGTTTACGGTGATTACGGAACTGATGCCGTTGGAGGTGAGGGTGAGCGTGGCGGTGCGCGTCTGGCCCGTCGTGTTGGCCTGAACGGTGATGTTTATCTTCTGCTTTACGCTAGCGGTGAAGCCTGAAGTCTTTTCGGGAGTAATCCAGTCGGCAGAACTCGTGAGCGTAGCGTCGGAGGAGTAGACCGTGAAAGTCGTGTAGGTGGTGAGGGGATACGCCGACTTTGAAGAAGAAAGGTTGAGGGAGAACGTGGGCATGGTGGCCGAAGACGTTTCCTTGTAGGGTGCGGGGTAGCTGATGTTGAGATAGGGATGCTGCGTTACGGGAGTGCTTACGGTGCCTATCTTATCGTATGCGCTGATTGCTGCGAGCTGGCTTTGGCGCACCTTGCCCGTGGTGTTGGGCTGGAAAGTGAGGTCGAGGCGCGTACTGGCCACGTATCCGGCGGGAATGGTCACGCTGATGTTGTTTTTGCTTCCGCCTTGGATGGACACGTCAAACCAGTCTGCCGTGTTGTTGAGCGTCCATGAGTCGTAGCTGATGACGCGTGTGGAGTCGGTCGTCTGGTCGGCATAGGCCACGATACCGTCGGTAGTTACGGGGTAGAACTGTGTGCTGTGGTATTCGTTGGTGGCTTCGCTGCAGGAAGTCAGCGCAAGTGCTGCGGCTGCGGCAATGAGGAGGGTTCTAATCTTCATATGTTTGTTTTGTGGTTTACGGGCGGTTGGTGTTAACCGCCTTACGCTTATATAAATGTCGGTGTGGGTGAAATCTTGCTTTGCGCGGAGTGAAAAAGTGCGGTTTAGTACCATTCCACGTTGGTGGAGTAGGAACTGCGCTTGTCCCACTTGAGCGCGTCGGCGAGTTCGGAGGCGGTGGCGCGGAACGTGAAGTTGAACGACGTGTAGGGCTTTAGCACCACGGAGGCCGACATTTCAAAGCAGTGGAGGTCGCGCGAGAGCGACATGGTGGTCATGGAGAGCTTGTGCTGGTTGAAGTCGTAGCCCGAAGCGAAGGTGATGTTCCATCCGTCGGCAATGCGCACGTAGCCCGAAGCGTTGAGCGTTTGGGTGAAGGAGAAGGGGTAGCGCATGCGGCGCACGTTGATCTGCCTTGAGCGGTCTTCCGCCATGGTCACACCGTAGGAAACGGTGAGCGACCAAGGAATGGAGAACGTGAGGTAGCCGTCTTCGTCGACCTTGGCTTTCTCCTTGCTCTTCTGTTTGGGACGCGCGTTGCGTGTGGCAAGGAGGTCGGGGTCGATGTTGGCGTCTTCGAGGTCGGCTTCTTCGTTGTCGGCGGTAGCCGTCTTCTTGTCGTCGCTTTTGCGTCCGTGGAGTTTGTCCATGAGTTTGCTCCACGTTTCGTTGTTGAACGTGTAGGAGAGGTTCTGCGACATGCCCTGGAAACGTCCGAAGCGTCCGTAGCTCCATTCCGTGCGGTCGGAGGTGACCACCTGTCCCTGCTCGTTGAACTTATAGGCATAGGTGGCAAACACGGCGTTGAGCGAGAAGGTGTAGCTCTTCGTAAGCTTCAGGCGCAGACGGGTGGAGAGGTTGCTCCAAGGCTGCGTCTTGGCAGCCATGTTGTACGACATGGAGGCGGAAAGTTCATCGATGAGCGATATCTTGCGCATGCCCGTGGTGTCGCGGTCGGACTTTACTTTCATCTCCACGTTGTTCGACACGGAGAAGTTTACAAGTCCCTGCTTCGTGCCCGAGGGGTAACTGTAGAGTCCGTTGGAGTAGGGGGAGTAGCGCACGTCGGTCACGTTGCCCTGCGCGTCAATCTTGTCGTAGTGCTTGACGTAGCCGTAGCGCGACGTGGTGAAGTCCGGTGCGTAGCTGAAGCTTACGGAGGGCTTGAACACGTGGCGGATGGCTATGATCTTGTCGCCGAAGAGTTTCTTCCAGGGTTTGTAGAAACCGTAGAGCGTGGTGTTGGCCGACACGCCCACGTTCCAGTCGTAGAGGTTGTAGAAACCGTAGGTGGTGTCGCAGAGCTCTTTCTGCTGCTCGCGGTCCCATGAACGGTCTATGCGGCTGGCGTACATGATGTCGCGGAAGGAGAACGACGGCGAAATGTTGATGTATTTGAAGAGCTGGAACGTGGCGTCAATGGGAATGCGGTGCTGCATGCCGTTGCGCCAGTCCTTGATGAGGCTCGACTTGAAGAGGAGGTTCTCCTTCGTGGTGATGCTGTTGCTGAGCTGGCCCGTATAGGACATTCTTATCTTCTCGTACCAGCGCTCCTTGCCCGCCTGCTTCTTGCGGCGGAAGGGGTAGAAGCTGCTCAGCGAGATGCTGAGGTCGGGGAGCGTCACGGCAATGGACGAGTCGCGCATGTTTTGCGTGAGGTTCGTGGAGCCGGATATGGTGAGTCCTATGCTGGAGAACGTGTGGCTGAAACTTACGGAACTGGCGCGTGTGCTCTGCGTGTAGGAGAGCGGGTTGTACATGCTCGTAAGGTTCTTGCGCTCATAGTTTTCCGAGGCGAAGTTCACGCGGGCAGAGAACGAGGTGTTGGGGCTTGCCTTGGAATCCTTCGTGTGGGTCCACTGTATTTTCAAGCTCTTCGTCACGGAGTAGTCGGGCATGTTCTTCTCGCCTTCCACCGTGCGCAGAAAGCTGAAGTAGAGGTTGCCGTTGTAGCGGTAGCGCTTGCGGTAGTTTGTTTCCAAACTGGCGCCCCAGGAACCTTTGGTGTAGATTTCGCCGAGGAGCTTGAGGTCCATGTAGTCGCTCAGCGCCAGGTAGTAACCGCCGTCGCGGAGGTAGAAACCGCGACTCGTTTCATCGCCGTAGGAAGGCATGATGAAACCCGAGGAATACTTTTTGTTGAAGGGGAAAAAGCCGTAGGGGATGGCTAAGGGAAGGGGAACGTCCTCCACCACGAGGTAGGCAGGGCCGAAGATGGCTTCCTTGCCCGGGCGCACTTTGGCGCGGGAGAGTTTCAGGTAAAAGTGGGGATGCTTGGCGTCGCAGGTGGTGTATTTGGCATGTTCCATGTAGAGCGTGCCGTCGTCGGTGCGCTTTGAGCGTTCGCTGTTGAGAAAACCATTGCCCTGCGTGGTGCTCACGTTGGAGATAAAGCCCTTCTTCGTCTTGAAGTTGAAGGACATCTTTTCGCTTTCGTACTGGTCCGAACTCTGCTTGTAGACGGGGCGCCCGTCTTGCTCGTAGGCACCGGTGGAGTCGCGTTTTCCCTCGGCGTGCACCATGCTGCTGTCCATGTTCATGGTTATCTTGGCGGCATCGAGTTGCATGTCGAGGTATTTCACGTTGGCCTTTCCGTAGAGGTAGGCGAGACCCGACTGTGCGTCGTATACCATAGAGTCCTCGGCGGTATATTCTACGGGCGAGTCAATGCCGGGCTTGCGCGGCTTTACGGTGTCGGCGTTGATGGAGTCGGTCAAGAGCGTGTCCGCCAAGGCGCGGTGGCGCAGCGTGTCGGTAAAGGTAGAGTCGTTGGCAGTGGTGTCGGTTTGTGCCGAGTCCGTCGGGGCTGCGTGGGGCAGTGTCGTAGCGGAGTCTGCCACGGTGTCGGCCACGAGCGCAGCGCTCCCGCTCGCAAGGGGGCGGAAGTGGGCACGGCTGGCGGTGATGCACAGTGCGGCACAAAGGGCGAATATGACGATGAGTGAAGTTCTCAAAGGAATGGCTTGGTTGGCTAATAACTAAAGCTGTAAAATAATGCTGCTATTATTTATATGGGTGACGTTTGGGGCGCAGCGCATGGGGGCAAGACTCCAGTCTTGACTGATGAGTATGGATTTTAAAGGCGAAGCACACAAAAGCCGCTACTTCTCCCCCTCAAACATTTCTGCCCAACGGAGAAAAATCTTTACCCCCTCTTCTCCGAACTTCTCGAGGCTGCGTGCCGTTTGCTCTACGGTGCGCTCGCGCTCGGGATGGCTTTTGGAGTAGAACTTGTCGGCGTAGCAGACCAACTGCTCTTCCAACGTTTCGGGGCGGTAGTCGCCTTCGGGAAGCGGGAGCAGCTGTTCGCGTATGTTCTCGGGAGTGAGTCCGGTGCCCGTGTGGCGTTCGCAGATGCGCGCCATGTCCTCAAGGCTTTCGCGTCGCATGAGCTGTGCGCCGAGATAGCCGTGGAGCAGGTAAGGCTGCGTGCCGTGGCAGTGGATGGAGGGTGCGTTGGTGAGGAATATGCCGATGTCGTGGAGCATGGCTCCGTGTTCCACCGTCGTGCGGTTGAGCTTCATTTCGGGATGGCTGTCAACCACGGCAAGTGCGCGCTTGCACACCTGTCGGCTGTGATGAAGCAGCAGGCGGCGGAGGTCGTTGTCCTCGGGGTAATACTTGAAAATGATTTCAAGAGGAGTCATGAGTACATAATTTGGGCGCAAAGTTACTGCCTAATGGGCAAATGAGCAAACTTGCCAATAAGCAAATGTGCAATTGTAGAGATGCGCTTGCGCCCTTATAAACAATGGAAATGAGGTGCAAAACCTTGCGTTTGCCGATTTTTTCTATCCCGTTGCCCGATTTCCGTACATTCCATTGCATAAAATGCACTACTTTTGCCCCTAATCATCGACACACGTTCGCGGGGCGCGGCAAGAAGCCAACCTTAAAATCCCTTTTTATGTCTGTTCTTGCATCGCCGGTAGACGTGTTTACCCCAACAATTACGTCCTACATGAAACATTCCACATTCCGTTCCACCCTCCTTGGCGCCACCGCGGCCCTCGCACTCACAGTGCCCGCCGCGCTCAACGCCCAAACGCTCGACCGCTATCTCATCCACTCCTCCAGCCTCGTGCTCGTGCCCGGCGCAGAAGGCGGCAATGCCGTGCTTGCCGAACCCGCAAGCGCAAGTGCCTTCCACTTCATTCCCGACGGACAGGGATGCTACAGCATAGAAAATGCCGACCACACCGGCTTCCTCGCTCTCAACGGCAAATGGAACACCACCTTCATTGCCGACTCCAGCAGCGCCAATGCCAAATTCTACATAGAGAAAGCGCAAGGCTCCTACTCCAAACTCCGCTGCAAGAGCAACAGCAAATACCTCGGCACCGATGCCAACACAGTGGGCGCTTCCGCCTTCTGCGACAAGAGCGGAACCGACATGCGCCACTACTGGCTTCTCGGCGAAACCGCCTTCGACGAACCTGCCGTCGACACCGTGCAGTTCGTGGTTAACGCTGCCGCCAAGGCACAACCTTTCGAAGGTTGGGGCGTATCGCTCTGCTGGTGGGCCAACGTGGCGGGCCATTGGAGCGAGGAAAAGGTGGACGAACTCGTGGACTGGCTCGTAAGCCCCACAGGACTCAACTACAACCTCTTCCGCTACAACATTGGCGGTGGCGACGACCCCAACAATGCCAACTGCACCGCCCACCACATGGGCAAGGGCAAGGGACTCCGTGCCGAGATGGAAGGCTTCAAAGATTCCACCAACTGCGACTACATCTGGACGCGCGACGAGGCGCAGCGCCGCATCATGCTCAAGATTAAGGAAAAGCGACCTGATGCCGTCTTTGAAGCCTTCAGCAACTCCGCTCCTTATTATATGACCTACAGCGGTTGCTGCTCTGGCAACACCACTTCCTCAAAGGACAACCTCAAACCCGAATACTACGAAGAGTTTGCCCACTACCTCGTGGACGTCTGCAAGCACTACAAGGACGTCTACGGCATAGAGTTCCGCACGCTCGATCCCTTCAACGAACCCATGACGAGCTATTGGGGCGCCAACGGCGGCCAGGAAGGTTGCCACTTCGACGTGGCTTCCCAGGTGGCATTCCTCAAAGTGCTCTCGCCCATTCTCAAAGAGTCGGGTCTCTCCACCGTCATCTCTGCTTCCGACGAAACGAGCGTGGCACAGAGCGTCACCGACTTCAATAGCTACACTTCCAACGGCGTCATCGACCTCGTGGGGCAGTGGAACGTCCACACCTACACTGCCGACGTCAAGTCGCGCACGCAAGTAGGTTCGCTTGCCGCCGCCAAGGGCATGCGTCTGTGGATGAGCGAGACCGGTTCGGGCGGCAGCGGCATTTCCGGCAACCTCAACATGGCGCAGAAACTCATCAACGACGTGCGCTACCTCACCCCCAATGCGTGGATAGACTGGCAGTATCTCGAAGGTAACGACCAGTGGGGACTCGTCAAGGGCGACATCAGCAAGATTACTGGCGGAGCGGAAGGCGCCGAACGCACCAAGAACTACTACGTGCGCCAGCAGTTCAGCCGTTTCATCAAGCCTGGCTACACCATCCTCAACGTGCTCAACGAGCAGACCCTCGCCGCTCGCAACGCTGCGGGCGACACCCTCGTGGTGGTCAGCATCAATCCCTCTGCCGCCACCACTTGCATGAACGTAAGCCTTGCCGGATGCACCGCCAGCGGCAGCGGCATCAGCGCTTATGTGACGAACGAAACGAGCAATGCCGCTGCGCTTACCGACTATAAGTTTGCCGACGGCGTGCTCACCTACACGCTCGACCCGCTGAGCGCTGTGACCTTCGTGGTGCCTGTGAGCGGCGTTGAGCCCGACGGCACTCCGCTTACCGACGGTGCCACCTACCTCATCTCTCCGCGCCGCACCGTGACGATGGCTGTTGCTGCAAGCGATACGAACGTGGTGCTCGCTGAGGTAGACCTCAGTGCCTCGCAGCTTTGGAAAGCGAAGGCGCAGACCGATGGCCGTTACACGTTTACCTCCGCTTCGGGGAAGGTGATGAACTACGCTTCGGGTTACTACGTCAACGCTTCGTCCGACCTCACCGCCGCCACACCCTTTGAAGTGACTTCCGTGGGCGCTCCTTATTATAAGGTGACGGAGGAAACGTCTGCCAAGTCGTTCGACCTCGAAGGCGAAGGCACCAAGGCGGGTACGAAACTGGGTCTTTGGACTTACGGAACTTCTCCCACCGTGACGCACCGCCAGTGGTCGTTCGTCGCCGTGCCCGAGGAACTCATCCCCGCAGCCATTGAGCAAGCCACGGCACTCGTCGGCGAAAAGACGTTTCCTTTCAGCGTAGAAACTTCCCACGGCGTGATATCCGTGTCAAACCTCTCCAACGCTGCTTCTGCACCGCTCGCCATCTACGATGCCTCTGGCCGTTGCGTCTATCGCGCGTGTTCGCTCAAGTGTGGCAATGTGTGCGTGCCGGTAGCTGAGGGTGTTTATCTCGTAGCCTCCAAGCGCAGCGTGCGCAAGGTGGTGGTGGAATAGAATACCCCTATTATATAATGAGTAAAGTTTCCTTCTCGCTTTTGCGGGAAGGAAACTTTTTTGGTTGCGGGAGAAGGATGTTTGTTGGCGAAGCGCAAGGAGCGAAGTGCAAGGGGGACGTTTTCCAGTTGCGCGCTATGTATTCATTTGCAGCGTGGTTTGAAGGAAGGTGTGCAGATGGCCAGCATAGTAAATCGGAATGTTGTAAAGCGTAAAGCGTTTGCCTGATTGTGTGTAAACGCAGTCGGACGTCATGGGGCCGTTCCATAGGCGCAAAGCTACGTTTTCATCCGACTCTGCCATGAAGAGATGCAGCGAACGAAGTTTGGAATTGTTGCCTGTCTTCACTTCAATAGGCAAAAGATGCGACTTGTAACGAACCATAAAGTCCACTTCGGCTTGGGAGTTCTTTGCATCGCGCACCCAAAACATTCTTTTCTCTCCAAATGTGACAGTGGATGCTAGCAGTTCTTGAGCCACGATGTGCTCTGCAATATCGCCGTTCCAAAGTTCGTCGGTGTCTTTGCTGAAAAGCAAGTTTTCCTGCATACCTGCCACGTAGTTGACAAGTCCCGTGTCAAGCCAAATCAGTTTTGGGCTTTTCTTCATGTCGGGGAACACGGGGAACGACGTCTTCGTTAGTGGATAAACCAACTCTAGCAGCAATGTCTTTTCCAAAGTTCTGAATGCGTTGCCAACTTCAGCCCCCTTGAATGACGAGCCTGTGAACTTGGCAAATTGAATGCGATGGCCTGCGGCTGCCCAACCGTAGTTCAGGATGTAACGGATTGCGTCTTGCTCCTTGGGTTTGTCGGCATATTTTTCCACGTCGTCTCTATAGCCCGAAAGCAATGCATTGAACACGGCGTTAAGGCGCACATAGTCGTGATGCTTGGCATAATTTGCTACAGCTTCTGGAAGTCCGCCTACAATCATATACTTTTTGAATAGCTCAATGGCCTGTTTGTGCATGGATGCGGGCAACGATACGCGTTCTATGCTATCGGCCATAAGGTCTTGTCCTATGGCGCGCAGAAACTCCACAAAGCTACATGGGTGAAGAGCCATGTATTCTACTCTTCCTACGGGAAAGGAAATGTGGCGCCCCATCAGACTTTCCAACAATGATCCTGCTGCAATTACAAAAATGTCGGGTCGCTTTTCATAGAAATAGCGGAGGGCTTGAACGGCTCGGGGTTCATTTTGAATCTCATCAATAAAAATCAGAGTACGTTTGTTGCTGTCTTGCGACACGTTGGCTTGGAGAAAAATGCCCGAGAGCATGTCTTCAAAAGAGAATTCGTCAACAAACAACTCTGCGTTGCGTTTTTCTTCAAGATTTAGGTAAATATAGGAGTCAAAATCTTTGGCAAACAGTTCAACTAAAGTGGTCTTTCCCACTTGTCGGGCACCGCGCAAAACCAGTGGTTTGCGGTCTTCGCTCTCTGCCCATTGGCGTAGATGTTTTATTGCTGTGCGTTCAAACATATATTAAGCCTTGTAAATCAGTTAATAAGACAATGCAAAGTTACGATATGCTTTTCAAAACCAACCCAATGTCAGCAGATTTTGTGAGCAAAACCAAAGCAACTTTAGTTGATTTTGTGAGCAAAACCAAAGCAAACCAACTCAATTCTATATGATTTCACGGAGGCTTCTGCGTATTCTTTGCGCTCATCTGTCAAGACTGGAGTCTTGACCTCCATGCGCTTCGCCTCCATGCGCTGGCGCCTCATGCGCTGCACGTAGAAGCCTCTGTGAGGCCGTGTAGAGCGCGAGGTTTTGAAAACCTCGCCCCCATGCGCGGTTTTGTTTAATGCGCTTTGCAAAAGCCTGTATATGCGACCTTCTTTTGCTCATAAGCGTAAATGAAACTGAATTGTAACGAAAAATTATTCATTCTCTTCTTTTGTGGTTCTACGCTTTGCTATACCTTTGCAAGCGAAAGGCATTGAGAACGAGTAGGTTCGTGCTCTCCTTCCGCTTATTACCTTCGTAGAAACATTAACATCATTTATTCACATAAAACATTCTTAAGATGAAAACACGTTTCGTATTTCGAACGTTACTTCTCCTTTGTATGCTTTGCATATGGGGGGGGTACTAACTGTGCTTGGGCGCAGGGAAAAGACGATTTCTCTACCGTTAAAGAAAATTCCTCATATGGTAGCAGAAATTCAACTGCAGGTTGGAAAGCAACGAATACCGCTGTCAAAAAAGTCGGCGATTATACGAGTTTTGTTATAAATGGTAAGACTAAAGCGATAGGAACCATTACGAGTCCAACGTTGACGGGGGGATGTGGCGTTTTGACGTTGAACTATACAAATACTTTTATTGAAAAAAATGTTGTCAGTTTTCATATTGATATCAAGCAAGATGATGCTATTGTAAAGTCTTTTGACGTAATCAATAAGTCAGTAACCAAGGAAGAAACATACACTTACACAAGTGAAGCGCTAAATGTAGACGGGGACTTTGTTATTTACATAAAGAACAACTGCCCCTCTAATAGTAAAAACGACAATGCCGACCGTGTTTCTATATTCAATATTTCATGGTCTGGATATAGCTCAACTGGTGAGGTAAAGCCCGCCGCTCCCACAATCACCCCCTCCAGCAAATCATTCTTCAACGCTTTTACGGCAACGATTTCTGCTGAAGAGGGCGCCGACATCTATTACACCACGAATGGTGACACTCCTACAGCGGAGAGCACGAAATATGAAGACGGCGTGCAGATTCCCGCTGCTACCACCACGCTGAAGGCCATTGCCGTGAAGGACGGCGTGGCAAGCGACGTGGCTTCTGCTATATACACTTATGCCACGCCTTTTGATGGTTTTGCAGCACTCCGTAAGGACGGCGAGAGCAAACAGCAATATGGACTGAAGTTTACGGACGCCGTAGTGACGTATGTGAATGGCCAAACAGCCTACGTTCAAGACGAAACGGGAGGTATGATGGTGTATATGAGTGACCACGGTCTTACCGCCGGACAAAAACTAAACGGAACTACACTCGTAACATATCAGATATACAATGGTCAGTCGGAGATAACGGCATTCGACAAGTCAGACCTCACGATTACCGACGGTGCCACTATCACCGAAACCGAAGTGACGCTTGCCGACCTTCTTTCCGATATGGCAAAGTATGCCGACATGCGTGTGAAGATAACCAACGCTACTGTCAAGTCAGCCTTTAGCAAGCAAAGCGCAACCATCGAGCAAAATAGTAGCACCATTGTGGTCTACGACAAGGTAAACACTACTTACGAAAATATGGTGGCCGACTATGTAGTCAACGTCGTAGGCTATCCCCTTGCATTCGTAAAAAATAGCACTACTACCAACGAAATCAACGTTTGGTCGTCCGACGACGTTACGCTCGTAAAGAAGCCTGCCGACCATGTGGATGCTCCCACCATCACTCCCGAATCGAAAACTTTCAGCGAGGCTTTCGTTGCCACGATTACCTCTTCTGCAGCGGGCGTGATGTACACGACTGATGGCACAGATCCTTCTTACAAAGAAAGCAATGGTGAACTTCTCACCGATGCTCCCTATACGGTAAATATCCCCGCTGCTACAACTACGCTTAAAGCCATAGCCCTTGACAATAATGACAACGAAAGCGATGTGGTAACGGTAGTGTATACTTATGTTGCTCCCCTTGACGAAACCTTGGGTACGTTTGATAATCCTTTGACTGCCGAGCAAGTGCAGACTTATGCCTCACAACTTACGGGTAAAAGCGTTTGGGTAGAAGGTAAGGTATTGGGCGCGGCTTTAAGTGGAAAAGAACCTGGATTTAATGTTACAGATACCTATAACCATGCAAATTTAGCAATCGGTGAGTCAGGATTGGATAAGTGTATTGGCTTAGAAACGGGTAAGGGTACTTATATTAGTAATGCATTGAACTATGTAGAAAATAAAGCTATTCTTAACCAGACTGTAAGAGTGTATGGTACTGTAAAAGAGTATTTTAGTCGTCCTGGAATTAAATCGACAAAATATTTCGCCTTCCCCGACGAAACCATCTCTGTAAACACCGAAGAAGGCTATTCCACCTATTATTGTGCTTCTGCACCTACGCTTATGCCTACAGGCATGAAGAGCGGTGTTGTAGCAGTCAGTGGTGATGCCATGACCATCGACTACAAGTATGACGGCAATGAAACGCTTGAGAATGGCGAACTCGTTCCGGCTGCTATGCCCGTGCTTATTAAAGCGGACAAAAAGGGAAATTATCCTTTGATTTACTCCGCTTCCAACAAAGGTACTACCTATAATGCTCAAAACCTCGTTGGCCAGGCCGAGACGGGAATCATCGCGGAAGAAGACGGATATTACTACTACAAGCTTGCTTACGACAACTACCAGACGAAGACCGACCTCGGCTTCTACTGGGGTGCTGACGAAGGCGGCGTGTTCAGTGTGCCTGCCGGCAAGGCTTACCTCAAGGTGGCAAAGACTGCCAGCAAGGTAGCAAGCTTCCGCTTCGACGGCACTACGGTAACGTCCATCGCTGAAGTAGCTACCGATGCTGCCGCACAGACCAAGGTGGCTTACACGCTCGACGGCCGCCGCATCGATACCAGCCGCCTCGCGAAGGGTATCTACATTGTGAACGGAAAGAAAGTCATTGTAAAGTAAACCCCTAAAAAGCTTCTCACCAGAAAAATGAAAAAGACATATATAACTCCCGCCCTCCACACCGTAGAACTCGGGGCAGAAAGTCTCATGACCACCATCGCCAGCGGAGGCGTAAACAACAGAAAGCCCACTGACGACTGCGAAGAAAACCTCTTCTCCAACGGCTCCGTTTGGGACAGCAGCAACTGGAGCGGCGCTGACGAAGAATAAAAGCGAAATCAGCTGAATAGGAAGTCAGTTGAATAGACTAATATGAAAGCGGCACTGATACACGATGATGTATCGGTGCCGCTTTACGTTTGTTGAGTAGGGTTGTGGGGCGCAGCGCATGGGGGCAAGACTCATGCGCGTTTGTTCTTCGCGCTCATCAGTCAAGACTGGAGTCTTGACCTCCATGCGCTGGCGCCTCATGTGCGTTTATTTCAGCACGAAGGCCGCAGTGGCGCGCACATCGGTTTCGCTGGCGCAGAGGTAGGCTTTGAAGCGTCCGGGCGTGGCGGTGAAGGAGTGGGAGCGTGTGGACCAGTAGGCGAGGTCGGAGGGCTTGACGGTGAAGATCACCGTCTTTGTCTCGCCGGGAGCAAGTTCTATTTTGGCGAAGTTCTTCAATTCCTTCGTGGGCCGCTCTTCGGCAGGGCGCTCTTCGCCGATGAAGAGTTCCACCACCTCTTTTCCCTTCATCCGTCCCGTGTTGGTAATCGGCACGCTTATCGTGATGGAGTCGGCAGTCGTGAGCGACGGTGCGGAGAGGGTGGGCGTGCCGTAGCGGAAGGTGGTGTAGCTCAGTCCGAAACCGAAGGGAAACTGCGGACTCACGTGCTTTGTGTTGAAGTGGCGGTAGCCCACGTAGATGCCCTCGTCGTAGTAGACATGGCCGTTGTCGCCCGGGTAACCGCGTTTGCCGAACTGGAAGCATGGGTAGTCCTCCTGCCGGCGGGCAAATGTGACGGGGAGCTTGCCGCTTGGGTTCACCTTACCGCTCAGAATGTTGGCGAGCGTGGTGCCCGACATGGAACCGAGATACCAGCAGTGCACGAACGCCTTTGCCTTGTCTATCCAAGGTGTGGCAAAGGCGTTGCCGCCGAAGGTCACCACCACGAGGTTCTTCTGAACCTTTGCGAGTTCGGCAATGAGTTCGTTCTGTCCGTAGGAGAGGAAGTAGTCTTCGCGGTCGCCGTTTTCGCAGTCCTGACGATGGTTCTTGTTCAGTCCGCCCACGAAGATGATGAGGTCGGCTTCGCGGGCTTTTTGCAGCGCTTCCGCTTTGAGTGCTGCCTGCTGTGCGGGGTCGATGGAATCTACGGCATCGTAGAGCGCACGTCCGGCACAGTAGCCCTGTGCGTAGGATATCTTGTCGCCGTAGAGTGCTTTCAGTCCTTCGAGCGGAGAGATGTCGCGCTTCGTCTTCAGTTCCGACGAACCGCCGCCTTCGCTCATGTTGCGCGTGGCATTGTCGCCCACCACAAGAATGCGGCGGTAGTTCTCCGCTTTCAGCGGCAGGATGTTCTGCGCGTTCTTGAGCAGCACCGTACCCTCTTCGCCTATAGCCTGACAGGCGGCATAGTGCGCATCGGAGCACTGCGAACCGATGGTCTTCTGCGGGTTCATGCTTGTGCGGAAAATGAGCCGCAGCACGCGCGCGGCTTTTTCGTTGAGCACCTCCATGGGAATTTTCCCTTCGTCGATGAGTCGCTCGAAGGGGTCGGCAAGGCGGTAGGTGTTGTAGCCTTGGCTGTTGTCCTCGGTCTTTCCGTTGGTGTCGGTGCCCATCTCAATGTCGAGCCCGTTGAGTGCGGCTTGCCACGTGTCGTGCGTGCCGCCCCAGTCGGAGACGACGCAGCCGTCGAAGCCCCATTCCCGTTTCAGAATCTTGTTGAGCAGCGAGTCGTTGTGGCAGAGATGTTCGCCGTTCCATATGGGGTAAGAACCCATGATGCTCCAAAGTCCGGCATCGACGCACTTCTTGAACGCCGGCAGATAAATCTCGCGAAGGGCGCGTTCGCCCACGTGCACGTTGAGTGTGAAGCGGTCCGCTTCCTGGTTGTTGAGGGCAAAGTGCTTGAGGCAACAAGCCACGCCGTTGTGTTGCGCCGCCTTGATGTAGGGCACAGCCATCTCGCCGGCGAGGTAGGGGTCTTCGCCCATGTACTCGAAACTGCGTCCGTTGAGCGGCATGCGGCATATGGTGGTGCCGGGACCGAGCAGTACGTCTTTTCCGCGGAAGGCAAACTCTTCGCTCACGGCGTTGCCGTAGACGGCGCTGAGGTTGCGGTTCCAGCAGGCAGCGAGACAGGTGAGCGAGGGGAATGCCACAATGGAGTCGTTCGTCCAGTTGGCAGAGCCCCATGAGTTCCAGTCCACTTCGGCGCGTACGCCGTGGGGGCCGTCGCTCATCATGAGTTGGCGAATGCCGAGGCGGGGCACGCCGGCGGAGGAGAATTTGCTCTGTGCGTGGAGAATCTGTATCTTTTCGTGCGTCGTCATTCGTGAGAGGGCGTCCTGCACGCGTTGTTCAAGGGGAGCTTGGGGGTTGAGATAGACGGGGCGCGTCTGCGCCGTGGCGGTTGTTAGCGCGAGAAAGAGCGCTGCGGTGATGAGAGGTGTTTTCATGAGTGCTTGTGGGGTTGTGAGGGGATGTATGTTGTTTTATGATTGTTGCGCGCTTTGCCTCCGTGAGGCCGTGTAGAGCGTGACGTTTTGGAAACGTCACCTCCATGAGCGGCGCCTCCATGCGGTGCATAAGAAGTGTGCGCGTTAAGCGTCACTGTTGTTCCGTGTGGAAAGAAACGCTTGTTTCGGGCAATGCGTAGCCGCGAGCCGTGAGGGTGAGCGGCCCGGAGGTGCCGTCGTTCTGCACCACCACGAGGCAGCGTCCGAAAAACGCCTTTCGGTGGTCCGCCTTGAAACGTTCGGTGGAGATGGGGCTGCCGTTGTCCACACCGATGATGCGTCCGGCACCCTTCACGCTGAAGAACACCTCGTCGTCGGCACGCGGGCAGAGGTTGCCGTCCTTGTCCACCACTTCCACGCAGATGAAAGCCGTGCTGCGTCCGTCGGGAAGAAGTTGGGTGCGGTCGGGCGTGAGGCGGAGGTGGTGCGGAGCGCCGGCGGTGCGGACGGTTTGTTCTGCCACGGTCTGCCCGTTGCGTCGCGAAACGGCTTTCACTTCGCCCGCTTCGAACGGCACGCTCCAGCTCACGTGGTATTGGTGGGAGTCGGCTTTGCGGCGAATGCCTTGGCTGCGTCCGTTCACGAAGAGTTCCACCTCGTCGGCGTTGCTGAAGTAGCACCAGAGGTCCACCGTTTGCCCCGGCAGCCAGTTCCAGTGCGGGAAAAGGTGGAGCACCGTGCTGTCGGTCCACTCGCTTTGGTACATGTAGTAGACGTCCTTCGGGAAGCCCGCGAGGTCCACAATGCCGAAGTAGCTGCTGCGCGCCGGGTAGGAGTAGGGCGTGGGTTCACCCAGATAGTCCCATCCCGTCCACACGAATTGCCCGGCACACCACGGCGTGTGCTTCACCACGTCCCAGTTGTGTTCGTGCGAAGCGCCCCACGAAACGTGGCAGTTGTCGTAGGCCGAACACATGTAGGTAGGGTCGGTATAGGGAATCCACCACTCGCGCGGAGCGATGATGGTAGAGTCGGCCGGCATGACGTAGTAGCCACGTGTTTGCAGGGCGGAAACGCTCTCCGTCATGAGAAACGGCTTGCCCGGAAAGTTCTTTGGCACGTCGGCAATGTACTGGTCGTGGTAGTTGAAGCCTATGATGTCCAGCGAACCGCTTTTGAAGAGATGGTTGTTGGGGTCGGGCTCGTTGCATCCGGCGGTGACGGGTCGCGTGGGGTCGAGGAGCTTCACCGTTTCCGCCAGGTGCGAGGTGAGCGCCGAGTTGACGCTGCGTTTCCCCTCTTTGGCCAGCGAGGAAGCGTCGTGTCCGAAGTTGAGCAGCAGGTTGGCCTGCTCGATCGACATGGTGTCGGCGTCGGCCTGCGTCCATTGCTCCAGCACTTCGTTGCCGATGCTCCACATGAGAATGGAGGGGTGGTTGCGGTCGCGGCGAATGAGGTCGGTGAGGTCGCGTTCGTACCATTTGTCGAAGAAGCGTGCATAGTCGTTCTGCGTTTTGCGCTTGCGCCACATGTCGAACGCCTCGTCCATGACAATGAAGCCCATGGAGTCGCACATGTCGAGCAGTTCGGGTGCCGGCGGGTTGTGGGAGCAGCGTATGGCGTTGCACCCCATGAGTTTGAGCGTTTTGAGTTGGCGGTGGAGTGCGTCCTCGTTGAGGGCGGCGCCGAGGCACCCCAGGTCGTGGTGCTGGCAAACGCCGTTGATCTTGACGTGGCGTCCGTTGAGCCAGAAGCCCGTGGCGGGGTCGAAGCGGAAATCGCGCACGCCCGTGACGGTGGTCTGCGAGTCGACGGTGCGTCCGTCCACGATGAGGTCCGTGCGCACGCGGTAGAGGGTGGGGCGGTCGATGTCCCACACTTCAGGCTGCGAGAGTTTGAGCGACTGCACGTTCTGCACGTCGGTTTGGCGGGGTTTTAGGCGGATGTCTTGTTTTGCGGTGGCGAGCAGGTGTCCGTCGGGAGCGAGCAGCGTGTGTTGCAGGCGCACGTCGGCGGGGCGGTCCGTTTCGTTGCCCACGTAGGCCAACACGGTGAAGAGGGCGCGGCCGTCTTTCTGCAGCAGCGGATTGACGAAGATGCCCCAGTGGGCAATGCCGACGGCCTCCTTGCGCTCAAGCCAAACGTGGCGGTAGATGCCGCATCCGCTGTACCAGCGGCTGTTGGGCTGGTCGCTGTTGTCCACGCGCACGGCCACCACGTTGTCGCCCTCCTTGAGGTGCGGCGTGAGGTCGTAGCGGAAGGAGGAATAGCCGTAGGGACGCGTGCCGAGTGCGTGCCCGTTGACGTAGACGGTGGAGTTCATGTACACGCCGTCGAAGTGGATGTAGTAGCGGTCGGCGGCTTTGTCGAGGCTGTCCACGTAGAGGTGCTTGCGGTACCATGCCGTGCCGCCGGGGAGCGCGCCGCCGCCGGCACCGGAGGGATTGGCGGCAGAGAAGTCGCCCTCAATGGCCCAGTCGTGGGGAAGGTCGAGGAGTCGCCAGCGGGAGTCGTCGTAGTCGCTGCGTGCCATGCTCGCCGAGTCGGCCAGGGCGAAGCGCCAGGCGCGGTCCCAGTTCGTGCGCTCAGCCTTGAGGGCGAGCGGCAGCAGAAGCAGGAACAGACAGAAGGAACGTAATGTGTTCATGGCTGATGGGGAAAGGGAAATACGAAGTGGTGGATTTGCAAACTGCTTGTTGTGTTTTGCGGTGATTCGCATGCATTTCGGATCAAAAGCGTTTGCTTTTTAACACTGAGAATCGCGTAGAATTCAGCAACCGCAGAGTCGCTCGCAAATACGCGATTTTCAGCGCGTGGAAAAGTTTAGAATGTTGGATGCTTTTCTACGTTTTAAGATTGTGTTTCTGCTCTTTTGGCAAAATGCCCTTCGTTAGGGGCAAAACGCCCCTTGTTCCGGCAAAAACTCCAAGGCATCTAGGAAAAACTCCAAGGCATCCCAAAATTTTGGGCTACCTTGGAATTTTCAGAAGTTGCCCGATTGTTGAGAAACGGTGCTTTTGCCGCTTGAAAAAGCCGTAGCTTTTTTCTAGTTTGAGAAAGGCGATTGTCAATAAAAAGTCACAGATTTAACAATAGTAAAGGGAACTTTAACGAAAGCTTTTGGGGCGCAGCGCATGGGGGCGCAAGCGCTCAAAGTTTCACCTTGACGGCCTGTCCGTTGTAGCAGACCATGTGGCCTGCGGGGCTGTTGAGGTTGAGCGGACGGGGCTGCGCTGCTTCTATGAACACCACGTTGAAGCGGCGTTTGGCGAGCATGCCTTTGAACGAGCCTTGGCGCTTGCCGAAAGAAAGCGTGCGGGAAGCGTGGTCGTAGTGAATGCCGATGGTGGCGAAGCGCCCCTTCTCGTAGTTGTAGTTCGTGCCCTCGTCTTCGTAAAGTTCGAAGTCGGCGTCGCGTCCGCCGTAGACGTAGAGGTCGATGAGTTCGGGCTGCTTTTCGTCGGACCACTCAATGTCCGGTCCGAAGGGCACGATGCTCCCTTCGGGCACAAACACCGGTATGCGCTCGTAGGGTGCGTCGGCATCGATGGTCTGTCCGCCGCTGAAGTGCTTGCCCGTGTAGAGGTCATACCATCCGCATGAAGCAGGGAGGTAGACGCTGCGTGAGCGCTCTTTGTAGCGCCCCACGGGACAGGCCATGAGCGAGGGGCCGAACATCCACTGGTCGCCAATGTTGTTCACGCGGCTGTCGGTGCCGAAGTCCATCACCAGGCCGCGCATGATGGTGTAGTCCTTCCGGTTCACCCATCCCGCCATGCTGTAGAGGTAGGGCATGAGTCGGTAGCGGAGCCGGTCGTAGTAGACGATGCTCTTGTAGGCAGGGTGGTTGTCCGGCGCAATGTTCCACACCTCGCGCAGGGGCCACTGGCCGTGGGTGCGGTAGAGCGGCACGAAACATCCGAACTGGTTCCAGCGTGCCTGCAGTTCGCGCCACTCGCGGAGGTCGTCGTTTTCCACCCCCGTCGCATCGTAGGTGCTTTGGGCTGCCTGGTAGCGTGCTTCGGGCGTGAAGCCCCCCTGGTCCATGCCCCAGAAGGGAATGCCCGCCATGGAGTAGTTCAGTCCGGCGGTCATCTGGTCGCGGAGGTCCTCCCACCGTGTGCCAATGTCGCCGCTCCACGACGCCGTGCTGTAGCGCTGCAGTCCGGCAAAGCCGCTGCGTGTGAGGAGAAACACGCGCTTGTCGGCGTTTACGCCGCGCTGTCCGTTGTAGATGGCTTCGGCGTTTTCAAGGGCATAGGCGTTGAAAAACTCTGTGCTCGAGCCCATGGCTGTAGGTCCGCAGAGCGCCTTGCGGTAGCCGATGGGCGTGCAGTCGCGCACGTTTGGTTCGCTGGCGTCCATCCACCAGGCGTCGATGCCCTCGCGGTATTTCGTGTAGAGCTGCTCGTTCATCTGCCGCCAAAACGTTTTGCGGGCGTCGGCAGAGTAGGCGTCGTAGAAGGAACCCACGTAGCCCGGCCCCACCCAGTCGCGGAGGGAGTCGTTCACCGCCTGGCGGTACATCCACCCGTGAGCGTCGAGTTCGCGGTAGTTGTCGGTGTTGCAGTAGAACTTGGGCCACACCGAAATCATGAACCTGCCGTTCATGGCATGCACGCTGTCGAGCATGGCCTGCGGATCGGGGTAGCGTGCGGGGTCGAACTCGTGGCTTCCCCACTGGTCGTCGCGCCAGTAGTTCCAGTCCTGCACGATGTTGTCGACGGGTATGTGGCGCTGGCGGAATTCGGCGAGCGTCTGCACCACCTCGTCCTGTGTGCGGTAACGTTCGCGGCTTTGCCAGAAGCCGAGCGCCCACTTGGGCATGACCTGCGCGCGGCCCGTGAGCGTGCGGTAACCGCTGATCACCTGGTCCATGGAGGAGCCGGCAATGAAGTAGTAGTCCATGTCGCGCGCCATTTCGCTCCATATGCTCAGCCTGTTCTGCTCCTCTTCGCTCTGCGGATGGGCCACGCGGAGTCCGCAGTAGGACACGTCGCCGTCGGGTTGCCACTCGATGCGTATGGGCGTGCGGTGACCTGCCACGAGCTGTGCGCTGAACTTGTGGGAGTTGGGGTTCCATGCCGTGCGCCAGCGTTCGGGCACTACCTCGTGTCCGTCGAGGAGCACGCGCGTGTAGCCGGCGTAGTAGAGGATAAACTGGAAGTTGCGGCTCTCGGCCGGTTCAATGTAGCCCTCGTAGACCACGTGTGAACCTGCAAGCTTGAAGCCCTTCGGCAGATTGCCCACGGTGGCAGCGTTCTCGAAGTAGATGGAATCCTCGCGGCGCGTGAGCTGGCGTCCGTCTTTCTCGGTGTAAGTTCCTGTGAGGCAACCTTCGCGTCCGTCGCGGTCGTAGAGCCGGAACACGGTGGCGAGCTGCTGATAGGGGCGGGGATTGCCGAAGCGGCAGAGCGAGTAGGAGTCCCAGAGCAGACCGTACCCCTTGTTGCTGAGCACGAAGGGAACGGCAATCTTCGTGTTGTATTGGAAAAGTTCTTCGTTCTTCCCCTTGTAGTTGAAGTCGCCCGCCTGGTGCTGCCCGAGTCCGTAGAACGCCTCGTCGGCCGGACTCTCGAACGTGGCGTGCCACGACCATGCCGTGCGTTCGTGGTCGGTGAGCGTGCCCTGACCGATGTTGTCCTCCGGCACGGTGTAGGGGGCGAATGTCATGCCGTTTTGTGCGCCGTCGAGCAGGCGGTTGCCGCGGGCATCGTAGAAGGCTATGTGGCCGGTGCGCTCGTTGATGACGGATTTCACCTCAGAAGTGGCGAGCGTCACTTCGTCGCCGTTTTGCGTCACCGTGTAGTGCGGACGGAACGTCTGCGGAACGACGATGAGGCTCTTCGGCTTGTCGGGGAAGGCGTGCTCGGCCGTGGCGCGTATGCGTATGATGCGGTTGTTCACTACCTGAAGCTGCACGAGGCGGGCACCGTCGGCAGCGGGCGTCTTCACTTCGAGGGTGATGCCGTTGCCGTTGTCGTTGAAGGCAAGGGCGGGCGATGCGGCAAGGAAAAGAAGGGCAAGCGCCCACGGACGGCTCTTGGGCGAGCGGAGCGGAAAGGGAAGATGATGGTTCATGGAAGGGTAGAAGTTTTGCGGAGCGTGGCGCGCCATGGGACTGCGCGGTGCACCGTTTGCGGGTTTGTAGAAAGATGTTGTCGTGTATGTGTGTGTGTTCGTTTGCTTGTGGCTGAATAAGGGAGAAGCGCTACGGGCAGGCCATGGGCAAAGCGGCACATACGTGTCTTTCTTCACCCCGGGGCTAACCTTCCCGTTCGTCGGCGGCAGCGGAAGCGCTTCCGCTCGGGTTCTTGAGTTGCGAGGGCATGATGCCGAACATCTCCTTGAAGTACTTCGAGAAGTAGCGCGGATTGTTGAAGCCCACTTTGTACGCCACTTCGCTCACGTTCATTTGTCCCTTGCGGAGCAACTGCTCGGCATGGCGCAGACGCACGTTGCGAATGAGTTCGCTCGGTGTGCAGCCCGTGATGTTGAGCAGACGCTTGTAGAGATTCGCACGGCTCATTCCCAGCTCCTTGCAGAGCATTTCTACAGAGAAGTCGGAGTTTGAAAGGTTCTGCTCTATGACAGCTGTGGCATCGCTTACGAGTTGCTCGTCGATGGAGGTCACTTGCTCCTCCTTCACTTTCGGTGTCACCTTCTCGCCTACGGGCGTGGCATTGTGCCACTTGATGAGGTTGTAGATGCGAAGGTTCAGGAGGTCGAGGTTGAAGGGCTTCGTAAGGTAGTCGTCGGCTCCGGCAGTGAGCCCCTCAAGTTTGCTGTCGGAGGAGAGACGCGCGGTGAGCATGACGAAGGGGATGCGCTCCGTCTTCGGGTTTGCCTTCAGACGGCGACAGAGTTCGTTGCCGTCCATCTCAGGCATCATCACGTCGCAGAGAATGATGTCCGGCTGGTGGTCGGCAATGCGCTTAAGCGCTTCGCGTCCGTTGGTGGCGGTGCGCACTTTGTAGGTCGTGCCGAGGAGGTCCGTCATGAAAGCAAGGAAGTCCTCGCTGTCGTCCACGAGCAGCACTTCGTAGTCGCCCTTGCGCAAGAGGTCGTTCATGGCTTCGCGCTGCGCCTTGTCGGCAGCGGTGTCGGAGGAAACGGCAGGAAGAGCTTCGGCGGCCGTGGCTTCGTTGTCCGCCATCAGGTTTGTAGGCATACAGAACCAGAAGACGGAGCCGCCGCCCTCGTTGTCGCGTACACCGATTTCACCCTTGTGCATACGCACGAACTCGCGGGCTATGTTGAGGCCGATGCCGCTGCCTGCGAAGGGTGTGCGCGAAGCCCCTTGCGCCTGATAGAAGCGGTCGAACACGTGCGCCTTGTCGGCATCGCTGATGCCGCAGCCCGTGTCGGCCACGCTTAGCGTGAGGTGACGTCTGGTTAGGCCACATAAAAAGGGTTCATTCGCATCATACGTTACCGTTACCGCAATCTTTCCGCCTTCGGGTGTGAACTTGTAGGCATTGGAGAGCAGGTTGGTGATTACCTTCTCCATCTTGTCGGCATCGAAAGCCATGGAGAAGCCCGGACAGTTTGACGTGAACGACAGGTCGATGTGCTTTTGCGAGAGCGCCGAGAAGTTTTGGCAGATGTTTCCCGCGAAAACCACGAAGTCGGCCGTGGTAAGCTGCAGGCTGGCCGTGTGCTCCTCGATGTTGCGCAAGTCGAGCGATTGGTTCACGAGCGAGAGCAGGCGCCGCGCGTTGCGGTAGATGAGCTGAAGACGCGAGAGGCGTTCGGAGTCGGTCTCTTTGCCAATCATCACGCTCAGGGGCGAGATGATGAGCGCCAACGGCGTGCGCAGTTCGTGGCTCATGTCGGTGAGGAACTTGAGTTTCACCTCGTCCATGTGGCGCAGGTGCTGAAGTTTCAGACGTGCCAGTTTACGGTGTACGGTGAAGTACCACACGAGCCATGCGGCGGCGCAGAGCAGCAGCGCGTAGAGGACGAAGGCCCATGCCGTGAGCCACCAGGGCGGAAGAATGGTGATGCGCAGCGCACTTGCCGTGCGGCTTGTGCTTCCGTCGCGTCCCACCACCTTTACGCGCAGCGTGTAAGTGCCGGGCGAGAGGTTGGTGAACGTCACGGCGCTTTGTCCGTCGGGCAGCATGAGCCACTGGTCATCGGCAAAGCCCTCGAGGCTGTAGACGAAGCGCGCGCGCTGCGGCAGCGTGACGCGGTCGGAGGCAAGGAGTATGCTGAAGGCGTTCTCGCTGTGACGAAGACGCAGATGGCGGCTCGCGTTGAGCGAGCGTTCCAGCACGACGCGGCCGTTGAATTCCTCTCCCGTGAGTACGGGGTGGTCGAAGAGCGCGAGTCCGCTGAATAGGGCGTGTGCTTCGGCGGCAGAGCCTTTCGGCGTTTCTACAGGGATGATGTTGATGCCCTGCTGTCCGCCGAATACCATGTTGCCGCGGTTGTCGGCAAGGATGCTGCGGTAGTTGAAGTTCGGCTGCAACCCGTCGAGCCGGTCAAACGAAGTGACGGAGAAGAGCCATTGGTTTGTGGGACAACCGTCCCTTCCCAAACTCCGCGTTACGGTAATGTGCGAAACGCGTCCGTCGGCATGGCTTGCCCACACCGTGCCGTTGGAGTCCTCGCCCACGGCGCTCGCCAGGCGCATGTGGTCGTGGAGCGAGTAGAGGCTGTCGGTCTTGGGGTCGTAGATGTCCAGACCGGCGGCATTGGCGCTCCACACCAGGGAACGGCTGTCCGTGAACGCCTGGTTGCACGTGGAGTTGGAGAACGGCTTGCCGCTACGTGTGTGCTCCATATTGGTCCAGCGGGAGGCGGAGGGGGCGTAGAAACTCAGTCCGAGCGAGTGGCCGGCAACGATGCACTTCGTGTCGTGTGCCAAGCTCGCGATGTAGTCGGAGGAGAGTGCGGAGGTGCGGGAGTTGAACGTGGTGAAGTGGCCGTTGGAGGGAGAGAACAGTTGCACACCACCGCCAAGCGTGCCTATGGCGATGCTTCCGTCTTTCAGTTCGGTGAGCGCCCACACGCTTTCGTTGGCCAGTCCGTCGCGCTGGTGATAGGCGTGGAACGCACCGCGGAAGAAGCGCGTCAGTCCGCCGTTGAAACCGCCGAACCAGAGCGAGCCGTCAGCGGCGTGCAGACTGCTTACGACCACGTCGCTGTAGAGTCCGGCTTCGCGGCCCGTGTAGCGCGTAAGCTCACCCGACTCGGGCGAATAGCAGACGATGCCGCGGTCGTTCGTGCCGCACCAGTAGCGCCCCTGGCTGTCCTCGGCAATGGTGCATACGTCGCCCAAAGGAATGGTGCGGAACCGCGTAAGAGCCTTAGAGGTGTAGACCACGCCGCTTTGGTAGGTGGCAAGCCAAATGCCGCCGGAGGGGTCGAAGTAAAGGCTGCGTATGGTGTGGTCTGGAAGCGCGTTGGGACGGCTGTCGTCCTTCGCCACGTGTTGCAGCGTGCGGGTTTCGCGAGAGGCTATGTAGAGTCCGTCGTGTTCCGTGGCAAGCCACAGTTCGCCTTCGACACTTTCCTTCACATCCTTGATGAGCATGTGCGGCGCTGCGGCGTAGCCCTCGGTGCGGAGAAAAGCTTCGGCAGACGAGAACCAGCGGCGCGAGTGCTGCGCATAGACCCATGTGCGCTTTTCGCCGAGCACCCAGTAGTTGTAGCGGGAGTCGATGTAGGTGGTGAACTTCTGGTACTTTCCTCCGCAAAGTTTTTGCAAAGCCCGTGAACTCCACACCACGCGGCGGTGAGCGCCGTCGAGACGCACCATGGTGCCGTCGTCGTAAGTGAGGAGCAGTGCACAGCCACGTTCGCTGATGTCCGTCACCGTGGTAGAAGGTATGCTTCCGGCTTTGCCGTCCATCGGGAACAGATGGTGCTCGCCAGTGGAGGGAACGTAGAAGTAGCAGCCGCGCCGGTTCACCACAATCCACAGGTTGCCGCGGCTGTCGGCAAAGGCGAGGTCGGGGCGGCCCTTCATGCCGTGGCGCTCCATCCATCCCTCCATGTTGCGGTCGAAGCGTTCTGTGGAAGGGTCGTAGAGGCAGTAGCCCACGTTGGTCTCCACCCATATCATGCCGTCGGCTTCGAAGACGCGGTTGATCTGGTTGCTGGCGATGGAGGCGGTGTCGGTGGAACTGAAGTAGAAGTTGCGTATGCGGTAGCCGTCGAAACGGCTCAGTCCGGCTATGGTGCCGAACCAGAGGTAACCGCTGCGGTCGCGGCAGATGCAGCTCACGTGGCCGTCGGCGAGGCCGTCGGACGTTTGCAGATGCCAGAACTCGGGTTCCGATGCCCAAGCTGAAAGGGAGCAGACGACGCTTAGAAAGACAGTGGCGATGCGCTGTGGAAGCCACTTTCCGCGTAAACGGGTGAGCATGCGGTGAAAGCAGAAGGAGGTTTTCATGGACTTAATCCTTAGAATGGTACGTTTCTCTGTAACTTTAAAAAGGGAAAGAGTCTCCCTGCGGCACTGATGCCGCAGGGCTCTTCTCTGTGGGCAAAGATACGAAACGCAAAAGACTGCATGCCGTTGCTGAGGCTGAAAGTGGGTGCGCCGGGATGTGTGCCGGTGGCAAATCACCAGCCCGCGTTCTGCTTGTAGACACCGCCTGAGAGGTTGATTTCAGCTTTCGGAATCTGGAAGAAGCCGCGCTTGCTGCGTATGTTGCTCTCGACGAATGAGGAAGCGATGGTGGTCTTCTCCTTGTTGTAATAGACTTCTGCGGGACGGCCGTCCACATTGGCCTGCTCCACTTCCGCCTTCACGAAAGCGTCGAGCCCTTGGCGACGGAGGTCGAAGTAGCGTATGCCTTCACACATGAACTCCTTGCGGCGCTCTTGCCAGATTTCCTCGCGGGAGGGAGTGGCGGTGAGGTTGTGCGAAGCGTTGCCGTAGGCGCGCTCACGCACCTGGTTCATGTAGTCCACGGCATTGGCGCTTCCCAGTTCGGCAGCCATGAGAAGCACGTCGGAGTAGCGGAGGAGAATCCAGTTCTGATCCTGTGAGGTCATGAAGTTGCCGCCCGTGACATCTGTTTCGGAAGCGGGGATGGAGGTGCCGTCGGTGAAAATCATGGGGCAGTACTTCTTGTTGAGGTAGCCCGTGTAGTCCACGCAGTCGGAGTTGGCCTGCTCGGCATAGGCCGTGTTGCCGTTTCCGTCGGAGAGCGTGCGGCAGTCTATGATGGTGCCCTGGAGGCGGGAGTCGTCTGCAGAGAAAATGCCATGGGCGGCATCGGTAACGGGGCAGGCGCCCCAGCCCATGCCGTAGGGCGCATACTTGTTGAGGTTACGCATGCCGAAGTTCACCACGAAGCGATTGCCGTTGGCATTGCCGTTGCTCCAGTTCTGGTCGTTGTTGAACTTGACGACCCACACGATTTCGTCGCTTGCTTCCTTGTAGGTCGACTTGCGTCCTTCTTCAAGGGAAGTGGCTTCGGTGCAAGCCGCAGGCCACAGGTCAGCAAAGCGGGGCTCGAGCGCATAGTTGCCCGAACGGATTACGTCCTCGCAGTATTGCAGCGCGTCGGCCTTTGTAAGTCCGCCGGGCATGGCCTCGCCGCGGTTGCCGTGGTACACTCCGTCGTAGAAGAGGTAAACGCGTGCGAGCATGGCGGCAGCGGAGAACTTCGTGATGCGTCCGAGCGAGTTGGACTTGTCCTTGTAGAGGTCGGCAGGCATGTTGTCGGCAGCGAAGCGGAGGTCGCGCACGATGAGGGCGTATACGCTGTCGGGGTCGGCCTGCGGCACTTTGTCGCGTGTGCCTTGGGTGAGAAGGGGCACGTTTTCGAACATGCGTACGAGGTCGAAGTAGGCAAGGGCACGCAGCGAGCGTACCTGCCCTTCTATGGCTGTGCGGTCGGCGGCGCTGCTCCATGCTATGCCGTCGAGCGAGTTGATGAGCAGGTTGCAGTTGTAGACGGCTTTGTAGTAGTCGCCCCAAATGCCGCTGAAGAGGTCGCCTTGGGCGGTGTTGATGCTTTGGTCCATGCGGTCGAGAATGCGGTTGTCCTTGTCGTCGGGACCTCCGCCGCCGTAGCAGTCGTCGCTCATGGTTTCGGCGGCTTGGTAGAGGGTGGGAGCGTAGCCGTCTGACACGGTGCGCTGGTACTGGTCGTAGCAGCCGATGAGGGCATAGTCGGCCTGCTCCGGCGTTTTGTAGAACGAAGTGGAGTTGAGGTCGGTTTTCGACGTGGTGTCGAGAAAGTTGTCGGTGCACGAAGTGAGTAAAGGGGTGGCCAGAGTGGCGGAGAGAAGCATTCCGGCACAAAGGCATTTCGTATAGAGAGGTTTCATCGTGGTTCAGCAATAAGGATGTTTTGGGAATGAGATGTGGTCAGAACTTGAGGTTTACACCGAAGAGGAAGGTGCGCGCATGGGGGTAGCAGCCCGTGTCCACTCCGCTCATCCACGACTTTTCGCCGTAGCCCACCTCGGGGTCAAGTCCGTCGTAGGAGGTGAAGGTGTAGAGGTTCTGCACTTGGAAGTAGAGGCGCGCCTGGCTGATGCCCTTCCAGGCAATGAGGGGCGCAAAGTCGTAGCCGAGGGTGACGTTGGCAATGCGCAGATAGTTGCCGTTCTGAAGGTAGAGGTCGGAGAAGTTCGTCCAGTTTTTGTCGTCGTTTGTAAGGCGCGGCAACTTGTAGGACGTGCCTTCGCCGTGCCAACGGCCAAGGAAGGTGGTGGTGTAGTTGCTCTTGTAGCTGTTGCCCCAGTTGCGGTAGCCTCCGTTGGCAATCTTGAAACCGGCAGCTCCTGAGAGAACGGCAGAAAAGTCGAAGTGTTTGTAGTTGATGCCGAGGTTGAAGCCGAAGTTGAACTTTGGAATGCCGTTGCCGAGGTCCGTCTTGTCGTCGTCGTCGATCTTGCCGTCGTGGTTGCGGTCCACTACGATGATGTCGCCCGGTTCCGTGTTGGGCAGCGTGCCGTTGCCAGCGGCTTTCCATTCGTCGATTTGCTGTTGGTTCTGGAAGATGCCAGCGGTCTGGTATCCCCAGAAGAACCCCATGGCGTGGCCGTTCTGGCAGCGGAAGAACTCCGGCTGGTTGTTGAACATGATGTTGGCGTTTGTGGAGCCATTGCCGTAGCCGTGGATTATGCCGCCTTCGGTGGGGATGCTGTTCACCTCGTTGTGATTGACGGAGAAGTTTGCGCCTACGTTGTAGGAGAAATCGTCGGTGATGTGGTCGCGCCAGGTGAGGGCGAGTTCCACACCCTTGTTTGTGACGTCGCCGCCGTTGATGTAAGGCGCGTCGGCACCGGCTGTGGCGAGAACGGGAGCCTGCACAATCCAGTCCTTTGTCTTTTTGTAGTACCAGTCGAAAGTGAGGGATAGGCGTCCGCGGAGGAAGCGGGCGTCGATGCCGAAGTCGGTCTGCTCGGAGGTTTCCCACTTGAGATTGTCGTTGCCGAGGCGGTTGGAGTAGGCGCCGTTGGCATTTTTCGTGGAACCTTTGCCCGTGCCGAAGTTGTAGCCCGAGCCGTTGAGCGAAACGGTGGCGGCATAGAGGAACGGGTCGATGTTGTTGTTGCCCACTTGTCCCCAACTGATGCGTAGCTTAAGGAAGTCGAGCCAGTCTTGCGCGGACTGCATGAACTTTTCGCCCGTGACAACCCAACCTGCAGAAACCGAGGGAAACCACCCCCAACGGTGTGAGGGGGCAAAGCGTGAGGAACCGTCGCAGCGGAGCGTGGCGTTGAGCATGTAGCGGTCGTCGTAAGTCCAGCCGAAGCGTCCGAAGTAGGAGGCGCGGCGGTACTGCTCGGCAGGATAGCCCAACACGTTGGTGCCGGTGTGGCCGTTGCGGTCGTTGCTCAGATAGGCTGTAGGCCAGTTGTTGTAGAGTGAGAGAAGGGTGTTCTGCGCGGAGAGGTTGTCGCCTTCCTGGCGCTCGGCTTCCATGCCGAGCATGGCGTTGAAGTCGTTCTTGTCAGTCGTCCAGTTGTAGGCCACGGTGTTGGTCCAGGTGAGCGTCCATCCCTTAAACTGGTTTTGGAGTACTTCCGGCCCTTTCGTGTTTTGGTCTTGCGTGGTGGAAACGTATTCGGGTGAGTACTGACGGTAGGAACTTGTATTGTTGTTGAAACCGAGCATCGACTTGAAACGCAGGTTCTTTACAGGTTGAAGTTCCACGTAGAAGTTGGCCATCCAGTTCTGGCGGTCGGTGAGGTTGTTGCCGCGGTAGAGGTTCGCCACGGGATTGCCGTCGTACTGGTACCAGTCGGTTGAACGGGAGTAGGAGTATCCGTTGTTGAGGTCTTCACGTCCGTCGTCCTGCAGATAGAGCGGCTGGAGGGGTGAGGTGGA
Source organism: Bacteroidaceae bacterium (assembly GCA_963649665.1). Lineage (GTDB taxonomy): Bacteria > Bacteroidota > Bacteroidia > Bacteroidales > Bacteroidaceae > Alloprevotella. The sequence continues at coordinate 27,352 of CAVJJO010000002.1, read as the reverse complement.
GAAGGCCAGTCGCAGCTTGTTGTTGTACATGTTGCCTTCGCCTATGCCGCGGTTTTTGGTGTAGGCCATGGAAACGTTCTCGCCGAACTTGAGGATGTCGCCGTAGAACTTCTGCTCAAAGTTGCCGCGGAAGTTGTAGCGCTCGTAGTTGGACGCGCGTTTTCCGCCTACGATGCCTTCTTGGCTGAAGTAGCCAAGCGAAACGGCATAGGACGTGTTCTTCGAACCGCCGTTGATGCCGAACGCATAGTTCTGCACGGGGACGTTGTCCTTGAACATGAGGTCGGTCCAGTTCGTGTCGTAGATGTTGCCGGAAGCGTCGTGAATGCTGGCAATGTTGGCCCAGTCGTAAGCCTTTCCGCCGGAGTTGATGTTCTGCTCGTCCATCAGTTCCATGTACTGCTTGGCATTGAGCATCTTTACCTTCTTGGCGGCTGACTGCCAACCGTGGTAGGCATCGAAGGTAATCTGCGCGTGGCCTTCTTTTCCGCTCTTCGTGGTGACGATGATGACACCGTTGGCGGCCTGCGCACCGTAGATGGCAGCGGAGGCGGCGTCTTTGAGCACGTCGAACGTTTCAATGTCGGAGGGGTTGACCGTGGAAATGTCGCCGCCGGGCACGCCGTCGATAACGTAGAGCGGCGTGTTGTTGCTGTTGGAACCTTGGCCGCGGATGATGACTTTCATGTCGGAACCCGGTTGACCGCTTGAAGAGATGATGTTCACGCCGGGCGTTTGACCCTGGATGGCTTGCAGTGCGTTGCTCGTGTTGCGCTGGGCAATGTCGGCACCCTTTATCTGCGCTGTGGCACCAGTGACGAGTTTCTTTTTCTGCACACCATAGCCGATGACCACTACTTGACTGAGCGAGTTGCCCTCTTCCTTAAGGACTATCTGCATGGGCTCTGCCGTGGCTTTCACTTGCAGCGGAGCATAACCAATGTAGTTTATCTTGAGTGCGGCACCGGGGCGCGCCTTGAGGGTGAAATTGCCGTTGGCGTCGGTCATGGCCATCGTCTTCGTGCCCACTACGACCACAGCTGCGCCCATAAGCGGTTCGTTGTCGACGCTGGAAATCACTTTTCCGCTGATGGTCTGTATTTGTTGAGAACCGGCCACGGAGGTCTGCGCAAACGTGGCCACAGGGAAGGTAAGTCCAAGTGCGGGAAACAAGAGCATGGACGCCAATGCAACTTTGCAAATAGAAGGGCTCATGGGAGAGCGTTCTTCAGGAGATTTGACTTTACTCATGTCTGCGAAAGTTTTGGTTAGTAAGAATAAGTAGAAAGGTGAAATGTGAAGGTGACGGAAGCGGCTGATTCTTTTCAGGGTAGCTGCACGTTTCATGGCTTTACCGAGATTTCGCTACGTGGCTCGTTGTCAAGAGTACTTTGCAAATGGCTGCTTTCGACGGCTGCAAAGTAGCAACAATCTTCTCTCTCGTTCTTCAAAAACGCTTCGCGGAAACATGCACGGAATGTTTCAAAAGTGTGTATGTTTTGTTTTTGATGTGTGTAAAGCGTTGATAATCAGTGCTTGTTGCTGTGGCAAAAAACGTGTGGCTCTTGTGCCTATCTGTAGAAGCAGTGTTTTTCAAGGTGTAGCAATGTCAAGCAAGAAACGATAGTCCTTCGTGCTTCTGCAGAAAACAAAAGCGCCACACCGCTTGTGCATGCGGTGTGGCGCTATAGATAGGAGGGTGTGTTGCTAAAAACGGGCTACTTACGGTAGCTTACGCCCACGGCTTTGGCATCGTCGTAGACGCATTTCTTCATTTCCTCGGCAGAGAGGGGCACGGCGTCGCGTGTGAGTTCGGGCACGTTGTAGCTCTTGTTGAGCAGTGTGCTGTATTCGGGATCCTGCTGCGGAAGGGCGAAGGCTTTGTGGCCTTGTCCGTTGCGGTCGAAGTAGGCAATGTAGGGACGGGAATAGGAACCGTCGTCGCGGCGCGACACGAACACTATCCAGCGGCCGTTGCTGCTCCAGGAGTGGTAGGAGTCGGCGTCGGGACTGTTCGTTTCCTTGAGCGGATATACCTTGCCCGTCTGGAGGTCCTTCACGTAGAGGTCTGCCGTCTTGTGCCAGATGTGGAACTGTCCGTAGTCCGCCAGCGTGAAGAGCACGTAACGGCCGTCGGGACTCACGCGGGGCACTGCCACGCTGGTGCTGTCGCCCTCGGCATAGTATTCAAGCATGGGCGCGGAGAACTTGCGCGTTTGTTCGTCGAAGGCCATGGACATGAGGTTGTAGCGTACGCGGGTGGCAATCTTGGGTATGATGTCCTGTCGCTCTTCGGTTGTCTTTCCCGCAAATTCGGGAATGTGCGCCACGCAGTAGAAGAGTTTCTTGCCGTCGGGGCTCCAGCAGGGGAAGGTCTCGAGGTCGAGATCCGTCTTGAGCACGTTGGAAAGCGTGTGGTTGTCGGCATCGTAGAGCACGAGGTCGGAACCGAAGTCAATCACTTCAATCTTCTGGTGGTCGCGGATGTGGAACGTCTGTCCCGTGAGGTTGGAAGAGAATGCCACCCAGTTGTGGTTGGGGTGCCACGAGGGATAGGTGCAACCGGAAAGGATGGAGTCGCACTTCATGTTCACTTTCTCCGCCTTGCCGTCCTGCACCACCACGGTGCCGCCGTGTTTGGCACGCACGTGGAAGAGCATGTGCTTCGTGCTGTAGTTGCGGTAGTTGTGGCAGTTCACGCAGTGGTTCTCGTCGGGATTGAAGTTGCGGTTGTTCTCGTAGATGGTCTGCACGTTGAACGTTTCGAGGTCGCGCTGGTAGAGACCCACTTGGCGGTAGAGCTCATAGGAAGGCTCAATGAGGCGGTAGGAGAGGTAGCGGTCAATGGAGTCGGTGGCTACGTCAATCTTGTAGGAAGGGAACTTCACCCAAGCCCCTTCGCGTTCGGCGTAGAGCGTCACTTCAAGCGGTTTGCCTTTGGCGGCGGCAAGCATGTCGCGCCACTCTAAGGAGTCGAACTCCAGTTTGCCGTCCTTGCCAGCAGCGGCGATGGCCTCTTTGCCGCCTCCGGCGATGTGGCCGACGAAGGCTTCGCCCTCAGACTTCACCTCGATGTTGAGCGGTGCAATGTTGGGCGGAACGATGATGTCGCGGTAGTCGGGATAGATTTTTGCCGTCTCGCTGACCGCCGTGCTCTGTGCCGGCACCACGGCCTCGGGAGCCGACGAGCACGCACTGAAGAGTGCAAGAAGCGAGAGGGAAAGTATGGAGATGGAATGTTTCATTTCGTGTGATGGAAAATACGTTGAAGGATTAGTTCACGCCGGCCTTGCTGTCTTTCTGCTCAGTGTCGTAGCTCTTGACGGTCTGGCTGGGATCGTTGTTCTCCGTGTAGTAATAATAGAAATAGGTGCCGAGCCATGTTTCCTTCAGCTCGCGGCGAAGCGCTTCGCGGTCGTCAATGTAGGGTTTGGCGTCAAGGAGGAAGGAGCGCAACTGGTCGGGAACGAACTGTCCCACTTCGGTGAAATGCTTGAGCGCGTCGGGGTTGTTCAGCGCATAGATGGCCACAGCTTGCTGCATGGCTTCGGTGAAACGCATGCCTTTCTGCTTCATGATCTGTGCGCGCACCATGAATGCCTTGAGGTCCTTGGAGTAGAGGCAGGCGGTGGCGGAGGTGACGAGCGTTTGGTCTGAACCGCGGCTGAGCCCTACGTTGAAACCGAGGAATGCGGGCGGCATGTAGTTCTGCTCGTAGTGGTCCTCCTGAGGATAGAGCGAGAGCACGTGCTTGAGTTCGGCATCGTCTGAAATCTTCTTCGGGTCGTTGGCTAAAGCTTCGTAGCGCTCCACAAAATCGCTCTCAAACGGCATCTGACGGATGAGGGCGAGGTATTTGCGGCAAAGTGCAATCTCGCCGTTTGCCAGTGCACAAACCGCCATGCGCTTGTACGACACAAGGCGCGGACCTGCCACCACTACGTAGTCCATGGCAGTGCGGTAGCCGCTGTTGATCAAGCCCGCATGGTAGTTGCAGTCGCTGAGGAAGAGTCCGTACTCCTCGTTGCCGTCGAACTTGTCGAGGTGGAGTTTGGGATAGTCGAAGGGGATGTCGAAGATGTGGTCGAGCAATTGGTCGGTCTCTTCAAGGGCAATGGCGTAGTAAGCCGCCACGGCACGCGTGGGACGAGAGGCTTTCTGCGCTTCCTCAATGATGGTCTCCCAGTCCTGCACGGCGGCAAGGTTTTGGAAGCGTGCGGTGAGAATCACGTTTTCGTTAATCTTTCGTGTGGCTACCCCCGTGCCAACAAGTGCAAGCACCATGACGAGGACGCCCCACGGACGCAAGCGTTCGGGAACGGCCTTCTTCTCGCCTTTGGCAAAGCGGCGGACGAGTGCCACAAGGCCGGCAAGCACCAGCGCGGCAACCATTGCCGTGAGCGGAACGAGCACCACGAGGGACGGCTCATTCTTGTAGTAGAGGTTCGTGCCGCGCCAAACCATCCATGCCATTTCCGCTACGGGAACGATGAAACCCAATCCGCGCAGTTTGCGTGGCAGGCAGAAGGCATAGTCTACGGCTGCGGCGGTGATGGTCATCACGAGGGCAAGGAATGCGCCGCCGAGTGCTGCCCATTTGCAAAGGAGCATCACCCAGCGTGAGGCATAGAAGAGATGTCCTAAAGGTTGTGAGAGCAGATAAGCCATTGACTCGGGAGCCGAAGAAACGTACATGTCCTGCTCGGCACGTTCAATGACGTCGCCGTAGACGAGGGTGAAGAAGGCGTAGACGAGCAGAAATCCCAAAGCATAGGTCAGCCACTTTGCCGTGCGTGTGCGCAGCGTGCAGAAAGCTTTCTTCGTGTGGGAAGAAGCGGCAGGGGCATGTGCAGCTCCCGTGCGGGGCGCACTTCCAGGATTTGCTCCGTAAGTTTTTCTTTTTTTATTCACAATATTTTCGTTTTTCTTGATTATGGTACAAAAGTAGTGCAAGGCGAGTGAAGAGCAAAAGGAAAATCTCAAATTTTCCTTTGCTTTTCCGAGCCGCCGCCTACTTTGGCGCAGCAAAAGTGTGCAAGGCGAGTGAAGAGCAAAAGGAAAATCTCAAATTTTCCTGTGTTGTAAGGTGTAAATAAAAGATTAGCGCTTCACTCCTATGGTTGCTTTGAACCAAGTTACTGATACTTGAACCACTATTACCGACCTTGCCAGACTAGCCTTGCAGCATAGACACGAACTGCATAAATTTGCATTGTAAAAACAACAAACACTCTACGATTTATGTATTTGGAAAAAGTAAACGGCCCTGCCGACATCAAGAAACTTACCCTTGACCAACTCAATGTGCTTGCCGACGAAACCCGTCATTGGTTTCTGCAGAAAGTGAGCGCACATGGCGGACACGTAGGTCCGAACCTTGGCATGGTGGAAGCCACTGTGGCACTCCACTATGTGTTCAATTCGCCCGAGGATAAAATAGTCTTCGACGTTTCCCATCAAAGTTATCCCCACAAAATACTCACCGGCCGAAAGGAAGCCTTCATGAGTCCCGACCACTACGACGACGTGTCCGGTTACAGCGAACCCTCAGAAAGCGCTCACGACCACTTCGTCATTGGTCACACCTCCACTTCCGTAAGCCTTGCATGCGGTATGGCAAAGGGACGCGACCTTATGGGAGGAAAGGAAAACGTGATAGCCGTTATCGGCGACGGTTCGCTCAGCGGCGGCGAAGCCCTTGAGGGACTCAACGTGGCAGGTTCCGAACTCCGTTCAAACCTCATCATCATCGTCAACGACAACCAAATGTCCATTGCCGAGAACCACGGCGGCATCTATCCCAACCTCCAACTTTTGCGCGAGACAAAAGGTGAAGCGCCTTGCAACCTCTTCCGCGCCATGGGCCTCGACTACCTCTATGTGGACAAGGGCAACGACGTGGCATCGCTCATAGAAGCCTTCCAAAAGGTGAAAGATACGAACCACCCCGTAGTGGTTCACATCAACACGCTTAAAGGGAAAGGCCTCAAGTATGCCGAAGAAGAAAAGGAAAAATGGCACTGGAGTATGCCCTTCCATCTCGCTACGGGTGAGTTGAGAAACAACTTCAGTGTAGAAGACTATGGTGACCTCACGGCACGCACACTCCTTGACCTCATGCCCAGCCGCCCCGACATTGTGGCCTTAACAGCCGGCACGCCTACCGTGATAGGCTTTACCGCCGACCGCCGCAAACAAGCCGGAGAGCAGTTTGTCGACGTTGGCATTGCCGAGGAAACCGCCGTGGCCATGTCGTCTGGCATAGCCAAACGCGGAGGCAAACCTGTATGGGGCGTATACAGCACCTTCGTGCAGCGCACCTATGACCAGCTGTCGCAAGACCTCTGTATCAACGACAATCCCGCTTTGCTCCTCGTATTTTGGGGCGGAATAGAAAGTATGAACGACGTGACGCACACTTGCTTGTACGACATACCTCTGCTCGGCAACATTCCCAACCTCATCTACTTGGCTCCTACCTGCCGAGAGGAATATTTCGCCATGCTTCATTGGGCACTCGACTACCGTGAGCACCCCGTGGCCATCCGTGTGCCGGTAAACGGCGTGGTGTCCCGTACGGAAACCATGGCAGACGGCATAGACTGGTCCGCTCCCCGCTACGAAACGGTACGCAAGGGAAAGCGTGTGGCTGTGCTCGGACTCGGTTCCTATTTCCAACTTGGCGAACAACTCTGCGATGCTCTGGAAAAGCAGGGACTTCAACCCACACTCGTCAATCCGCGCATCATTTCGTCGCTCGATGCCGATGCGCTTCATGCACTCGAAGCCGATCACGAACTCGTGGTGACGCTTGAGAGCGGACAGGCAGAAGGCGGATGGGGCGAGAAAGTGGCCCGCTTCTTTGGCGAGACTTCCATGAAAGTGATGGTTCGTGGAGAACGCAAGCAGTTTGAGGACCGCTATGAACTCAACGAACTCCTCCGTGCCAACCGTCTCACCGTGCCGCAACTCGTAGAAGACGTGCTGCGTTTGATTGGCAAATAATAAGGCTCGCTCCATTGAACGTACGTGCGTTGCCCATTGAACGTATGTGCGTTGCCCATTGAACGTATGTGCGTTGCCCATTGAACGTATGTGCGTTGCCCATTGAACGTATGTGCGTTGCCCATTGAACGTATGTGCGTTGCCCATTGAACGTATGTGCGTTGCCCATTGAACGTACGTGCGTTGCCCATTGAACGTATGTGTTTATGGAAGGCATGACGCACTTGGCATCTTGACGTTTATCCCCCAAAGTCGCTTCGGCTTTGGGGGATAAAGCGTTAATGGCGGGTGAAATGTTTGCCGTGCTGAACTATATTGTCTAATTTTGCCAAAAACATAAGCTGAAGCATTATTCCCACTATGAGACTGACAGAAGACAAATATATCAGTTTGCTTACCGACTTCGGGTTCAA
>CAVJJO010000002.1:0-19281 GCA_963649665.1 Bacteroidaceae bacterium | reverse complement strand
ACTCCATAGCGACGGCGCGTGAAGAAGGCAAAAAAGAAGGACTTGAGCAAGGCTTGGAACAAGGCCGCCAACAAGGTTTGGAGCAAGGCCGCCAACAAGGCTTGGAGCAAGGTCGCCAGCAAGAAAAGATAGAAATTGCCCGGAACTTGCTTAAGACTGGCATGTCGCTAGATTTTGTTGCTCAAGCAACGGGACTTTCTTCGCAAGACATTCTGGATTTGTAGAAAGTCGTTCGGTGAAGTGCTTTTGTCGCCTATGGAGGCGAGGTTTTCAAAACTTCGAGCTCTACACGGAAACTATGACGAAGCGCATGGGGGTCAAGACTACCATCTTGACAACTCTACACGTCCTCACGGAGTCTTTTGCGTGACTTAGGGTATCCCATAAACTATGGAAGACTTCACGAAAATCAGATACGTCCTTTAGAACCGCCCATTATAAAAGCAAAATAAACCATCAAATATTCAAACATACCACAATGGACATAGTAGAAAGATTTCTCAACTACGTAAGTTTCGATACGCAGTCGGCAGAAGATGCCGGCAAGACCCCCAGTACAGACAAGCAACTCAAACTCGCCGAGTATCTCAAAGTAGAGCTTGAAGGCATCGGTCTGACTGAAGTAGAAATGGATGCCAACGGTTACGTCTATGCCACACTCCCCGCCAACACAGACAAGGAAGTGCCTACCATCGGCTTCATCTCCCATATGGATACTAGCCCCGACTGCTCCGGCGCCGACATTAAACCGCGCATCGTAAAGAACTACGACGGTGGCGACATCGTGCTCGACGAAAAGGACGGTTTGGTCACTTCTCCCAAGAAGTTTCCCGAACTTCTCGACCACGTAGGCGAAGACATCATAGTCACAGACGGCCATACGCTCCTTGGCGCTGACGACAAAGCCGGCATAGCCGAGATAGTTCAGGCTATGGTCTACCTTCTCGACCATCCCGAAGTGAAACACGGCAAGGTGCGTGTGGGCTTCAATCCCGATGAGGAAATCGGTCTCGGCGCACACAAATTCGACGTGAAGAAGTTTGCCTGCGACTGGGCCTACACCATGGACGGCGGCGAACTTGGCGAACTCGAATATGAGAATTTCAATGCAGCTTCTGCCAAGATAGACGTCAAGGGCGTGAGCGTTCATCCAGGCTATGCCAAGGGAAAGATGATAAATGCAGCCCGCGTGGCCTGCGAGTTTGCTTCGCTCCTTCCTGCTACCGAAACACCGGAACAGACGGTAGAGTTTGAAGGTTTTTTCCATCTTCTCGGAATGGAAGGCAACGTAGAGCATGCCTCGCTTTCTTACATCATACGCGACCACAACCGTAGCCGTTTCGAAGAGCGTAAGGCGCTTGTGGAGAAGGCTGCCGAGTGGATGAACCTCCGTTACGGAGAAGGTGTGGTCACTGCAACCATCGCTGACCAGTACTACAACATGCGCCAGCAGATAGAACCCGTGCCTCATGTGGTGGACATCGTGCTTGAAGCCATGAAGGAATGTAACATTCCCGCCCGTGTGCGTGCCATTCGTGGCGGTACGGACGGTGCACAGCTCTCGTTCATGGGACTTCCTTGCCCCAACATCTTTGCCGGTGGCTTGAATTTCCATGGACCTCACGAATTCCTTCCCGTCCCCTCGTTGGAAAAAGCCTCAGAACTTGTGGTGAAAATCATAGAACTTACGGCGCGCCGTTAAGCGTTGACCCCATTTTGTATTTAAAAGGACACGCAGCGCAGTCAAATGCCCTGTGCGTCCTTTTCTCTTTTATCCGAAAACCGAATTTTATGGAAAGTCTTATTTCCGACCTCGCGCTCATACTTATCCTAGCCGGTGTGGTGACGCTGCTCTTCAAGCGTTTAAGGCAGCCCCTCGTGCTGGGCTACATCGTGGCGGGTTTCCTTGCCGGACCACACATGCCCTATACCCCCTCCGTGACCGACATGAGCAGCATACACACTTGGGCCGATATCGGCGTCATCTTCCTCATGTTCACGCTTGGCCTTGAATTCTCCTTCAAGAAAATAGTGAAGATGGGCGTAGGTCCCGTCATAGCAGCCTGTTGCGTGATGTTTTGCATGATCAGTGTAGGGACGGGTGTGGGCCATCTCTTCGGATGGTCCAACATGAACAGTCTCTTTCTCGGCGGCATGCTTGCCATGTCGAGTACCACCATCATCTACAAAGCTTTTGACGACCTCGGCATCCGTCAGCAGAAATTTGCCGGTGAGGTGCTTTCTGTGCTCATTCTGGAAGACATCCTCGGCATCCTCCTCATGGTGGTGCTTTCTGCTCTTGCCGCAAGTAGGAAATTCGAGGGCGGAGCGCTAGTGGTCAGTTTGCTGCAACTCGCTTTTTTCCTCATCCTCTGCTTTGTAGTAGGCGTATATGTAGTTCCGCTTTTCCTTAAAAAGGCGCAACAGTGGATGAACCGCGAAACGCTACTCATCGTGAGCATAGGTCTTTGCTTTCTTTTGGTGGTATGTGCCACGAAAGCAGGCTACAGTTCCGCTTTCGGTGCGTTTATGATGGGCAGCATACTTGCCGAAACGGTGCAGGCCGAAAGCATAGAACGCGTGGTGTCGCCCGTGAAGGACCTTTTCGGCGCCGTGTTCTTCGTGTCGGTCGGTATGCTTGTCGATCCAGCCATCCTTGTGCAGTATTGGTTGCCGATTCTCGTAATCTGCGCTTCCATCATTGTAGGCCAGGCAGTGTTCGGCACGGCAAGTTTCCTTCTCTCCGGACAAACGCTGAACACGGCCATTCAAGGAGGCTTCTCCCTTGCGCAGATTGGCGAGTTTGCCTTTATCATAGCCTCCATGGGCGTTTCACTGCATGTGACGAGCGACTTCCTCTATCCCGTGGTTGTGGCGGTGAGCATTATCACCACGTTCCTTACGCCCTACATGATCCGAGCAGCCCGTCCCGCTTACAATATTCTCGAGCGTGTGGTACCGGCTCCCGTATTGCGGCGCATAGACCATGCGGAAGGAACAGGTGCGTCTCGCAGTAGCAGTGAAACACAGTGCGGTTCCACCCGCAGCCTTTGGAAGAGTCTGCTTCGCGCGCTGCTCACGCAGATGGGAGCCTATCTCTCGCTGAGCATAGCCGTCATACTCCTTTCATTTTCCCTGTTGCTTCCCTTGTCGCGCGCCACGTTCGGCCATTGGCCGGGCAATGCCGTTTGCGGCATACTCACCCTTCTCGCTGCGTCGCCTTTCCTGCGTGCCATCGTGATGCGCAAGAACCGTTCCGAGGAGTGGAAAACAATCCGTCGTCGCGGTTCTGTCAATCGTGCAGGACTTTGGTTTACGTTCGGTGTGCGCTATGTGGTGGCTGCTGCTCTTGTTTATTATGTGCTCAATTTTCTTTCGCCTTTCTGGTGGGTGTGGCACGTGTTGGCAGCTGTAGCCGTGGTAGCGGTCATGCTGGCATCGCGTAGCGTGAAGTGGACCAGCATCAAACTGGAACGCACCTTCCTCCAGAACCTTCGTTCGCGTGAGGTGAAGGCACGTAAGGAGTCGGGTGGGGAACCTGCCTATGCCGGACGCCTCACGAGCCGCAATGTGCACCTTGCGGAACTTGAAGTGCCCGAATGCTCTTCGTGGGCGGGTCATAAGCTTCGCGAACTGGCTTTCGGCCATTCTCAAGGCGTGATGATAGCCGCCGTGGTGCGCGGTGAGCATCGCATCAACATTCCCGATGGCGAAACGGTGCTTTTCCCCTCCGACACGTTGGAGGTGATTGGCAGCGACGAAAGCATGGAAGCGTTCTCTTCGCGTATGCAAAGCGAACTGCGCACAGACCTTGCCGATGCTTCTTGCCGCTTGCAGTTGCGGCGTGTAATCATCCGTGAAGGTTCTCCCTTTATCGGCCAAACGCTTAGCGAGAGCGGCATACGTTCCGACTACCACTGCATGGTGGTCGGTTTTGAGGATACCGATGGAAACATCGTGACGGCAACTGCCGACCGTGCCATACTCCGTGGCGATGCCATGTGGATTGTGGGCGAGGACATCAACGTACGTCGCCTGATGAAGTGACAGAAATTCCTTTTCACATAAAACGCAAGTGGGGGCGACAGCAAAACGTCGCCCCCATTGCTATAAATAAACGTAGAATATAATGTCGGGATTAGGGAAGCAGGCAGGCCAACATCCAGAGTTTGGGTGTGATGCCGTCGAAATAGTATACCTGTTCGCCATAGGTTGACCTCAGACGTATGGTTTGTCCGTCAATGTAGTAGATGGCATCGCCGAACGAACTGCGTTCGCGCAGCGTGTTGCCGTCCAACACGTAGAGAACTGATCCGTAAGCGTTGCGGGCACGTATGCTGCGGGCGTCAATGTGGTAGAGCTGTGTGCCGTAGGCCGACTTGCTGCGAACGTACGAACCGTCGAACACATACACCGCATCGCCGTAGCGGCTTTTGGAGCGTAGCGTGTTGCCGTCTACGAAATAGACCACGTCACCGTAGCGGTTCTTCTGACGGATGGTTTGGGCATCAAGACCTGTTGTAAATAGAAATATGCTGAGAAAAAGTATGAGGCGTCGTATCATGGAAAAAGGGTTGTCAAGGTATACGTATTGAAATAGTCTTCAGAGAACTGCATTGTGGAAATTTGAGCTCGCTCTTGAAGGTTACGTTGCGAATATAGCCATTTTTCTATAAAGATTGTGCATTTCTTGAGCAGTATTTCTTTCTATAGCTACATTTTGATAAACAAAAGAACCGTCGCGCCCTCTTTGCGGATACTTTCCGCAGTGGGGAGCGACGGTTCTTTTACCTTTGTGTAATCTGTTGTTTACAGGGCGTTGCTGAAGCGAAGAGCTTCGCCGTTGGCGCTGATGCGAATCGGTTTCGCCTTGTCCACCGTGCCGGCAAGTAGTGCGCGGCTGAGGTCGTTGAGCAAGAGGCGCTGAAGGGCGCGCTTTACAGGACGGGCACCAAACTCGGGGTCAAATCCGGCACGTGCCACAAGGCGTATGGCATCGTCGTCGACGGTGAGCTGAACGTCTTGTTCGGCAAGCAGACGGCTTATGCCGTTGACCTGAAGGCGTACAATCTGTTCGATTTGAGGCTGCGTCAGCGGTTCGAACATAATGATGTCGTCGATGCGGTTGAGAAATTCCGGGCGGATTGTCTTCTTCAGCATTTCAAGCACTGCCGTCTTCGTCTCATCGATGATACGCGTGCGTTCCTCGCAGTTCTTGTTAGCAATGGCTTCAAACTTTTGTTGGATGAGCTGCGAACCCATGTTCGACGTCATGATGATGATGGTGTTCTTGAAGTTGACGGTACGTCCCTTGTTGTCCGTAAGCCGGCCGTCGTCGAGCACTTGAAGAAGAATGTTGAACACATCGGGGTGAGCCTTCTCTATCTCGTCGAAGAGCACCACGCTGTATGGTTTGCGGCGCACGGCTTCGGTGAGTTGTCCTCCTTCTTCGTAACCTACGTAGCCCGGAGGCGCGCCGACGAGTCGGCTCACGCTGAACTTTTCCTGATATTCGCTCATGTCGATACGCGTCATCATGTTCTCGTCGTTGAAGAGGTAGTCGGCGAGCGCTTTGGCAAGTTCCGTTTTACCCACACCCGTTGTGCCGAGGAAGATGAACGAGCCAATGGGACGCTTCGGGTCTTGAAGTCCGGCACGCGAACGGCGTACGGCGTCGGCTACCGCTTCAATGGCTTCGTCTTGTCCCACCACGCGCTTGTGGAGTTCTTCTTCGAGATGGAGAAGCTTTTCGCGTTCGCTCTGCAGCATGCGCGTCACGGGAATTCCCGTCCAGCGAGCCACCACGTCGGCAATGTCGTCGGGCGTGACCTCTTCCTTCACCATGGCTTCGGCACCCTGGCGGTTCTTGAGTTGCTGCTGTTGTTCGTCGATGTCGTGCTGGAGTTGCTGGAGTTTGCCGTAGCGAATTTCTGCCACGCGTCCGTAGTTGCCTTCGCGTTCGGCACGTTCGGCTTCAAACTTGAGTTGCTCCATCTGCTGCTTGTCTTGCTGAATCTTGGTGAGCACCTCCTTTTCGCCTTCCCATTTTGCTCGGAAGTTCTTCTCCTGTTCCTGCAGTTCGGAAATCTCCTTGTTGAGCGCATCAAGTTTGGGCTGGTCGCCTTCGCGTTTGATGGCTTCGCGTTCGATTTCGAGCTGGCGCAAACGGCGCGTTATCTCGTCGAGCTGTTCGGGTTGTGAGTCGCGTTCCATACGGAGCTTGGCGGCAGCCTCGTCCATGAGGTCAATGGCCTTGTCGGGAAGGAAACGGTCGGAAATGTAGCGGTGCGAAAGTTGTACGGCGGCGATGAGGGCATCGTCCTGTATGCGCACTTTGTGGTGGTTCTCGTAGCGCTCCTTCAGACCGCGGAGTATGCTGATGGCATCTTCAGGCGAAGGCTCGTCTACCATGACCGTTTGGAAACGCCGTTCAAGTGCCTTGTCCTTCTCGAAATATTTCTGGTATTCTTCAAGCGTGGTGGCACCTATGCTGCGGAGTTCGCCGCGGGCAAGGGCGGGTTTGAGAATGTTTGCGGCATCCATGGCGCCTTCGCTCTTTCCGGCTCCCACGAGTGTGTGTATTTCGTCGATGAAGAGAATGATGTCGCCGTCGGCCTTCGTCACTTCGTTGATTACGCTCTTGAGGCGTTCCTCAAATTCGCCTTTGTATTTTGCACCTGCCACGAGTGCACCCATGTCGAGCGAGAAGAGTTGTTTGTTCTTCAGGTTCTCAGGCACGTCGCCTCGCACGATACGTTGGGCGAGTCCTTCCACGATGGCCGTTTTACCCGTACCCGGTTCGCCGATGAGAATAGGATTGTTCTTTGTGCGGCGTGAAAGAATCTGCAACACGCGGCGTATTTCGTCGTCGCGACCGATTACGGGGTCGAGTTTCCCGCTTCGTGCTTCTTCCACGAGGTTGCGGGCATATTTAGAAAGCGACTGGTAGGTGTCCTCGCTGCTTTGTGAGGTGGCTTTCTGTCCGCCACGGAGTTCCTTGATGGCTTCGCGCAGCGTGCTTTCGCTTGCACCGGCGTCCTTGAGAATCTGTGCCGCCATGCTTTTCACGTTGAGCAAGGCGAGCAGCAGAGGTTCAAGTCCCACGTAGGTGTCGCCGTCTTTCTTTGCTATGTCGGCGGCTTTGAGAACCACTTGGTTGGCTTCTTGGTCGAGGTACGGACTGCTGCCTCCGCTCACTTTGGGCTGGTGCAGGAGTTCATTCTCCACGGTAGCTTGCAGAGCGCGTTCGTTCACTCCGAGTTTGCCGAAGAGAAACTTTGTGACGTTCTCTCCCACGGCCAGCACTCCGCTGAGCAGGTGTACGGGGGTGATGGCCTGTTGCCCTGCTTGCGTGGCGCGTTCTGCCGCGGTTTGTACGGCTTGTTGCGCTTTGATGGTGAAGTTGTCGAATGTCATATTGCTTTTGTTTTTTTGTTTGTCGTCATGTATCTTCGGAACCTTATCCGTTTGCCCATTGTTTTGGCAAACGGAGAGCCAATGATAAATATATAACATTCGTTTCCTTTTTCTGACAGAGTGGCAGAAAATGGTGGACGATTTATCTTGTTGCACGCATTTCTTGCTGACAAAAACGGCGCAATTCAACGTAAGTTACTTTAGAAAAATATCTTGAACATTTATTCAAGCGGTATTTGCGGGCAAAGTGCAAGGGTGTTTTTCAACTTGCACATGGGGTGACGTTTCCCTAACGTCACGCTCTATGCGGGTCACATTGTGGCTTCTGCGTGGCTTTGCTTTGTAATTGAATTCCGATGTGTAGATTTATTGAACATCACTTTGTAAATAAAAAACGGGAGAATGAGCGCATCAGGCTCATTCTCCCGTTTACCTATGAGAAATGTTGTATGTTCAAATTACTTTACGAACGTCTTTTCTACGCGTCCGTTGGCACGCTTTACGAGGTTGATGCCGCGAGTGGGCATATTGATGCGCTTGCCGTCAACGGAGTAGCGGTAGAGCACTGCGTCGGAAGCGTTGTCGGCAGCGGCAGAACCGATGCCGGCGGGCACGCTGCAGTTGAGCACCCAACCTTCGTAGCCGAGTTCGTTGGGACCATAGCCTACGAGGATGTTGCCGTCGGCAGAGATGCCGGTGCAGAGGCTTGAGCCATTTTTAACGTAGTCGTCAAATGCCGTAACATCGCTGTAGACCGTTTTGAGCAATAAGGGCTGTGCGTCTGCAGCACGCTTAATGAAACCTTGAGCGTCGCCGTCCCAAGTAGAACCGGTGAAACCTACCACGGTGCCGTCATCGGCAATGCCGCAAGGTGTGATAGCGGCATCTGCATCAATGCTGTGTTCGCCGTCAATACTGATTTCTGTGACGGTCTTTTCCTGCGTGTCGTAGAGGCAGAACTGACCGGTACCATTGTCGTCGTAGTTTCCTGCATCCCAATTTTCCTGCACGTTTCGGTCTGCGCTGATACCGATGTAACGACCGTTTGCACTAATGCATTCCGGTGTGAATGTCCAATACGGATTTGTGCCATAACCCGGTTCAAAGTAGTTGGCGCTGATGATGTCGTAGGCATAAGAACCGTCGTCCTGACGAGTCCATATCATGGCGGGGTAACTTGCCAGGTCGTCTTCAATGTAACCTAAGATGATGGAACCGTCTGCGCTGATGAACTTGGCTACGGCACCGTTCACGGTGTAGCCGGCTTCGTCCTCAGTAGGCATGGGGAGCTGCGAGAGTTTACCGTCTTGCCAAATGAGAGGCACGCTGTATGTGGTGAATGCGCAGCCCACGATGGTCTTGCCATCGTTGGTTACGTCAAAGGCAAGTGAGGTGGCGTGCTCTTCGTCGCCAGCAAGCGTGTCGAGCTGGGTCACGTTGCCGTCTTTGTCCATCATGATGGGGTAGTCACCGGCATAACCTACGGCAACTCCTTCGTCGGTGATATGGCGGAGCTGTGAGTCGGCGGGGTCGCCCGATGCGTCTTCGGGACCGGCTTGCCACTTGAAGGACTTGGTGGCAGTGTCGTAGATGAAGTACGATGAGGTGAGCGTCGTGCCGCAAACGAATTGTCCGTTGTTCGAAACGGCGAGCACTTCAAGTTCACCGGCATTGGCGTCTCCATTGATGGTTTTCAAATCCTGTGCGTTGAGGCTAAGTGCCGCAGCAAGGAAAAGGCTGGAAAGGGTAAAGATTTTCTTCATAAGCCTAATTTATTGATTGTGTGGTTGGTTAATGATAGCTGCAAAGATATGAAAATGAGCATTAACCCCGTGCTTTTTGTTGCGACTCCTTAAGTTTATTCTACGGAATCGCGAATTGTATGTGCATAAACGAAGTATAGCGATGTATGTTTATGCACAAACCAAGGGCGGAATACGTAAAAAACAACTTGCGCAGAATCGTAAAGTGCTTTCTCTATGTGCTTTACGTTTCTGCGCAAGCTTTGTTTGTGCCTTACATAACGTGTGAACAGTGTGGACAAAGCCCTACGAGCACGTAGTTGGCGGAGTGGAGCGTGAATCCTTCGGGCAGGGGGACGCTCGGCACGGGGAGTCCACGCAGACAGAAGGTGCGGCTGCAGCGTTCGCAACGGAAATGGGTATGAAGGTCCGAGAGCCCCGTGTGGTCGGCCTCTCCGCAGTGACACGAAGCTTCGCAAAGGGCATACTTCATCATGCCCGTACCGTCGTCAACGCCGTGTACAAGGTGGTGTTCAAGGAAAAGCGTGAGTGCGCGAAACACGCTCGACTTGTCCATCGTGCCTATGCGTGCTTCGATGTCGGAGAGCGAAAGGGCGCAGTTGTCCTCGGCGAGTGCACGGATCACGAGCAGTCGGTTGGCGGTGGGCTTGATGTCGCGCGCTTCAAGCATGGAAGTGAAATGGTCGGCGTCGGTAGGCATGGGAAATGATGTGTGGTTAATACGGGTAGATAGCTTGTCTAATGCGTGAGGGGAGAGGCGAAGCGCATGGGGGCAAGACTCATGTTTTGACTGATTCTTCGTTGACTTGTGTTGGCTTGCGCCTTGAAATACCGTGTAGAACAGTGACGTTCTGAAAACGTCACCTCCATGGAAAACGCAAGTCACTCAAAAGCCTCCGTGAGGCCGCGCTTTTCTGTCAAGACTGGAGTCTTGCCCCCCCCATGCGCTATCGCCTCCATGAGTTTCTCCCTTATGCGCTTCGCACTATGTGCGCATTATGCTTTGATGAAGCAAGGCTTGCGGGGCTTTGCGGGACGCGGTTCACCTTTGGGATAACCGATGGCGAGGTGGCCGATGCCTTCGTAGTCGCCTTCCACGCCGAGACTTTTGAGCCATTCTTTCCATTCGGGCGTGTCAAACTCTTGGCGTGCGCGGTTTATCCAGCACGAACCGAGTCCGAGTGTGTGGGCGGCGAGCATCATGTTGCCCATCATCAGCGTGCCGTCGTAGACGTGGTTGGCATTGCTGCGGTCGGCGAGCACCACGAGCCATACGGGAGCGCCGTAGAAGGGGTCGGCGTCTTCCGACGCGCCCATGAAGCGGGCATTGTCGCGGCGCATGCGGTCGCGCGTTTCGGGGTCGGTAACTTGTATCACGAGCCATGGCTGTTCGCCGTGGCCTGAGGCGGCATATGTACCGGCTTCTACTATCTGGGCAATGAGTTCTTCGGGAACTTCCTGATTGGTGAATTTGCGGATGCTGCGACGGCTGAGCATCGCTTCCATTACGGGATTCTTTTCCATATCTTTTTGGTATAAAACGAACGAAGTTTCGAAGGTCGGGCGGTAGACGTTAGTCTCTCCCGTTTCCTCCGAAACTTCGTTGCAGTTAGTGTGTGTTGTTAGCTTGTGATGGGGGCGTTAGAGACCTTTGCCGTGGCAGTCCTTGAATTTCTTGCCGCTACCACAGGGGCAGGGTTCGTTGCGTCCGGGCACCTTGTCTTTCACGATGGGCTGACGGTTCTGCTCGCGCGTGTCGCGGTCAAGCGCGGCGCGTGCTTCGGGGTCACCGGCTTCGTCGAGCGTTTCGTGGGAGGTGGTGAGACCTTCCTGCGGTGTGCTCTCTTCGGGAGCAGCTTCCTGCACTTCTTCGGGAGCCTGTACGGGAATCTGTCCGCGCATGAGGGTGGCAACCGTTTCGTTGTTGATGCGGTTCACCATTTTGTCGAAGAGTTGGACGCTCTCAAGTTTGAACACGAGGAGCGGATCTTTCTGTTCGTAGCTGGCGTTCTGTACGGACTTCTTGAGGTCGTCGAGTTCGCGAAGGTTTTCTTTCCAAGCGTCGTCGATGTTGTGGAGCAGAATGGCCTTCTCGAAGTCCTTCACCACTTCTTTCGACTCCGTTTCGTAAGCCTTCTTGAGGTTCGTGCGGATGTTGTAGACGAGTTTTCCGTCGGTGATGGGCACGAGAATGTTTTCGTACATCTGTCCCTGGTTCTCGTAAACTTGCTTGATGACGGGCATGGCCACTTGTGCGAGACGGTCCGTTTTGCGTTCGAAACCATTGATTACGCCCTGGTAAGCCTTTTCGTAGAGGTCGTCGCGCTTCATGCCTTCAAACTCTTCTTGCGTGAAGGGCACTTCCGTGGCGAAGATTTCAATGAAGCCGTCGCGGCAACCTTCGTAGTCGTTGTTGTCGATGACGTTGATCACGCGATCCCAAAGCATGTTGGCGATGTCCATCTCCACGCGTTCACCCATGAGGGCGTGGCGGCGCTTTTCGTAGATTACGGTACGCTGCTTGTTCATCACGTCGTCGTATTCGAGGAGGCGCTTACGAATGCCGAAGTTGTTCTCTTCCACCTTGCGTTGTGCGCGCTCGATGCTGTTGTTGATCATCTTGGCTTCGATCATCTCGCCGTCTTTGAAACCGAGTTTGTCCATCACGCGAGCAATGCGCTCGCTGGCGAAGAGACGCATGAGGTTGTCTTCAAGCGATACGAAGAACACGGAAGAACCCGGGTCGCCCTGACGTCCGGCACGACCGCGAAGCTGGCGGTCCACACGGCGGCTTTCGTGGCGTTCCGTACCGATGATGGCGAGACCGCCTGCGGCCTTCACTTCATCGGTGAGTTTGATGTCGGTACCACGACCAGCCATGTTGGTGGCGATGGTGACGGCACCGAGCATGCGTTCTTCCTCGTGCTTGTTGCCTTCGGCGTCGGTGAAAGTCACCTTGCCCATCTTGCTCTGACCGGCGAGTGCTACGATGTCGGCTTCCTTCTGGTGGAGCTTGGCGTTGAGCACCTGGTGGGGAATGTGGCGGAGCTGGAGCATGCGGCTGAGGAGTTCGCTCACGTCAACGCTTGTAGTACCCACGAGCACAGGGCGTCCTGCCAAACGCATCTTTTCGATTTCCTCAATGACGGCGGCATACTTCTCGCGCTTCGTCTTGTACACGCGGTCGTTCATGTCCACGCGCTGGATGGGGCGGTTGGTGGGGATCTCCACCACGTCGAGTTTGTAGATGTTCCAGAATTCGCCGGCTTCCGTGCTTGCCGTACCCGTCATACCCGAGAGCTTGTGGTACATACGGAAGTAGTTCTGGAGTGTGATGGTGGCGAAAGTCTGAGTGGCAGCTTCCACCTTCACGTGTTCCTTGGCTTCTACGGCCTGGTGCAGACCGTCGCTCCAGCGGCGTCCTTCCATGATACGGCCCGTCTGCTCGTCTACAATCTTCACCTGTCCGTCCATCACGACGTATTCCTCGTTGATGCGGAACATGGTGTAAGCCTTAAGCAACTGGAGAATGGTGTGTACGCGCTCGCTTTTTATGGCGTAGTCCTGAAGCAGGGCGTCCTTCTTCTCTACGCGTTCGGCATCGCTGAGCTTCTCGTTTTCAAGCGCAGAGAGTTCGCTGGTGATGTCGGGAAGCACGAAGAGCTGGTCGTCCTGAACGGTGTCGGCGAGCCACTTGTTACCCTTGTCGGTGAGGTCCACACTGTGCATCTTTTCGTCTACCACGAAGTAGAGGGGTTCAACAGCCTCCGGCATGCGGCGGTTGTTGTTTTCCATATAGATTTCCTCCGTCTTGAGCATACCGGCCTTCACGCCAGTTTCGGAGAGGAACTTGATGAGCGGGTTGTTCTTGGGAAGTGCCTTATGGCTGCGGTAGAGCTGGAGGAAACCTTCTTCTTCCTTCTTCTTGTCGCCCGAACCGATGAGCTGCTTGGCTTCGGCGAGGAGCTTTGTGGCCAGTTTGCGCTGTACTTCCACGAGACGTTCCACGAGCGGCTGGTACTGCTCGAAGAGCTGGTCGTCGCCCTTGGGCACGGGACCGGAAATGATGAGCGGCGTACGGGCGTCGTCGATAAGCACGGAGTCGACCTCATCGACGATGGCGTAGTTGTGGCGACGCTGTACGAGGTCCTTCGGACTCATGGCCATGTTGTCGCGGAGGTAGTCGAAACCGAACTCGTTGTTCGTACCGAAGGTGATGTCGGCCTGGTAGGCGCGGCGGCGGCTTTCGGAGTTGGGCTGGTGCTTGTCGATGCAGTCCACGGAGAGGCCGTGGAACATGTAGAGCGGACCCATCCATTCGGAGTCACGCTTGGCGAGGTAGTCGTTGACGGTCACCACGTGAACGCCGTTGCCGGTAAGAGCGTTGAGGAATACGGGGAGGGTTGCCACGAGGGTCTTACCTTCACCCGTTGCCATTTCGGCAATCTTACCTTGGTGCAGTACCACGCCGCCGAAGAGCTGCACGTCGTAGTGTACCATGTTCCACTTCAGGTCGTTGCCGCCGGCAATCCAGTGGTTCTGGTAGATGGCCTTGTCGCCTTCGATGCGTACGAAGTCGTGGCTTGTGGCAAGTTCGCGGTCGAAATCGGATGCGGTAACCTCAATCGTTTCGTTTTCAGCAAAACGGCGTGCGGTGTCCTTCACGATGGCGAACACGTCGGGGAGCGCTTCGGTGAGCGCTTCTTCCATCTTGTCGAGCACTTGGGTTTCGAGCTTGTCGATCTGCGTGAAGAGCACTTCGCGGTCTTCAATGGGAGTTTCCTCCACTTTGGCCTTGATCTCGTCGATCTTTGCCTTGATGTCGTCGGCGGAGTGCTGGATGGTCTGTTGAATTTCACGCGTCTTGGCGCGGAGGGCATCGTTGTCGAGTTCCTGGATGGCGGGATATGCCGCCTTTACTTTTTCCACCCACGGCTGGATGAGTTTCATGTCGCGGGTCGACTTGTTGCCGAAAAGTTTGCTGAGTATGCTGTTGAAGTCCATAAAGGATGTTGTTTTTTGCGGTGTTGTAAAAATAGTTGTCGGTTACGTGAACATAGAGCGCTAGGTACGATCCGTTCGTAAGGCTTAACCTTAGAGCGGTGCTGCGCTGCAACTGTTCGGCGCTCTGATGCGTATGGCCTTCGAGAGCGTCGGGGCCACGTAGTCGATGGTGACGGGAGTGGTGAGCGTTTCCGCTTTGAATCCCGTGCCCATAAATATGATGGGGAATGGAATGTACGATTCGCGCACGAGTTGGTCTTCGTGCATCGTGTTGTTTACGTAGTGCCAGCCGGGTGCCACTTCTATCATCACGTCGCCCGAGAAGCGCGGGTTGTAGGCGCCGCGCATGCGGCTGATGCCGGGAGTCCATGCACCTTGCATGAGGCGTGCCGAGGTGTACACGTCCTTCACTCCGGAGAGCTGCAGCAGGAAGTCCTGCGTGCGTTCGAGCATCTCGGCAAGGTTTATCTGCTTTTGCTCTACGAGTTTGTGGTTGAGATAGAGCTGCGTGCCGAAACTGGCTTCCACATATTGGCCTTGGCCGTAGACCGCCACGAGATACATGTTGAGCAGCGACGCTGCGCGCTCTACGTCAAACGTGCCTGTGGGTATGCGGTATTTGGAGAGGTCCGCCGTTTCTTCGTCGGCATAACCGGTGGAGGTCAA
Source organism: Bacteroidaceae bacterium (assembly GCA_963649665.1). Taxonomy (GTDB): domain Bacteria; phylum Bacteroidota; class Bacteroidia; order Bacteroidales; family Bacteroidaceae; genus Alloprevotella. Next base: position 4,432 of record CAVJJO010000002.1, on the reverse strand, counting down.
CACGAAGAGCGCGTTGCCCGTGCCCACTTTGTGTTCTACGGCTTTGATGAGCTGGCCGAGGGCGCGGTCGAGTCGCACGTAGGTGTCCTGCATCTCCATGGGAGCTTCGGAAACGGTGCGGTGGTCGAGGTTTCCGGCATAGAGCGTCACGGCAAGGTAGTCCGTCACGTCGTCAGAACCTATCATCGTGCCGTTGATGCACTTTTCGGCTGCCGTTGCCACTTCTTCGTTGACGAGTCCGCTGGTCTTAAACGAGGAGAAGCGGCTTTCGCCCTTGAACTTGTGGGCAAAGGGTTTCTTCATGCCTCCCGAAAGGAAGTAGCTGAAGTTGCCGACGAGGTCGTTGGAAGGTTTCCAAGTGAGCGACTTTAGTTTCTGCTCGAGCGGACTGGTGTTGAGCACGGCTGCCCATGAGGGGAGTGAAGCACCGTAGTAGCTGGTGGTGCACCATTGTCCCGTGCGGTCGTCAATCCAAACGGCGCCGTCGGCGGCATGGCCTGCACTGATTACGGCCGCGTCGCGGAAGGGCGAAATGGCATAGACAAGCGCTTTGCCTTCTGTGGCCACTTTCAGCTCGTCGCCGAGCGTGGACACGCCGAGATAGGCGGGCGACGTGGCGTCTTTCGTCTGTATGCCGGCAAATTTCGCGTCGTCCACGCAGAACACGGGACGCAACGTTTCGCGGTCGAGCCACTTCATGCCCACTATGCCGTGGTTGTAAGGCGTGGTGCCTGTGGCGAGGGTAGCGGCGGCAGAGGCGCGGTCGGGTCTGTATTGTGGATATTCCGCATGGGAATAAACGCGTCCTTCGTTCAATAAACGCACAAAGCCTTCCTGTCCGTAGAGGGGCATGAAGGCATTTAGGTAGTCGGTGCGCAGTTGGTCCACGAGTATGCTCACCACCACGCGGGGTACGCCGTTGGCTGTGGCGCCCATCGCTTCGGGAGCCGACAAAACGGTCATTGCGGTGAGCAACGACACGAGAAGCGGCAAACGAGCCATGGAGGCTTTGCGCGATGTGGATGGCTGGCGGTGAGTCATTTGGTGGAGTGCTTGTGGCGTATTTTTTTATTTTCTCAGCATCATGGCGCCTCTTGAGGCGAGCAATGCGATGATGAACCATGTGGCGGGTGCGAAGTTCTGCAGACCGACTATGCCGGCTATGGCGCAGATGGCGCACATGAGGAGTTGGCCTGTGGCTGCGGTGCGTTGGCTCTGATGGTTAACCGCCCGCTTCATGAACCAGGGGAGGTAGAGAAGGGGTAGGGGATTGAATAGCACTACGAGCCAGTTGCTTCCCACGGCGGGGTGTGCCGAGAAGAAGAACAGAAAGGCGATGATGCAGCCCGTAAGTCCTTGGGCAAGGAAGAGCAGGGCATCGAACTGCCACCAGCGTTTCTTTTTGCGCCATTCATATGCGGCAATGGCGAGTCCTAAAGCAAAGAGTATGCCAAAGATCCACGCAGGCGATGGATATCCTGACTTTTGCGCTTGAAGCGCTTGTGCAGGGAGCACCGTAAGGGTGTTGTCGACGAGGGGGCGCGTATGTCCCGAGCGGTCGCGGACGACGGCCTTCTCGGCAAAACTTTCAGCGTAGAGCGGTGCGAACATCTGTTTCTGCACGTCGGCGTCGCGGTCGGCTTCGGCACCGAGCAGAAGGTCCTGGCCGAAACTGTTCCAAGGCGATTCGCCGGAATATTCGTGGACGATGTCGCGCAGACTCGTGTTTGCTTTCCCTTCGGGCCAAACTACTGTGCCGTCTATGGCTTTCTCTACCATCTTGAGCGCACGCGTGGTGCAGTTGTCGTAGAAGAAGTTGTAGCGGTAGGTGACGTTCTCGGGTTGAAGGTTCACGCTGAGCGCGTCGGTGAGTCTCTGCGCTTCCGCTTGTGTGAGGTTGAGATGCTGCTCGGTGATGCCGCGTCCTTCACGGGCATATTCTTCATAGAAGAGCGAGAAGGGCACCACGCCGAGCTGATAGTCGGTTTCGCCGAGCACGAAGTGCCACATGAAGTGCGGGCGCTTGAAGGAAAACATGCCGTAGTTGAACACCCAGTCCTGCACGGCGTTGCTGCGGATGTCCTTCACGCGGAGGGCAAAATGGCCGTAGAGTTCATACACGGCTGTGCCTGGTGAACAGGTGAGCAGACTGATGCTCAGCGAGTCCGTTGCCTTTTCTGTTGTAGCGATGGAGTCGTTGCGTTCGCTTTGTGCCGTTGCGGTGGTGCAGAGCAAGAGCAAGAGCGTGAGTATGTGCAGGAGTCGTTTCATTTTTGCGCGTGAAAGTGGGCTTGGCATAGGCATTGGCTTCCGTGGATATGTTCCCTTTGGGCACAATGCGTGGCAAAGTTACTAAATCCTTGTGAGATATGTTTTGCTCGTGTGAATAATGTGTAGTCAATAGCCTCCCTATATATAATATGGTTCGCGCCTGCGCGCGCGTAAGAGGTTAAGGTCTTTGCGAAATGTTGGGAGAACGAAAGTGGTAACGAATGCAAAGAATTATCTTTGGGCCCAACACGTTGGGCCTAAGGATAATTCAAATTCCAAGGCAGGGAATTTCTACGGCGTGCCTTGGAATTTCTACGGCGTGCTTTGGAATTTCTGCACAATGCCTTTGAAACGAAAACGCATTCAGTAATAGGCAAAAAAATAACTTGCACCGTTTTGATGCGAAGCTCATGGGGCGAAGCGCATGGGGGGCAAGTTTTCAACTTGACAGTTCTACACGGCCTCACAGAGGCTATTGCGTGCTTCGCCTCATATCTTCGTGTAGAGCGTGACGTTTTCACCCGCTCATGGGGGTCAAGTTTTCAACTTGACAGCTCTACACGACCTCACAGAGGCTTTTGCGTGCTTCGCCTCATACCTTCGTGTAGAGCGTGACGTTTTGAAAACGTCACCCCCATGCGCATTGGATAACGCCCCTATGCCTTGTCGTCTCAATTCCTCCTCATGCACATGCGCCCTAATCCACTGTTCTCCTTCCTTCTTTTGCGCAAATCCCCCTACAAAACACATTGTTGTTTCTCATTTGTACGCGCGCCGTTCTCGTCTTTTCCGAAATAGGCAGTTTGCAGGTAAAAGATTGTGTAAGTAAAGTGGCGTTTGTCTAATTTTGCGATATAATTAATGAGAGAGAAGCGTTGCGCAAGCCAAGAGCGCAACGGGAAGATATACATATCGGCAGAATCTTTTCTAAAATAGGGATAACTGATAGAGATGGTTCTTAAGTGTTTGATAGCCAGCGAATAACGCAGGAATCGAAGCCCCGAGAGTATATCCAGAAGTGAAAAAACGAATCCCCTTTTCCCTTTTTTCTTATGATGAACCAGCAGCAGAAACAATGGTTTGCCATGCGCGCCACCTTCAACCGCAACATGCAGGCAAAGGCCCAGCTTGAAGATTTGGGCTTTACTGCTTATGTCCCCATGCGAGGTGTGCGTACGAAGAAGAAAGGTTCGCATGCCATAGAGTTTGAACCCGTGGTGCGCAATCTCCTCTTCGTTTATGCCCAAGGCACCGCTTTGCAGCAGGCCAAGCAGCGCATGCCTTATCTGCAGTACATGATTTCGCGTGCCGATGGTTCAAAGATAGTGGTTCCCGAAGTGCAGATGAACGACTTCATAGCCGTGAGCAGCACGTGCGACGAACGCCTGCGTTACTTTAGTCCCGAAGAACTCAACCTCAGCCGCGGCTCACGCGTTCGCATTACCGGTGGCGATTTTGAGGGGCTGGAAGGCACGTTCATGCGCGTGACCGGTTCGCGCGACCGCCGCGTGGTCATCTCCATCCCCGGCGTGATGTCGGTGGCGCTCGTCAGCATTCCCGCAGAATGGGTGAAGGAAATATCCGATAAGTGATTCGAGTTTCTGATTTAGGGAGATGGTCTGAAGCGCATGGGGCAAGACTCCAGTCTCCAGGCTTGACTGCTCTATACAGTATTAATAGGTCAAGAATTAGAGAATTTGAGAATTTTCCCAATATCTTGAAGATATAGAATTACGGGAAGGCTTGACAGGTCAAGCCGAAGAACTTAAAATTCTTCCAAATTCTGAGAACGCACGCACATGCATTGATCTAAATCGTATGGTGGAGCGTTTGCAGTTGCCCATGGGGGTGACGTTTTCAAACGTCACGCTCTACACGGTCTTACGGAGGCTTCTGCGTGGCTGTGCTTGGTGCGAAGCGCATGGAGGTCAAGACTCCAGTCTTGACTGAAAGGAACAGCCTTACGGAGATTATCCGCGGAACTTAAGTGATGTGTAAAAAATAACTTGAGCAGTTTTTTTTCAAGAATCATACAGCGCATTCATCAACGACGGGCTGACCCAACGGTAATCAGTGCCAACGACGGGCTGAAAGCCCAAAAGCGCCTAGCCCAGGGCAAGCGAAGCGACACCCTGGGTTTACATGGCATTTTCCCGCTCGC
>CAVJJO010000001.1:0-70597 GCA_963649665.1 Bacteroidaceae bacterium | reverse complement strand
AACGCCACTTGGGCGAATTTGTATATTGAACGGTGGTAATTTATAGAACCGCCCTTAATCGTTGACGTAGTGGAGCACGTCGGTGCCGAAGGCCTTTTCGGCGGTGAGACGGATGCCGGCGGGCATGCGCGGTTCGGGCACGCCGCTTCCGAGCGTCACGTCGGAGAGTTCCACCCAGGCTTCGTTCCACAAGCCGCGGTCGATGAAACTCTGGAGCGTTTGCTGACCGCCTTCCACGAGGAGCGACTGCACGCCTTGGCGATGGAGGTCGGAGAGCATGGTATCGATGTCGGCATAGGCCTGAAAACCTGCGGGGAGTTCTCCCTCCGCCACACGTCCCAGCACCACCCGCAGCGGACTTTCGCCTGCCCAGTGGCGCACGTCGAGGTGGGGACGGTCGAGCCTCAGCGTGGCATGCCCTACGAGGATGGCCTGATGTAGGGCGCGCAGGTGATGCACGCGCATAAGGGAATGGGGCGTGGAGAGACGCGCCGGCGCTTCGTCGGCCGACTCGCGCCAAGCGTCGAGAAAGCCGTCGGCCGAACGTGCCCACTTGAGGGTGACAAAGGGGCGGCCTTCCGTCTGTGCCGTGATGAAGCGGCGGTTGAGGCGGCGGCATTCTTCTTCAAGCACACCCACGGTGACTTCCACTCCTGCTTCGCGAAGAATCTGTATGCCGCGCCCCTGCACTTTGGCGAAGGGGTCCACACAGCCCACCACCACACGGGGAATGCCCGTTCGCACGATGAGCAGCGCGCAAGGCGGCGTGCGGCCATAGTGGGCACAGGGCTCAAGGCTGACGTAGAGCGTGGCGTCGCTGAGAAGCGGACGGTCCTCGGGGCGGACGGAGTTGATGGCGTTGACCTCGGCATGGGGTTTTCCGCAGCAAGTGTGGAAACCTTCGCCGATGATGCGTCCGCCACTTACAATGACGGCTCCGACCATGGGGTTGGGCGCGGCGTGCATCTGTCCTTGCTGGGCAAGTTGGATGCAACGGCGCATATAGTCTTCATGAAGCATGGTTCTACTTAAAGGAAGGGAAAGGTGCGACAATACGTTTTTTAGTAACTTTGTACGCAACGGATAATACATTCAGGGAATCGCGTTCCCTAAAGATTCAATGACTATGACAGAAGAATTCGTGCAACTGCGCGACAGCCTCGTGCCTGTGTGCGGTGAGGGCGAGGCCCGCGCCGTGGCATTCCTTGTGATGGAAGAGTTGGCGGGCTTGACGCGCACCGACATTTATGCGGGCAAAGTTAGCCAATTTTCAGAAGAAACGCGCAAGCGCTTCGCCAATATATGTGAAGCGCTGGTGCGCGGTGTGCCAGTGCAGTATGCGCTGGGGACGGCATGGTTTTGCGGCCGCCGCTTCCGCGTTTGCTCTGATGTGCTCATACCGCGTCCCGAAACGGAAGAACTGGTGGCATGGGCCGTGGATGTGGCGAACGAGCTGCCGCGCCCGCTGCGCATTCTTGACGTGGGAACGGGGTCGGGATGCATTGCGGTGAGCCTGAAACTGGCGTTGCCCGAGGCATACGTGGAGGCTTGGGACGTGAGCCGCGAAGCGCTTGCCGTGGCGCGAGGCAACGCCGAAGCGCTCGGCGCAGACGTGCATTTTGAAGAACGCAACGCGCTGGAGCCATGGTCTGGGGGCGAAGGCTTCGACCTCATCGTGAGCAACCCTCCTTATATATGCGTGCGCGAGCGTGCCGAAATGGAAAGCCACGTGCTCGACTACGAGCCCTCGCTGGCGCTCTTCGTGCCGGACAGCGACCCGCTGCTTTTCTACCGCGCCTTGGCGCAGGGTGCGCAACGCGCTTTACGCCCTGAAGGATGGCTTTTGGTGGAAACAAACCGTGCCTACGCCGACGCCACGGCTGAACTGTTCCACCGCTCGGGCCTGGTGAAGGAGGAAGTGCGCGACGACGCTTTTGGCAATCCGCGCATGTGTGGAGCAATGAAGGAGAGGTAGGCAACGAGCCAAAAGGACAACTTGTGCCTTGCTAAGGCGAAGCGCATGGAGGTCAAGACTCCCGTCTTGACAGACGAGGCCGGATTTTCAACCAAGGTATTTCTCAATCAGAGACAAAGCGCCCATGGAAATGCTACTTTCCATGGGCGCTTTTCTTATGCGCATCGCTTGGCGACGCTTATTTCTTTGCAGCGTCGGCTGTCTTTACTTTGATAACTTCCACCTTGAAGATGAGCGTGGAGTTTCCGGGAATGTTCTGTCCTGCACCACGTTCGCCGTAACCGAGCTCGGCGGGAATGTAGAGATTCCAAACGGAGCCTTCGGGCATCATGGTGAGCGCTTCCTTCCAACCCTTGATTACCTGGTTGGGACGGAACGTAGCGGGAGTGCCGCGCTTGTAGGAGGAGTCGAACACGGTGCCATCGATGAGCGAACCTTCGTAGTGGACTTCCACTTCGGTGGAGTCGGTGGCAATGGCGCCCTTGCCTTCGGTGAGCACACGGTACTGAAGACCGCTTGCGAGCGTCTTCACACCTTTCTCCTTCTTGTTGTTGTCGAGCCACTGCGTGTTGAGGTTCTTATAGACCGTCTGCTGGTACTGGAACTGCTGTTCCACAACCTTCATGGCGCTGTCGGCAGTGATGGCGGTAGACTGACCGAGGGCGGCGGCGGCAAGAGCCTGCTGGAAGGTGGCGAGGTCAACGTAGGCAGAGTCCTGCTTGCCTACGGCCTGCTTGTTGAACATCACGAGGTTGCGCTGGTTCATCTCACCAATGCGCAGACCGGCAGCGTAGGCCACCTTCTGCTTGCGTTCGGTGTCGCTGATGGTGGCGGTCATGCCTTCCATTGCGTCTTTTACAAAAGCGGAGTCAACGCCTTCGCGCTGGATGAGATACTGCTTGAGGCTCTGTCCCTGTGCCACACCGAGGGCGTAGCTGAACGTTTTTCCGTCGACGCTCTTGAGAGCGGGAGTGAGTGTGGCTGCAGCCACGGCTTTCTTGCCCTTGGCAGCCTTTTTGGCCTTCTTCTGGGCCATGGCGGGCACGCAGAGGAGTGCGGCCATTGCCACTACGAGAACTGATTTGAGTTGCATGATGGATGTGTGTATATCATGTGCAAACGAGCCCGCCGCTTGTGGCAGCCGGCCCGTCTGTACGAATGTTTGGCTATTACTTGCTTACGCCTACGAGCGTAATCTTGAACACGAGTGCAGAGAAGGGAGGAATGGGACCTGTGCCGCTTTCGCCGTAACCTGCAGTGTAGGGGATGTAGATTTCCCACGTTGCGCCCACGGGCATTTGGGGAATGGCCACCTGCCAACCCTTGATGACGTTCTTCAGGTTGAGCTTAGCCACGCCGCCTTCCTGGCTTTCAGAGGAGTCGAACACGGTTCCGTTGGCGAGTCGGCCTTCGTATTTCACAATTACGGCAGAGTCGTTGAGCGAGGCACGTTCGGTGCTGGTGCTCGGAGTGATTACCTTGTAAAGTACGCCTTCAGCGAGTTTGTTCACGCCGGCTTCCTTTGCCTTGTCGGCAATGAACTTCTCGGACTCCGTCTTCTGCTTGCTGAACATGTAGTCCATAATGTGCTTGTTGGCAGCCTGCTTGTCAACGAGCTGTCCGTCGCGTTCGAGCGCCGTCTTGTTCTTGATGGTAGCCACGTAGCCAGAGAGGAAGTTCTTGAGGCTCACCTTCTTGGTGGTGTCGGCAGAGAATACCTGCTGCTCAAGCTGGGGCATCTGCATCTTGGTCTGCATACCCTGCATTACACCCATGTAGTAAGCCATCTTCTTCTTGTTGTCGCCGGCCTTCACGCCTTCGGCGAAACCTTTGATGTATTCATCCACATAGGAAGAGTCGCTACCAGCCTGTGCGAGGTAGCCGGTCACCTGTTCGCCCGGTGACATGAGCATACCCATTTCGTAGCTGAGGGTGTCGACGTCGGTCTTCATGTTGGCCTTCGGTGTACCATTGTTGCACGAACTCAAAAGAGCCGTGAAGGCAACTGCTGTTGCCAGGAAAATCTTTTTCATATATGATGTTTGTTTTATTCCTGTTAGTCTTCAATGCTGATGAGCTCCACGTCAAAGACGAGAGCGGCATAGGGAGGGATGGCCTGTCCGGCACCGCGCTCACCATAGGCAAGGTGGTAGGGGATGAAGAAGCGGTACTTGGCGCCTTCGCTCATGAGCTGCACGCCTTCGGTCCATCCGGCAATGACGCCGTTGAGGGGGAACACGGCGGGTTCGCCGCGGCGGTAGGACGAGTCGAACACGGTGCCGTTGGGGAGCGTGCCTTCGTAGTGACACTTCACGCGGTCGGTAGCTTTAGGCTTGCGGCCTTCGCCTTCTTTGATTACGGTGTACTGGAGTCCGCTGGGAAGCACGGTGACGCCTTCTTTCTGTGCGTTTTCGGCAAGGAACTTCTCGCCGTCTTCGCGAACGGCCTTTCCGGCTTCTTCCTGCTGCTTCTGAAGGAAGTTGCCTACGAGTTGCTGTGCTTCCTGGTCGGTCATTTTGGGAGTTTCGCCATTGAGCACGTCGTTGACGGCCTGTGCAAAGTCGGCACCGAGCGTGTTCACGCCCATGCCCTTGAGGTTATGGCCGATGACCATACCGAGAGCGTAGCTAAGCTTTTCCATAAAATGTGTGGGTCTGAATAATAGTTTGAGATGATGCTTTTTTCAAGTGGCAAAAGTACAATTATTTTTTACTTCCCGACGTGTAGTGCCTGCAAAAGGTTCTAAAGTGCTGAAGTTTCGGCCACAACGAACTCTTAGGCGCACCCTGCGGCAACGGCCGTTTTTTAACACTGAAAATCGCGTAGAAATCACCGGCTGCCCAGTCGCTCGCAAATACGCGATTCTCAGCGCGCAGAAAAGTTTAGATTATCGAAAGCTATTTCACTATTCAAGAATATTATTCAAGCATCTCCAAAAACCGCCCTTTAATGGAGGCAAAACAGCCCCTATTTTGGCAAAAATTCCAAGGCATCTAGAAAAAACTCCCCTTAGGCCCAACACGTTGGGATGCCTTGGAATTTCTACAAACCGCCTTGAAGTTGAAAAACGAGACTTTCAACGCTTCAAAAGCGCCCTTTCTTTTTCTAGTTTGAGAAAGCCGATTGTCAATAAAAAGTCACAAATTTAACAATAGTGAAAGCGGGGTTAACACAAGCCGAGAACCGAGAACGCGCTAGGCGCTTATATTCAAGTTCGTGGTTTAGGGAGATGGTGCGAAGCGCATGGGGGGCAAGACTCCATGCGCAGCGCTTTGTATACTACACATTATTAATATACGCGCGTATACGTCAGCGTAAAGCGTGACGTTTTGAAAACGTCACCCCCATAGGCAGCTGCAAACGTCACCCATACGCTTCAGACCAATGCAAATAAAAGTTCCTTTTCTTTGCTCTTCGCTCACCTTGCACTTTGCTTCGCGAAGTTACGCTGCGGTTCGGAAGAGCAAATAAAAGTTCCTTTTCTTTGCTCTTCGCTCACCTTGCAGTAACTTTGCACACTGAAACATAGGTATTAGACTAACTTTTTTATGCAAGACATTCGTAACATCGCCATCATTGCCCACGTAGACCACGGAAAGACTACGCTCGTGGACAAGATGCTGCTTGCAGGAAACCTCTTCCGCAAGAACCAGAACGCCGGCGAACTTATCCTCGACAACAACGACCTTGAACGCGAACGCGGTATAACCATCCTCTCCAAGAACGTGTCTATCCGTTATAAGGACACCAAAATCAACATCATCGACACTCCGGGTCACTCCGACTTCGGCGGTGAGGTGGAACGCGTGCTCAACATGGCCGACGGTTGCATTCTCCTCGTCGACGCCTTCGAAGGCCCCATGCCCCAAACGCGTTTCGTCTTGCAGAAAGCACTCCAGATTGGCCTCAAACCCATCGTGGTGGTCAACAAGGTGGACAAACCCAACTGCCGCCCCGAAGAAGTATACGAAATGGTGTTCGACCTCATGTGCGACCTCAACGCCACCGAAGACCAGCTCGATTTCCCCGTAGTGTACGGTTCGGCCAAGAACGGATGGATGGGCGAAGACTACAACACGCCGACAGACAACATCAACTATCTGCTCGACAAAATCATTGAAGTAATCCCCGCCCCCGAGCAGCTCGAAGGCACGCCCCAAATGCTCATCACCTCGCTCGACTACTCCAACTACACGGGCCGCATCGCCGTGGGACGCGTTCACCGCGGCACCATCCGCGAAGGAATGAAGTGCACCATCGCCCACCGCGACGGCACACTTGAGAAAACACAGATAAAGGAAGTACACACCTTCGAAGGCATGGGCCGCCAGAAGACCGACGAAGTAAGCTCGGGCGACATCTGCGCAGTGGTAGGTCTTGAACGATTTGAAATCGGCGACACCATCTGCGACTTCGAAAACCCCGAACCCCTTCCCACCATAGCCATCGACGAACCTACCATGTCGATGCTCTTCACCATCAACGACTCACCCTTCTTCGGCAAGGAAGGCAAATACTGCACCTCACGCCACATCGGCGACCGCCTTGCCAAGGAACTCGAAAAAGACCTCGCCCTGCGCGTTCGCAGCTGCGAAACCGAAGGTAGCTGGATAGTAAGCGGACGCGGTGTGCTCCACCTCTCCATCCTCGTAGAGACGATGCGCCGCGAAGGCTACGAGCTTCAGGTGGGTCAGCCCCAGGTTATCTACAAAGAAATCGACGGCGAAAAGTGCGAGCCTATCGAAGAACTCACCATCAACGTGCCCGAAGAGTTCTCCTCCAAAATGATCGACATGGTGACGCGTCGCAAAGGCGAAATGACCTCCATGCAGAGCATGGGCGACCGTGTGGACATTGAGTTCGACATCCCCTCACGCGGCATTATCGGTCTGCGTACCAACGTGCTCACCGCATCGCAGGGCGAAGCCATCATGGCCCACCGCTTCAAGGAATACCAGCCCTTCAAGGGCGAAATCCAGCGCCGCTCCAACGGCTCCATGATTTCCCTCGAAACGGGTACAGCATTTGCCTACGCCATCGACAAACTTCAGGACCGCGGTCGCTTCTTCATCAACCCGCAGGATGAGGTCTATGCCGGCCAAGTAGTAGGCGAACACGTTCACGACAACGACCTCGTGGTGAACGTGACGAAGGCCAAGCAGCTTACCAACATGCGCGCTTCGGGTGCCGACGACAAGGCCCGCATCATCCCGCCCGTCATCTTCTCACTTGAAGAAGCACTCGAATACATCAAGGAAGACGAATACGTAGAAGTTACGCCCAAGTCCATGCGCATGCGCAAGATTCTCCTCGACCACCTTGCCCGCAAGCGCGCCAACCGCGAATAAGCGACACTTACCACACACACGATATGAAAGCCGCCCTGGATTCCCCTAAATCTATGGCGGCTTTCTGTGCAATGCCGTCCGCACGAAAAACATTTCCTCAGTCCACAAAGTTTGCAGATATGGAGGAAAGACATTACTTTTGCAAAAAGGCCATTCAACAAGAAGGCACAACAGCCCCAATTATGCGTCAATCAGAAGAAAAATACATCAGTTTGCTAACCGACTTCGGCTTCAAGCGAATATTCGGCACTGAGATGAACAAAGAACTCCTCATCAACTTCCTCAACTCCCTCTTCGACGGAGAGCAAGTGGTGACGGACGTACACTACCGCAACAGCGAGCACGTGGGCGACACCTATTCCGACAGGAAAGCCATCTTCGACGTCTACTGCGAAAACGAACGCGGGGAAAAGTTCATTGTGGAAATGCAGAATGCCTTCCAGCAGTTCTTCAAAGACCGTTCGCTGTTCTATTCCACCTTCCCCATCCGCGAACAGGCGCCTACGGGTTCCGACTGGAACTTCCGCCTCAACCACGTCTATGTCGTGGCGCTTCTCAACTTCAACATGCACGAAGAAGCCTTTGCTTGCGACGACATCAGCCACGACGTAGGCTTGCTCGACAAAAAGACACACCGTGTGTTCAACGACAAGCTGACATTCAAATACGTAGAAATAAGCAAATTCAACAAAACGCTGGACGAACTAGAAACCCTCTACGACAAATGGCTCTACCTCCTGCGCAACCTCTCGCGCCTTGGCGAACGCCCAGCTGAATTAAGAGAAAAAGTGTTCACCCATCTTTTCGAGCAAGCAGAGATAGCCAAGTTCAGCCGTACCGAACTCCATGAATACGAAGACAGCCTGAAAACATACCGCGACCTCAAGAACTCTATAGACACGGCCATACTACAAGGACACGAAAAGGGACTTGAGGAAGGGCTTCAAAAAGGACGCGCCGAAGGGCAAAAGGACAAAGCCATGGAGATCGCGCAGAATCTCAAAAAAGCTGGAATGTCACTCAAAGAGATTTCCTTGCTGACGGGATTGTCAGAGTCCGAATTGACTACATTGTAACATTTAGTAATCAGCGAAACACAACTTGCACAAAACATTAAAGCGCAAAAGCCAAGCGGTTTTTGCGCTTTTACCCTTCTATAGAACTCCGACTTAGCCAGAAGAAACAACGTATTGTTTATCCCTTACAAAATCCGCAATAGGCACTCCGTAGCATATTTTCTGCCGAAGTCAGTTCTTTCACATTACTAATCATTACTTTTGCAGCGGAAACTCAGACGGCAGCGCTAGTGTTGCCCTCTCCTAATTATTCTTTACGTACAAAATACCCCGCTCCGACGCATGAAAGATTTTTTCCGCATTATGCGGCAATACGTCCGTCCCTATAAAGCCTACCTCGTAGGCTCACTCCTTTTCAATCTACTTTCCGCAGTGCTCAACGTGTTTTCGTTCGTGTCGCTCATCCCCATGCTCCAGCTACTCTTCGGCATAGACCGCAACCACTATGAGTTCATCCCTTGGAACACAGCCGGAGTGGGCATGAAGGAAATCATCGTCAACAATATGTATTGGTACACCACCGAACTTATGGACCAATACGGAGCCTCCACCACCCTACTCTTCATCGGCCTTTTCCTCGTGACCGCCACGCTGCTCAAGACCTCGTGCTACTTTGCCTCCGTAGGCATCATGGTGCCCCTCCGCACCGGCATCGTGCGCGACATCCGCAGCCGCGTGTACCACAAGATACTCTCCCTTCCCCTCAGTTTCTTTTCCGACGAACGCAAGGGCGACATCATAGCCCGCATGAGCGGCGACGTCAACGAGATTGAAAACTCCATCACCGGCTCGCTCGACATGCTCATCAAAAACCCCATACTCCTCGTGTGCTACTTCGGCGTGCTCATCTACACCTCGTGGCAGCTCACGCTCTTCACCATTGTGGTACTTCCCCTTATGGGATGGATGATGGGCCGCATAGGCCGAAAACTCAAGCATCAAAGTCTCGACGCACAGAACAAATGGAGCGACACAATGGCACAACTCGAAGAAACCCTCGGCGGCATGCGCATCATCAAAGCCTTCGGCGCAGAAAAGAAAATGGCCAGCCGTTTCGACCGTTCTACCAACGACTTCCGCAACGCCTCAAACCGCGTGGCCATCCGCCAATCCTCAGCCCATCCCGTAAGCGAATTCCTCGGCACTACACTCATCGTGCTCGTGCTTTGGTATGGCGGCACACTCATCTTCTCCGACCATTCGCCCATTGACGCCCCCACGTTCATCTTCTATATGGTCATCCTCTACAGCATCATCCAGCCGCTGAAGGATTTCTCAAAAGCCTCTTACAGCATACCCAAGGGAATGGCGTCCGTAGAGCGTGTGAACAAAATACTCAATGCCGTCAACCCCATTGCCGAGCCTGAGCATCCCGCCCACATCGACTCCCTCTCCGAGAACATTGAGTTCCGCCACGTGTCGTTTGCCTACCACGAAGGTACTCCCGTGCTCAGCGACATCAACCTCACCGTAAAACGCGGGCAGACCATCGCCCTCGTAGGGCAGAGCGGTTCCGGCAAATCGACCCTCGTGGACCTTCTGCCCCGCTACCACGATGTGTGCGGCGGCGAGATACTCATCGACGGAAAGAACGTGAAGACGCTTGCCATCTCCGACCTCCGTGCCCTCATAGGCAACGTAAACCAGGAGGCCATACTCTTCAACGACTCTTTCTTCAACAACATTGCCTTCGGCGTAGAACACGCCACGAAGGAGCAAGTTATAGAAGCCGCCAAGATAGCCAATGCCCACGACTTCATCATGGAAAGCGAAGACGGCTACGACACGAAAGTGGGCGACCGCGGTTGCCGTCTCTCCGGCGGGCAGCGCCAGCGCATATCCATCGCACGCGCCATCCTCAAGAACCCTGCCATACTTATTTTGGACGAAGCTACTTCCGCCCTCGACACCGAGAGCGAACGTCTCGTGCAGGAAGCGCTCGAACGCCTTATGAAGACGCGCACCACCATTGCCATCGCCCACCGGCTCTCCACCATCAAGAATGCCGACGAGATATGCGTGCTTTACGAGGGCCGCATCGTGGAGCGCGGAACACACGAACAGCTCCTCTCCCTCGGAGGCTACTACAAACGGCTCAACGACATGCAGCAATTGTAAACCACCCGCTCATCCTCTCCTTATATATAATGAAACACCTTCTCAGTTTCGCTACCGCAGCACTGCTCTCGCTCTCTGCACTGGCCGTTCCCGCGAAGCGCGGCACGCTCACCGTCACCCAACCCGACGGGAAACAACTCACCGTCCGCCTCATGGGCGACGAAACGCTCCACTTCTACCAAACGCTCGACGGCATTCCCCTCGTGCGGCTTGCCGACGGCTCTTTCTCTTATGCCAGCCTTGAGGGCAACGCACTTGTGGCCAACCACACGTTGGCGCACGAAGCCGCAGACCGCAGCGCGAAAGAAACTGCACTCCTCGCACAGAACGGCAATCTCCTCACGCGTCTCTCCAATCTCCACAGCGAACGGACCAGTCTGCGCAATGCGCCCCGCGCCGAACGGCTCGCCGCCCGCAAGGGCAACCGCCAAAAACGCGCCACTTCCGAAGCGCAGAGCAACGAGAAGCGCGGCCTCGTCATTCTCGTGAACTTCACCGACCTGAAGATGTACAGCGCCAACACGCGCGAAGCCTTCGACGACATGTTCAACAAAGAAGGCTATACCGACAACGGCAACTCGGGCAGTGTGCACGACTACTTCTACGACCAAAGCTATGGTCAGTGCAACATTAAGTTCGACGTGGTAGGTCCCGTCACCGTGTCGCAGAAGCTCAGCTACTACGGCGGCAACGACAGCAGCGACAACGACAAGCATCCTGCCCAGATGGTCTATGAAGCCTGCAAACTCGCCGACAGCCAAGTAAACTTCAAGGACTACGACTGGGACGGCGACGGAGAAGTTGACCAGGTGTTCGTAATCTGTGCCGGAAAGAGCGAGGCTTATACGGGCAACGACGAAGACTACATATGGCCCCACGAGTGGCAACTTGCAGGAGAGGGCTACAGCCTCACGCTCGACGGCGTGAAGATTGACACTTACGGATGTTCCACCGAGCTCTACGGAAATTCCAACTCCCGCATGGACGGCATAGGCACGGCCTGCCACGAATTCTCCCACTGCATGGGACTCCCTGACCTCTACGACACAGACTACAGCGGCGGCTTCGGCATGAGCAGTTGGAGCCTTATGGACTACGGAAGCTACAACAACGACGGCTTCGGTCCCGCCGGCTACACCGCCTATGAGCGATGGATCAGCGGATGGCTTGAACCTACGGAGCTCACTCATCCCGTCACCGTCAGCGACATGCCTTCGCTTGCCAAAGAGCCTGTGGCATACATCGTCTACAACTCCGCCAACCGCAACGAATACTACCTGCTCGAGAACCACGAAAAGGACGGCTGGTTTGAATACGACGAAGGCCGCGGCCTCATGATTACCCACGTTGACTACAACAAAACGGTGTGGGAGAACAACGGGGTGAACGACAGCCCCAGCCATCAGCGCTGCACCATCTTCGCCGCCGACAACGACTACAGCGACGACACGCTCGACGGCGACCTTTACCCCTACGGCAAGAACAATGCGCTGACCAACACGTCGAAGCCTTCCGCCACCCTCTTCAACGCCAACTCCGACGGCAGCAAGTTGATGGGCAAGCCCATCACCGACATCAGCATCACCGCCGACAGTCTGGTGCAGTTCGTATTCATGGGCGGCACACAACTCGCCACTCCCGTACCGCAAGCGGCCTCTGAAATCGACGCCACGTCGTTTGCCGCACATTGGCAGGCCGTTGACGGCACTACGGGCTACGAGCTCGAGGTGAGACCGGCAGGCACACTCGCCACGCCCACGGCAGAACTCGCTTCGGACGATTTCGATGCCTTCGGCGCTACGCTCAGCTCCGACTCCGGCGTAGACATCAGCTCCAAGCTCAACGACTACTTCGCCACCGCGGGATGGAGCGGTACGAAGGTCTTCGTCGGACCATCGCACCTCAAGCTCGGAAGTTCCAGCCAAAACGGCGAAATCTCTTCACCCGTCTACTCGGCTCCCACGTCGGGCGCAGTGACCATTCGGGTGACAAGCAAGAAATACGGCAACGACACGGGCAAACTCAAAGTGACGCTTAGCACCGCTTACGGCGAGGAGCTTTGGAGCAAGAGCATCGCGCCTTCGGCTACCGAAAGCGAGAACGTGATGATAGTGAACGACATCGACGAAGACTTCCGCGTAAGTTTCTCCACCTCTGCCAAGCGCGTTTATCTCACGGGGCGCATGGGAATCTACGACGGCTCTTTCACCGACACCGATTTGGAAACTACCGTCGACAGCACCCGCAAGGCGCAATTTGCCACAACCGACGCGCTCAGTTTCTCTGTAGAAGGTCTCACCAAGAGCACTCCTTACCTTTGGCGCGTGCGTTCCACTGCAGGCAGCACTTCTTCGGCCTGGAGCGCACAGCAACTGGTCACGACTTCAAGCCAGGCGGGCATAGCCCACGCCACCGCTGCCGAGGGATGGAACGCTGCCACCACGGTTGACGTATATTCCACCACTGGCCAACGACTCTTCACCGCACCCTACGGCTCGTGGAGCCGCACGCTTCCTGCCGGCGCCTATCTCCTGCGCAGCGGCGAGAAGGTACGCATGGAAATGGCGAAATAGGCTTACTACTGCGTCTGCGTACTGCGTACGAGCGCGAGGTTCCCCTGCCTCGCGCTCTACACGGCAGTCGCGAACGGCCTTTTCGCGCTCTACCGACAAGACAAAGTCTTGATGCCCATGCACCGAGCACCGCAAAAGTCCCCAACATTCACGCAAAGACAATAGAAAATCCCCCTTGCTCTGCTTGCAGCGCAAGGGGGATTTTATGTATCCTATGTTTATGAGGATTAGAGGTTGGGGTTGTCTTCGCCCCACTTTTCTACTGCGGGAACGATGCCGAGTTCTACGATTTCGTCGCGCATCTTGCAGAGGTGTTCGTAGCTCTTAGCGAGAGAAGCGAGTTCTTCGGGAGTGCCGGTGGGCTCGGTGAAGTGAACGCCGGTCTTGTCGATTGTGGTAGGCATAGCCATCATCACGTTCTTGAAGCCGAGCTTGTCGTTGTTCACGTAGCAACCTGCAGGAAGAGTGAACTTCTCGCCGCCCATAGCAGCCTCAATCATCTTCACAGCGTTGTAGGCAGGGCTCTGGAAGGAGCTGCGGCCGCGGAGCTTGATGATGTTGGAACCGCCCTGAACGGTGTGGTGCTTGATTTCTTCCCAGCGCTCAGCGGAAAGACCCATTTCAGAAAGGGGCTTGCCGTCGACCTTTACCTGAGAAGCGAATACGGCCATCTGTTCGCCGTGACCGCCGTAGGTGTGTGCGCCGGTCACCTTGTCCTGCTGCACGCCGAACTCGAGGGCGAGGGCCTGCTGCAGACGAGTGGAGTCGAGGGCAGCGAGTGAAGTGAGCTGGTTGGGCTTGAGGCCAGAGTGGATGAGAGCGGTGAGGGCCGTTACGTCGGCGGGGTTGAAGATAACTACAACGTGCTCTACATCGGGGCAGTACTTCTTGATGTTGTCGCCAAATTCGGCAGCAATCTTGCAGTTGCCCTTGAGAAGGTCTTCACGGGTCATGCCGTCCTTACGGGGAGCGCCGCCGGAAGAGATGATATATTTGGCACCGGTGAATGCTTCAGCGGGGTCAACAGTGTAAGTTACGTTCACGCCGGGGAATGCGCACTGCTGGATTTCGTCGAACACGCCGTGTACGCCCGGTTCATAGATGTCGTAGAGACAGATGTTGGGGGTGAGGCCGAGCATAAGAGCGCTCTGTACCATGTTGGAACCAATCATGCCGCCTGCGCCGACAATCAGGAGTTTTTCGTCAGTTAAAAATGCCATAATGTTTATGCTGTAAAATGTATGTTGAACCTATGGAAAGTGCGGTGGTCGCGAGCGGCGAAGCGCCTGCCCAAGCCCCGTAGCTTTTTCACCGCAAATTTACAAAACTTCCTATTGTAGCGCATCTGCGACGTGCTTATTTTTTGCTAAGGTTTGATTAATGGAGTTTCGGATTCAGCAATTCCCCGTGGCTTTTGCGGCGTTTCAGGAGCGAGAGAACCCGCAATTTTAACACTGAGAATCGCGTAGAAATCACCAACTGCCCAGTTGCTCACAAATACGCCATTCTCAGCGTGCAGAAAAGTTTAGTTTATTGAACGCACTTGCAGTATAAAAGAATTTCTTCAAGCCGTCTCCGCAAAACGCCCCTTATTTCCGCGAAAATTCCAAGGCATCCAGGAAAAATTTGCTGCCTTGGAATTTTTCTTTGCCGCCTTGGAATTTTTACAAGTTGCCCGAAAGTTGAAAAACGAGGCTTTCCGACGTTTTCAAAACCCGTTTTCCGCTCTAGTTTGAGCCATTCCGGCTGTCAAGAAAAAGTCACAGATTTAACAATGGTAAAAGCGATTTAACGACGGCCTCGCGGTGCAGAAAAGGCAAGAGCCTCCGCGAGGCCGCTGCCCGCTTCATGCACACGTACGCGCGCTATCGCTTGAAGTTTGTACAACTTGCCTTCAAACGTCAACCGAAAAAATCGTACTTTTGCAAAGTCTATGTCCGTAAGGGGCATGGTTCTTACCCAACGTAACAAACAAAACGACACATACCCATTCTATGGAAGAAAAGAAATTCAACCGCACACTCGTCACCGCGGCTCTCCCCTACGCCAACGGCGGCGTGCACATCGGCCACCTCGCCGGAGTGTACGTGCCCGCAGACATCTATGTGCGCTATCTCCGCTTGCGCAAGCGTGAAGTACTCTTCATCTGCGGTTCGGACGAACACGGTGTGCCCGTCACCATCCGTGCCCGCAAAGAAGGATGCACCCCTCAGGAAGTAGTGGACCGCTACAACAAAGTCATCAAGGAATCTTTCGAAGGCTTCGGCATCTCCTTCGACTTTTTCGGCCGCACCACGTCCGATGTGCACCGCAAGACGGCGTCCGACTTCTTCCGCACGCTCTACGACAAGGGCGAATTCCTTGAAAAGGAAAGCGAGCAGTACTACGACGAAGAAGCGCACACCTTCCTCGCCGACCGCTACATCACCGGCGAATGCCCCCACTGCCATGCCGAAGGCGCCTATGGCGACCAGTGCGAAAAGTGCGGAACAGCCCTTTCGCCCACCGAACTCATCAATCCCAAAAGTGCCGTGAGCGGTTCGAAGCCCGTGCTCCGCAAGACGAAGCACTGGTATCTCCCCCTCGACAAGCACCAGCAGTGGCTTGAACCCTGGATCACCGAGCAGCACAAGGAATGGCGCACCAACGTGATGGGCCAGTGCAAGAGCTGGTTCGACATGGGACTCAAACCCCGCGCCGTAAGCCGCGACCTCGACTGGGGCATCCCCGTTCCCGTTGAAGGCGCCGACGGCAAGGTGCTCTACGTGTGGTTCGACGCTCCCATCGGCTACATCTCCAACACAAAGGAACTCCTCCCCGACTCTTGGGAGAAATGGTGGAAGAGCAACGACACCCGCCTCATCCACTTCATCGGCAAGGACAACATCGTGTTCCACTGCATCGTGTTCCCCGCCATGCTCAAGGCCGAAGGCTCCTACATTCTTCCCGACAACGTGCCCTCCAACGAGTTCCTCAACCTCGAAGACGACAAGATAAGCACCTCGCGCAACTGGGCCGTTTGGCTCGACGAATATCTCCGCGACTTCCCTGGCAAGCAGGACGTGCTCCGCTATGTGCTCACCGCCAACGCTCCGGAAACGAAGGACAACAACTTTACGTGGAAAGACTTCCAGGCACGCAACAACAACGAGCTTGTGGCCGTGTACGGCAACTTCGTGAACCGTGCGCTCCAGCTCACCCAGAAGTACTACGACGGCATCGTGCCCGCCGCAGGCGAACTCACGCAGTACGACCTCGACACTATTGAAGAGTTCAAGGGTGTGAAGGCCGAAGTGGAACGTCTGCTTGAAACCTTCCGTTTCCGCGACGCCCAGAAGGAAGCCATGAACCTCGCGCGTATCGGCAACAAATACTTGGCCGATTCCGAGCCCTGGAAGGTGATTAAGACCGACCCCGAACGCGTGAAGACCATCCTCAACCTCTCTCTCCAGCTTGTGGCCAACCTCTCCGTTGCCTTCGAGCCCTTCCTTCCCTTCTCCAGCGAGAAACTCCGTGGCATGCTCCACGTGGAAGAAGCTGAATGGAACCGTCTCGGTGCCGTGGACCTCCTTCCCGCAGGCCATCAGCTCGGAAAGCCCGAACTCCTCTTCGAGAAGATAGAGGACAGCGTGGTAGAAGCACAGGTGCAGAAACTTCTCGACACGAAGAAGGCCAACGAAGCCGCAGCTTTCAAGGCTGCTCCCGTGAAGGACACCATAGCCTTCGACGACTTCGAGAAACTCGACATACGCGTGGGCACTGTGCTCTCATGCGAAAAGGTAAAGAAGAGCAAGAAGCTCCTGAAGTTCGAAATTGCCGACGGACTCGAGAACCGCACCATCCTCAGCGGCATTGCCCAGCACTACAATCCTGAAGACCTCGTAGGCAAGCAGGTGTGCTTCGTGGCCAACCTCGCTCCCCGCACCATCAGCGGCATAGAGAGCCAGGGCATGATTCTCTCCGCCGTCAACTTCGACGAATCCCTCTCCCTCGTCACCGTGGACCGCCCCGTAGCCGGCGGCAGCCAGGTGGGATAAGCCCTCCCTTTTGCATACGACAAATGGGGATGATTGCCGTTGTGGCGGCAATCATCCCCATTTTTATTTGAACCAAAACACCCTCTGCAGCTTATACGCTGGGAAGCGAGTGGCCGTTTATCTTTCGGTAAAGGTCAAGGGCATAGACGTCCGTCATGCCCGAGAGGAAGTCGAGCACAGCCATGAGGCGGTCGCCGCGGCGTTCGGCACGCACCTCATACTGCGAAGGCACTTGCGCCAAAAGCAGCGAGGAGTATGCCTTCTCGGGCGCCATCACGGCATCCGTCATCAGTTCGAGCAACGTGTAGATGATATGGTAACCGGCAAGATCCACGTCGGTCACCTCCTTGCAACGGTAAATGCGGCTCGTGGCCACTTCTTCGCAGCAACGGTAGGCTTCGTGGAGCAATGGCGGAATGTGGTCGACAAGCGAACCTTCGAATGTGCCGTTGAGAATCTCGCTCTCATTCTCCAAAAATACGCCCACGCAAGCGCGCTCCAAGGCGTTGATCACACACGAGCGGTAGTAGACAATCTGGTCGTCGACGTCGGTGTCCGAACTGTAGGCATTGCGCAGCCGTTCGCGCTCCTGCGGCTCAAAGAAGGCAAGGAACAAGTCCATGGTCTGCTCGTCGGAGAGAATGCGCAGCTTGTGGGCATCTTCTATGTCCATAATCTCGTAGCAAATGTCGTCGGCAGCCTCCACAAGATAAACCAGCGGATGGCGGGCAAAGCGCTGCGAGCCGTCAGCGCCCTCTTCCATGCAACGTATGCCGAGTTCGCGGGCAATATGGAGATAAGTGAGGCGTTCGCTTTCGAAATATCCGAACTTTGGCTTCCTCACGGCACGGTCCGAACCATAGGGATATTTCACGATGGCAGCCAGCGTGGAATAAGTCATCACGAAGCCGCCGCGCCGACGACCGTTGAAGTGGTGCGTAAGCAAGCGGAACGTGTTGGCGTTGCCGTCGAAGCGCGTCATGTCCATCCATTCCGCTTCGGAAAGTTCGCGGCCATCGGGAGTAACCAGGTCGTGAAGCGCGCGGCCGTTTCCTTCGCTGAAATAAGTGCGTATGGCGCGCTCGCCGCTGTGGCCGAAAGGCGGGTTGCCCATATCGTGCGCCAAACAAGCCGCACTCACTATGGCCCCCATACCCGTAAGTTCCGTGTCGGCAAGTTCGGGACGCCGACGGATAAGCTCGCGGCTTATGTCAGTGCCCAACGAGCGGCCCACGCTCGACACTTCAAGACTGTGCGTCAGGCGGTTGTGAACAAACACGCTTCCGGGAAGGGGAAACACCTGCGTTTTGTTTTGCATGCGCCGGAAGGCCGCCGAAAAGATAAGGCGGTCGTAGTCGCGCTGAAACTCCGTGCGGCGCTCTTCAAGCGGCTTTTGTTTGTTTTCCTTCCCCAAACGTTTGGAGGAAATGAGGGTTTGCCAGTTCATGGGCATAGGACGAATCGTTTTTGTGAGAAAAATGAGCTTGGGCAGCAATCCATTCCAATCAAAGTCCTTACAGAATCCATTGCAGAAGGATTAGGCCAAAGACGCTCTCGGCAAATGTACGAAAAAGTCGCCGCAATAAGCATTTTCCGCAGAAACAAAGGCGGGTATGCCCCGTTTTGCGTATTTTTGCATGATTATGGCAGTGCCTTACACTGCGGCAAGAGCTACCACAGACCATGCAGGCTCACTTTTGCTCCAACCGCACGGCAAGGAACACCCTAAGCCCAGTAACCACACTTACGGAAAATGAAAATAGAAATCGTAAACGAGTCGCACCACGACCTTCCCCAATACGCCACCCCCCTGAGTGCCGGCATGGACCTCCGCGCCAACCTCGACGAACCGCTCACGCTTCAGCCCATGGAGCGCCGCCTCGTGCCCACAGGCCTGCGCATAGCATTGCCACAAGGCTACGAAGCACAAGTGCGTCCGCGTTCCGGTCTGGCACTCAAGCACGGCATCACGCTGCTCAACACACCCGGAACCATCGACGCCGACTACCGCGGACTCATCGGCGTGATTATGGTAAACCTCTCTACCGAACCCTTCACCGTGAACGACGGCGACCGCATAGCGCAGCTCGTCGTGGCACGCCACGAAACAGTAGAGTGGACACCCGTACCCTCGCTCGACGAAACGGAGCGCGGCGAAGGCGGCTTCGGACACAGCGGAAAAAAGTAACGCTTCAAAAAAGTCACGTTTGCAGCGTTTCTTACAAGCAGTAACTCACACCTACTTTTCACACTATTCGTACACCCTGCTCCGGAAAGTTTACATATTCATCATGCTCTGCGCGCTCGCTTCATGCCACACGCAGCACGCAGAAAAGTCGTCTTCGTCACCGGCGAAGGACGACAATGCCGCCGTGTCCGCCACCCAGCACGCAACACCGCGGCGCTACAACGAACTTTTCCTTGAAGCCATCCGCCAAAAAGAAGCCGAGCACATCGACGCAGAGTTCGAACTCCTCCACGCCGCCCTTGCACTCTGCCCCGACGCACCTGAGGCAAACTACGAGATGGGCGTGCTCAAACTCTCGTACTCCACCTATTCCGACACCCTATCGCGCCACGAAGGCGACTCCCTCCTGCGCAAAGCCGTACGCCTCCACCCCGAAAACCTCAGCTACAAAGAAACGCTCGGCACCTACCTTGCCAACAGCGCCGACTACCACGGCGCCATACAAATCTACGAGGAAATCTCCGAGCACCAAGCCACCACGGAAAACCTCGCCTCGCTCATCTGGCTCTACAAGCAAAGCGGCGACTACGCCGGTGCCATACGTTCCATCGAGCGGCTGGAGAAACTCGACGGGCAAAGCGAAGCGCTTAGCCTCGAGAAATTCCAGACTTACATTGCCATGAAGGACGACGAACACGCCTACAAAGCCATCGAAGACCTTTGTGCCGAATACCCCCTCGACCTTCGCTACCGCGTGCTCCTCGGCGACCTCTACGACCAGCACGGCTACCACGACCGAGCCATAGAAATCTACAAGGACGTGCTTACCGCCGAACCCAACAACAGCTACGCCCAGCTCTCGCTCCTCGCCTACTACAAAGCCGCTGAGGCCGACTCGCTTTACCGCGGCCTGCTCAACCAAGTTGTGCTCAATCCCCGCACCACAACTACGGCTCGCATTGAAGCCATGAAGTCGTTCGCCATAGACAACCTCAACCGCAAGGGCGACAGCGCCGAAGTGCTCGAACTCTTCCACAAAGTCCTCGCCCAGCCGCAGGAGTCTCGCGACATGGCGGAACTCTGCGCCTTTTACATGGCGAGTCTGAAAATGCCGGCGGACTCTTTGATTCCCGTGCTGCAGAAGATTCTCGAAATAGAACCCGACTACACCACGGCGCGCTTGCAGTTGCTGCAGATTATGTTGCAGAAGGACAATATGCAACAAGCCGCCGACATCTGCCGAAAAGGCGAAGTGTACCAACCGGGCGAGGTGACCTACTACTACTACGAGGGCGTGGCGCTCTATCGCCTCGGCCGCGATGAAGAGGCCATCGATGCCCTTTCGCGCGGAGCGGAACGCATAGACGAAAACACCGACCGCGAACTCGCTTCCGACCTCTACGCCCAACTGGGCGACGTGCTTCACGACGGCGGCCGCAAGGAGCGCGCCTATGCCGCCTACGACAGCGCATTGGTCTACAATGAGCGCAATCTTCTCTGCCTCAACAACTATGCCTACTTCCTTTCCCTTGACCAGCGCAACCTTGAAAAAGCGCGCGCCATGAGCAAGCAGACGGTCGACGCGGAGCCCGACAATACCACCTACCTCGACACCTATGCCTGGGTGCTCTACCGCATGGGACAACACGCCCAGGCCCGCATCTTCATTGACCAGATGCTCCGCCTCGCGGACGCTACCGACCGCGAGAACGCTTCGCTCTTCGACCACGCCGGCGACATTTACTACCGCACCGGCGAAAGGAAAAAGGCAAGGGCTTACTGGCAAAAGGCTTGCTCGCTCACCGAAAAGAAAGCCGACCGCAAGCGCATCCTGCTCAAATTGAAAAGAGGGCGCCCCTGAGTGCCGGAAAGCGCGGCGATACCTAATCTATCATCAAACAGTCAGAAGAAATGAAACATCTCTCCATAGCCTTACTGCTCTGTGCGGTAGCGTTTGCTTCGTGCCGTTCCACAAAAAATATAGGAAGCGCCACCACATCTTCCTCTGCCGTGACCGCACCTTCCTCCACGGAAAGTACAGCGGCCGCCGTGGTGAAGAACGTGGCAAAGAACCAAGTGACGAAGACGTTCCTCACCGCCAAAGTGAAAGTAGAGATTGAAGGTCTCGGCAAAAGCTTGAGCGCCAACGGAACGCTTCGCATGAAGCGCAACGACGTGGTGCAGCTTTCCGTCACATTCCTCGGCATGGAGGTGGGACGCTTGGAGTTTACTCCGCAGGACGTGCTCATCGTGGACCGTCTGAACAAGCAGTACGTGCGTGCCGCCTATAGCGAAGTAAGTTTCCTAAAGAAAGCCAATCTCGACTTCTACGCCCTGCAGTCGGTGTTCTGGAACGAACTCTTCGTGCCGGGCGAACGCAACGCGGCAAACTCCGCTTCGCGCTTTACGCTCTCGTACCAAAACGGCACGCCCGTCCTTTCCCTTACCAACACGCCGCAACTCTCTTACTCCTTCCTCACCCAACCCAACCCCGCGCTCCTCACCGCCCTCGTGGTGAAAGGAACAAAGGATACCGACAAAGGCGAATTCCGCTTCGACTATTCCGACTTCAGCGCATTCGACGGACGACAGTTCCCCAATGCCATGAGCATGAAAGTTACCGACACGGGAAAGGACGTAGGACTCAAGCTCAACCTGTCCCGTCTCGCGAACGACTCCGACTGGGAAACGCGCACCACGGTATCGTCGAAATACACCCGCCGCTCGGTGGACCAGGTGCTCGGCAAACTGCTGAAATAAGCACACTTCCGCAAAATCGTTCTTCTCCGCATTCTTCTCCATATATAATATGACCCGCATACTTCTCTTCTGCTTCGTTCTCTGTATTACGGTGTGCACGCCACTTGGCGCGCAGACCAACCGCAACATACGCAAACTGCAAAACCAGCAACAGACGCTGAAACGCGAAATTGCCGACCAGGAAAAGATGTTGCGTTCCACGAAGAAGAACGTCAACGCCCAGCTGGCAGACCTGCGCGTGATCAACGCGCAGATTGAAGGCCAGCAGAAGTATGTGGATCACATCCACACCGAACTCACCACGCTCGCTTCAAGCATCAAGGGGCTTGAAGAGCAACTTGCCCTCCTTGAGGCCGACCTGAGCGACTGCAAGCGACGCTACCGCCGCGCCGTGAACTACATGTTCCGCAACCGCATGCAAGTGTCGAAGTGGCAGTTCATTCTCTCTGCCAAGAATTTCCGACAAATGTACCGCCGCATGCGCTACATGACCGACTTCACGCGCTACCAGCACGCGCAGGCCAAACTCATCAGCCAGAAAGAGAGCGAAGTGCAGGCCAAGCGCAACGAACTGCTCGGCGTGAAAACGGAGAAAGACCGGTTGCTTGCCGAGGGACAGGCGCAGACGCAAAAGCTCCAAGGGCAGCAGGCAGAGCGGCAGCAGGTGGTCGACGAACTTAACCAAAAGCAGCGTGAGCTTCAGGCATCCATCGCCCAGCAGCGCAAGAAGTCCGCCGCTCTCGATGCGCAGATTGACCGGCTCATCCAGCAGGAGATAGCAGCGGCCGAACGTCGGCGCAAGGCCGAAGAAGAGAAGCGGCGCAAGGCCGAAGCGGCACGTCAGGCCAAGCTCAAACGCGAACGCGAGCAGGCGGCAGCCGAAAAGAAGCGCAAGGAGCGCGAGGAAGCTGCGCGCCGCAAGGCGCAGGCCTCGTCGAAGTCGGGCTCGAAGGCGGCTACGGCTTCGCGCGACAAAGGCGCTTCATCGTCGAAGCCCAGCAGGGTGACCGAAGAAGAGCGCACCGCCACGCCCTCGTTCAACGCCGCCGACAATGCCGACCGCGCACTTTCCAACAACTTTGCCGCTAACCGCGGACGTCTCCCCATGCCCATTACCGGCGCTTATGCCATCACCACCCATTTCGGCTCGTATAACGTGGAAGGGCTCCGCGGCGTGCAGCTCGACAGCAAGGGCATCAACATCACGGGCCGCCCCGGAGCGCAGGCGCGCTGCATATTCCGTGGCGAGGTGACGAGCGTGTTCCCCTTCGGAGGCATGTACAACGTGATTGTGCGCCACGGCTCCTATCTTTCCGTCTACTGCAACCTCAGTTCCATTTCCGTGCGCAGCGGACAGCAGGTGGAAGCACGCCAGACGCTCGGCTCTGTGGCTACCGACGCCTCGGGCAACTGCACGCTCCACTTCCAGCTCCGCAAGGAAACGTCGAAACTCAATCCCGAAGCATGGCTCGGACGCTGACCGACGGCTAACCCATCTTCCATGAACTCAAGAACATCCTCTTAGAATATGACAGAATCTACTCCGTCACTCTCGAAATGGTACGTCAAGCTCGGAGGCAAACTCCTCCACCTGCTTTCGCGCCTTCCCCTTTGGTGGCTCTACCGTATATCAGACCTTATATTTCCCGTGCTTTACTACGTGGTGCGCTATCGCCGGCGCGTGGTGCACACCAACCTCAAACGTTCGTTCCCTGACCGTTCGCCGCTGGAACGCAGGCGCATAGAAAGGCGCTTCTACCGTTTCTTCTGCGACTATGCCGTGGAAACGGTGAAACTGCTCACCATCACGCCCGAGGAGATGAAGCGCCGCATGAAGGTTGTGGGCATAGAGGCCATGGATGCCGAACTTGACCACCAGCCGTTCGTGTTTCTCATGCTCGGGCACTACGGCAACTGGGAATGGATAAGTTCCATCGGCATGTGGAGCAGTCACCACTGCGGACAACTCTACCGTCCGCTCCGCGACCCCGTGTTCGACCGGCTTTTCTTCCATATGCGCTCGCGGTTCGGTGCGGAAAACATTTCGAAGTACGACGCTTTCCGCCACATTCTCACCCTTCGCTCAAAAGGCATCCGCAGCCACATCGGCTTCATCTCCGACCAAAGTCCGTCTCCGCTGAGCATTCACGACTGGGTGGACTTTCTGCACCAGGACACGCCGATATTTACCGGCGCCGAACGAATCGGCAAGAAAGTGGGCGCCGCTGCCTATTTTGCCCACGTGACCCGTCCGCGTCGCGGCTATTACGAATGCCATCTTGAATGTCTGACCCACGACATGAAAGACTATCCCGACTTCAAGCTCACCGAACTCTACATGCGACGGCTTGAGCAGGAAATCAACGACACCCCCTACCTCTGGCTCTGGAGCCACCGCCGCTGGAAACACACACGCGAAAGTGTGGAGCGCGAACAGCGCCGTGCCAAAGGAAAAGACTAAAAGCATCCCGCATTCTGCATAGAAGCAAAATGCGGGATGCTTTCGTTTAGCGATGTGGAGGCACCGCTTATTTCTCTTCGAGTGAAATGTGCTCCACGTCGACCATCTGATGCATGAAGAGGGCGGCGCTTTGGCGGAACTTGTCGGCGCTCTCCGTGGTGAGATAGTGGCAGGAACCCTGCTTCGTCAGGCGCGCTTCCATGTCGGCGTGTCGGTCGAGATAGTCCTGCAGGCTCTGCGCCACATATTCGCCTTGCGGCACGATGCGCACGCCGGGCGGCGTGTATTTCACTATTTTGTTCATGAGGAGCGGATAGTGCGTGCATCCGAGTATGAGAGTGTCTATCTGCGGGTCGATGCGGAGTATGGCATCGATGCGTTTCTTCACGAAATAGTCCGCTCCGGGAGAGTCGAACTCGTAGTTTTCCACGAGCGGCACCCACATGGGGCAAGCCTGCCCCGTGAGTTGGATGTCGGGCCAGAGCTTGTGGATTTCCATGGTGTAGGAACCCGAATTTACCGTGCCTGCGGTGCCGAGGAGTCCCACGTGGCGCGTTTGCGTGAGCGGCCCGATGGCTTCCACCGTGGGGCGTATCACGCCGAGCACGCGCTTGGTGGGGTCGAGCCGTTGCAGGTCGCGTTCCTGAATGGTTCGCAACGCTTTGGCCGAAGCCGTGTTGCACGCCAGGATGACGAGCGGACAGCCTTGGGCGAAGAGATATTCCACGGCCTGCAAGGTGTATTCGTATATCACGTCGTAGGAATGGGAACCATACGGGGCACGGGCGTTGTCGCCCAAGTAGAGGTAGTCGTATTGCGGCAGGAGCTGGCGTATTTGGCGGAGAATGGTGAGTCCGCCGTATCCTGAGTCGAAAACGCCTATAGGAGTCATGGGCTGTTACTTAAGTTTTGCTTCGACGTAGGCAGTGGCGTCTTCAGCTACGGAGTGGTGCAGGAAGGGATAGGTGTTGGCGTCGGTGTTGACGATGTATTCATAGCCATGCTCAAGACCGACGGCACGGATGGCGTCGTCGAGGCGTTTGCGCACGGGAGCCAGGGCTTCCGTTTCGGCCACTTTGAGCAGACTGTCTGCGTCGTGGCGGAAACTGAGGCTTTTCTCCATGGCGTCCTGAAGGCTACGCTGGCGCTTGAGCAGAATGTTCTGCGGAAAGTCCTTCTGCCCCTGGAGAAATTCGGCAAACTGGCGCTTGAAGTTCTGCTCGTTGTAGGAAGCCTCAGCTTCATACTTTTTCTTCAATTCGCCCATCTGCCGCTGCGCCTCGGTGTAGTCGGGCATGGAACGGAGTATGGTGTTGTAACTGAGGTAGCCGTACTTAATTTGGCTTTGCGCCATGGCCGTCAGCACAGCGAAGAGCATGACGGCAGAGAGTAGCATTCGTTTCATGAAAGGTCTTTCTTTTTTAGTAATGGGCCGATGGGCCATATGTCGCTACGTGCAAATATAGCCAACCTATTTGGTAAACAAAAATTCCAAGCCTTGGAAAGTTATTTCAGACCTGGAATTTTCTCTAAGCGAGCATTTATTCATTTTCGCCCATGCGCCGGCGCCAGCATGCGTTTCAGCTCAAGGCTCGCATAGGGCGAAGCGTTTGGAAACGTCACGCCCATAGAGGGAATAGCCACGCAGAAGCCTCCGGGAAGCCGCAGAGCGCCGTCGAGACGGAGGCATCGTAAACAAACCTTTCAATCGTTAATTTTGCGCCCTTCGTTTTTTCGTCTGCGAGGTTCAAACTAGAGAGAAGAGCGATGACTTTTTGCCTCTTTTCAGCACATTTCCGTCACTTCAAGGCGTCTTACAGAAATTCCCCCTAGGCCCAAAATTTTGGGCTTAGGGGGAATTTTTACTAGATGCCTTGGAATTTTCACGGGAAAGGTTCCCTTTTTTGCTCCAACGGGACGTTTTCCGCAGCAGTATGCAGCGAATTCTTAATGCATATGCATTTTGCTGCAACAAGATGCATTATTACATACGCTGAAAATCGCGTATTTCCGAGCGTATGTGCGTCTGGTGATTTCTACGCGATTCTCAGTGTTAAAATCATCTCATCACCTTCACCGTTTTTCCGCCTTTGCGCACGATGTAGACACCATGGGCGGAGGGCAGCGTAGTGGAGGGAAGGAGTCGGCCTTGGGCGTCGTAAACGGCAGCGGGTGCTGAAGCATCGGCGCTTACGTTGCTGATGGCTGAGGGCGTGCCCCACTCTGCTTGGGTCTGCCGGCTTTCACCCGTGTTGTACACGGCGCTTACCTTGTAGTCGGCTTCGGAAGAGAAAGCGTCGGTGTAGCTCGTGGAAGTTATGGGTGCGGGAGTGAGGAGCGTGCCGTTGCGGTAGACGTTGTAGCCGAGCAGACGGAAGTCGCGCGGCGCTTTGCGGTAAGTGATGTCGTCGACGAAGAGGATGTACTGGTCGAGCGAGGTGCAACGGATTGCAAAGTGGCGTGTGCCCTCGGGGAGCGCCACGCTGTATTGCGTCCACTTCCCGGGCACGGTGTAGGTGCTGCCGAGCTTTGTGAAGTGTTCGGTGAGCGTGTCGGTAGTGGAGTAGAGCACTTCCATCTGCTCTTGCGTACCGTAGTAGCTGGCGTCGGGACTGCATGCCCAGAACGTGATGGTCTGTGCGCCGTCCACTTCGGGCGAGATGAGCCAGTCGTCGTTGGCGGTGTAGCGCCCAGCGTTGAAGGCGGCTGCCACTTGCTTACCCGAATGGGTGGGGAAGTAGTAGCTGCTGAGATTTGCAGCCGAGGGGTTGAAAATCTGGAACGCCATGGGCGACTCCACATTGTCGTACTGCACGAAGTAGCCCGTGCCGTCCTGAATGCCGAGCGTGGTCTGTCGGTCGCCGTCGTGGAGGCTCCATTCACCGAAGTGGCTGATGGTGAATGCGGCATACGATTCGAAGTCCTCCGTCACGGTGGCGGCTTCGGTGCCTGCGGCAATGCCTTCGGGTTCTTCCCAGGAGAGCTTCACGCTGCCGTTGTCCTTGGCTGCTTGCACGCGGCGGATGAACGGTTGGCCGGGAAGCACGGTGACTACGCACGTGGGCGAAGTGTTGTCCGAGAGGTCGGCATCGTCGTCCCAGTCTATGGTGGCGGTGTAGCGGCTCGTTTCGGAAGCATCGGCATTGGGCGCGTCGTGGAGCTGTACCGTGGTGTAGGCTTCCGCTGCTACGGCGCGTCCTGCCACGGAGTCTACGCAAAGCCCGTCGCGGTAGAGACACACGCGGTAGTTGTCGGCTTCACGCGTACCCTTGTTGTTGACGGTGAGCGTGAAGTTCACGTCGTCGCCCACGGCCACGTGATCCTTCTTTGCCACGAGCTGCTGCGCTGCAAGGTTCTGCGGCGTAGGGTCGTCAAGGCAAATGCGGTCGAGATATACGGGCGGGATGACGGTGTAGTCGGTAATGTGGCCGCCCACGCCGGTGAAGATGACTTGCACGTGTTTGTTGAGACGGACGTAGGAAGAGAGGTCTATCTCGTAGCGTTTCCACTCGCCGTCGAGCGTTTCGTTGTCAGTCTCGTTGGGCGTGATGGTAGCAAGCGTGTAGACGCGGCCGCCGGAACCGCGGAGCTGCACGCGGAGCGAGTGTACGGCGCGCTTCATGTTCCAAAGGTAGAAGGTGAGACGCGGTTGCGTGCCGCCGTTGAGGGATATCTTGGGACTGACGAGCTGTGCCTCGGAGCCTTCGGAAAGGGTGGAGAAGGCAATGAGTCCGTTGTCGTTGTCGGCAGCGTCGGTGTAGGAACCGTATTGCAGGAGGTTCCACTCGGCGAGGTCGCTGTTGAGCGTGTTCCACGGTCCGCGCTCAAGGCTTCGCAGCTTGAACGACTCGTTGTAGGGCATGTCGTAGGGTGCGCCTACAAAGATGGTGTCGGTCTGCACCTTGCGGCCCTGTCCCTTGGTGTTGCGCGGTTGAATGGTGTACCACGTCAGGCGCTGCGTGCCTTCGGTGAGCGTGACTTGCTCGGAGTACGACGTTTCGCTCACGATGGTCGTGGCAGACTCCGTGCCGTTGAGGTTTCCTACGCGGTAGGTGAGCGCTGCGGGGTCGATGTTTCCGCCGTGGAGTCCGGTTTCGGGAGCTTTCCAAGAGAGCGTCACCTGGCCGTCGTCGGTGGCGGAGAGTTTCACGTCGGTCACCGCAGCGGGCGTGTCGAGGCCCACATAGGCGCTCGCACTGACGGGGATGCCTGCACCGTAGTCGTTGTAGGCGGTGACGAGATAGTCGTTTGTGCCCTCGTCGTAAGGCTCGTCGGTGAGCGTATAGAGCTTTCCGGGTACGGCATCAGTGAGCGTGGCCACCTTCTCGCCGTCGGTGGTGCGCACCACTTCTATGCGGCTGATGGAGGAAAGGGTGTTTCCGACATAGTCGGTGGAAGGTGCTGCAAAGGAAAGCTGCACTTTCTGCTCCGTGCCCTGCGGAAGCGCCGAAACGTTAGTGGCCGCTGCGGGGGCGTAGACGGAGGCCACGAGGTCAACGCGCAGATTGTCGGCATAGAGGTAGCTGCCGTCGGCATAGGTGCTGGCAGCGTGTATGCCCACGTAGCACGTGCCGGTGGCGGCGGGACGGAAATAGCCGCCGTAGCTCTGATAGGGCACGTTGGTCACGGCCGTGTGGGGCACGATGGTCTGCGTCATGGCATCGCCCTTGGGCGCTGCACCGGCAAAGATGCCGAGCGTTTCGGTAGCGCCTTCATCGGTGGAGGCGTCGATGCTCACGTGGTAGACGGAGTCGGCGCTGAGGGTGAAGGCAGGGGTGATGAGCCAGTCGTCGGCGTCCTTCTCGTCGTCGCTGAGACCGTAAACCATGCCCATGTCGTAATATTCCCACGTGCTGCAGTCGTTGTTGCGGTTCTCTATGGTCATGGTGCTCGCTTCCATCTCGCTATTAAAGCCTTGGAGGTAAGGCAAATGGAGCGTTTTGCCCAAGTGCATGGGGGTGGTGTAGGCTGCCTGCCCGTCGGTGCCGTCGACGCGGGCGGTCACCTGGTAGTAGTAGCTGTCGAAACTGAGCCGGTCCACGTTTTTGTCGGTCATGGAGGTGGCTGTGCCTTCGTAGAGTTTCACTCCGTCGGGCATGCGCGTCACCATGTAGGAGAGACCGTCCGCGTGGATGTATCCGCCGTGGATACCCTCTGTGGGAGCCGTCCATTGGACGGAAACGTCGGTGTCGTTGACCTTCGTGGCTGTGGGCGCCACGGCCTGTGCCACGTCGGCGCCCGCCCAGAAGTCCTTTATGGCATAGGGACTGCGGCCGGTGGCGTTGCTTACCGCCACTTTCACTTCGTGCATGCCGCGCTCGAGGTCGGCACGAAGGGTGAAGCGTTTGGCACCAGCTTCGAGCGTGCCCTCGTCGGCTATCTCGCCGTCGAGTTTCACCTCGTAACGCAGGTTGCCGCCGAGCGTGCCGCCAGCGAAGGTGGCGGTGGGCACGTCGAAAGCGACGGTGCCGGAGAGCGCACCCTCGGAATAGTTGCACTCAAAGTTGGCGGGACGCGCAGGCGCACCGTCGAGGGTAAAGGGACTGA
This sequence comes from Bacteroidaceae bacterium, assembly GCA_963649665.1. GTDB lineage: Bacteria > Bacteroidota > Bacteroidia > Bacteroidales > Bacteroidaceae > Alloprevotella. Next base: position 40,514 of record CAVJJO010000001.1, on the reverse strand, counting down.
GGGTGTAGATGCCCGTAAGCTCGTAGCGCTCGGGAATGGTGGTAAGCGTGGTGGCAGCGCCCGTCTGCAGATTCACTTCGCACACCTCGGGCGACTCGTCGGTGTAGTGCGGCGTCATAGCCCAGAGCAGGCGGCCGCTGGCGTAGTCGAAGGTGGCACTTTGGGCATATTTCACCTGACGGTTGCTTTCACCGATTTTCGTTACGGCGCCGCTCGTCTTGTCCACTTTATACAAGGCACCGAGCGCACCGATGCCGTAGAGTTCGCCTTCGCGGTTGGCGGCAAGGCAGATGAGTTCTTCGGGCAGGGAGGCTATATGCGTGCTGGCGCCGGTGAGCGGATTGAGCGTACCGAAGAAGTAGGTTTTCGATTCAGAGGAATAGGTGGCGGCATCCACGAAGCATCCGAATATCTGGTCGGTGACGGGGTCGTAGGTGAGGTCGGAGGCAATGCTTTCGAGCGAGGAGAGTGGCTCTTCGCGCAGGAGCTTCCATCCGTCGGCCACGTCGTAGGTGCGGAAGTAGACGGCACCCTCGGTCTGCAGCGTGGAGTAGTCCACGAGATAGTAGCGTCCGTCCACATAAACGCCGCCGCCAATGGCATGGTACTGCTTGCCGGCTTTGACGAGTTTGATGGCACTGCCGTCGGTCGGCGGCACGGAGTAGATGCCATAGGGGGCATTGTCGCCCATGTCCTCCCATCCATGTCCGAAGACCACGCTGCCGTAGATGTCGGGGAGCGCGGCGCTTTGCTGGGCTTGCGCCGATGCTGCAAATGCGCCGAGGGCAAGGGTAAAGAGTAAAGGTCGTATCATAAGGTTTGAAGAAACTGAATAGAGAAAGTCAAGAATCTGAGAACCGAAGCACATTGCTTCAATTCCCAAATTCTTGACAAATAGAAACTTTCAAGCATCAGAGAAGTAAAGCAGTCTTCTTCAATTCTCAAATTCTTGACAAACAAAAACGCTTGCGGAGCTTATTTCACTACAATCTTGCTGCGCACGCTTCCGGCTTTCACTACATAAATGCCGGGTTCCACGCAGAACGTCTCGCGGTTCGCGGCCTTGCGCACGGCAAGCGTGCGGCCGTCGGCAGTGTAGAGCGCCACGTCGAGACCTGCTGCATGGTTCACCACGATGGTGTGGCCCGCGGTGCTTACCGTCACCGCAGAAGCGGAAGGACGGACGATGGCCGACGTGCCGTCGGTGCAGGCAGCGTTTGAGGGAAGCGATTCGCCCTCGGCATAAACAGCGGTGACGTGATAGGTGTAGTCCTTGGCAGTGTCAACCGTCGTGTCCACATAGTCCGTAGCGGTGACGGGAGATGCATTGACGAGCACGCTGTCGCGATATACGTTGTAGCCCTTGAGCGTGAGTTCCACGCTTTCTGCGCCTTCGGGGATGAAGGTGATGTCGTCGAGCATCAGCGCGAGCTTATTGTTCGACACGCAGCGGATGGCGAAGTACTTCGCGCCCTCAGGCACGTCGAAGCGATATTCGTCCCAAGTTTTGGCATTCGTCACACTCACTTTATCTACCTTGACGAAGGTAGCCGTGTCGGTGCTCTCCATAGAATAAAGGAGTTCCATTTCTTCCGGCACGTAGGTAGAGGCCTGGGCGGCTTTGGCGTAGAAACTTATGGTCTGCGCGGAGCCGTCGAGTGCGGGCGAGATGAGCCAGTCGTCGTTGGGCTTTACGGGATTGCTCTCGTCGGTAGAAGAAGCGGCAAAGCAGAGAAGCATCTGTTCGCCGGAGTGGGGATCCCAAGTGGCGAAGGGAATGCCCGCCTGCGTCACGTTGAACACCTGGTAGGCCATGGCTTCGCCGGCGTGGTCGTACTGGAGTGCACCGATTACGCTACTGAGCATGATGCGCTTCGTTTCCTGCTTGTCGCCGTCGACGAGCGTCCATTCGCCCATTTCGCTAATGGTGAAGGCGGGGAAGTCCTCAAACGTTTCGGTGTAGCTCTGCTTCTTGAGGTTATCGAGGTCGGGAGCCGTCCAGCTGAGAGTTGCGCCGTTGGTAGCTTTCGTGGCCTTAAGGGCAGAGGGCGTAGGATAATCGGGAAGCGTAACTTTCACGGTGTCGGCCTGCGAGAAGTTGTTGGCGGGATTTTCGTCGGCAGCAAACTCTATGGCAGCCTGGTAGACGTTCTTCTCCGTTTCAAGCACGGAAGCCTTGTCGGTGAACATGAACTCTATTTTGGCATCGACGGCGAGGTCTTCGCCTTGCTGACGCGCCACTTCCTTGTGGTTGCGGTAGAGCACAATGCTATAGTCGGCAGCCTTCACGCTGCGGTCGCCATTGTTGCGAATGGCCACCTTGAAGTCGCTCTCGTCGAGCGTGTTCATCTCGTCGGGCGAGGTGAGGGCGCGCATCATGAGGTCATCGGCATAAGTGTCGGTGATGCTCACGTTGTCGTAAGCCATGAAATACTCGAGCGAGGCCACTGCCTTTCCTTCAAGACCGATTTGCACGAAACGGCTGGAGCGATAAGGCGAGAGGTCTACGGCGAAACGTTTCCACCCTGCGGCATCGGCGGAAGAGAGACGGAGCACGGGTTCGAAACCTTTGTAGTCGGGCGATACGCTCACGGTGAGGGAGTCGCCCTTACCGTTGAAGTAGGCCCAGAAGTGAAGCACGGGCTTCGCAAGTGCGCTGATGTCGACTTTCGGACTCTCGCTGCGTGCCGACTTGCCGAGCGAAGTGGCGGAGAACACCTGCAGACCGCCATCGAGGTCGGCGGGGACAATGTCGGTGGCTTCGCTCATTACGTAGCAGTAGGCTTCGCCAATTTTTCCGTTGGTCATCTTGGTGAGCCACGGACCGCTCTTCATGGTGGCGCCGTCGAACGATTCGAAGACGGGGGCCTTCAGCGCAGGACCGGCAATGACGGAGGCCGTCTGCCAAACCTGCGAACGGCCGTTGCCGGCGCTGTTGCCGGCATACACGCTGTAGGCCTGGTAAATCTGCTTGCCGTTGGGCGAGAGTTGCTCGTCGTAGTGAGTTGCATTGCCAATGGAGAAGTCCGACGAACTGCTCACGCCGCCGGAGATGTAGTAGGTGAGACCTTCGGGGTCGATATATCCGCCGTTCATACCCGTTTCGGGAGCATCCCAGGTGAGATGTACGAGGCCTTCCTTGTCGAGGTCTTCCACAATGCGGAGGTTGCGTACGGGACCGGGCTTGTCGAGGCCCACGAAGATGGTTGCTGCGGCTTCCACGCTTTGCTGTCCATCGGCAGCGGTGGCTGTGGCGGCGTAGGTGTGGAAGTCGGTAGACACGTAGGTGTCGGAGTAAGAACAGGCGGCGCCGGGCTGCACGCCGGTGAGCGTTTTGAGCGTTTTGCCGTCGCGTGTGATGTCTATGGTTAGCGCGCCTTTGAGCGGTGTGCCTTCAAGGGTGGCTGAAGGTGCGGTGAAGGTGATGTCGGCCTGGTTGATGCCCTTGGCTCCGGGCGTGGCTTTGAACTGAGCGACTGGCTCGGGGGCGGTGACGGGGCATTCCGTGATGCTCAAGTCGTCTACCTGAAGCGTGCCGGCATAGGCATCGCTCGTGGCATGTATGCCGAAGTGGAGCGTGGCGTCGGCTGTGGCGCGGAAGGTGCCCTTTAGCGTCTGTCCGTAATAGGCCTGTGCTATTTCGGTGGGGGCGATGACCTCGGTGGTGAGGGCTTCTGCCGTGGGCGCTTCGCCGAGATAGGCGGCAATGCGTTCGGCGGAGTAGCCACCCTTCATGGTGAAGGAGAAAGTGTAGATGGCGCCTTTCTTCACGCTGAAGGCTGGGGTGATGAACCAGTCGTCGGCGCTCTGAGCGTTGGCGTTGTACTGCACGTTCTTGTCCGATTCGCTATAAGTCCAGGTGTTGTCGTCGGCATTGGCGTCAATCACGGTGAAGTCTTCGTCGAACGGACTGGACGCGAAGGCATTGCTGTAGGGGAAACCTATCTGCGTGCCGAGCTTCACGGTGCGTGTGGTGGCGGGCTTGCTGGTGAAGTCGCCGTTGCGGGCGGTGATGGTGTAGTAGTAGACGTTTTTGGCTTCTGAGGCGATGTGGTCGGTGTAGGTGGTGGCTTTGATGTCCTTTGCCACCACGGCATCGGGCTCGTCGCGTCCTTCGATGTAGCGCGTGAGGGTAAAGGTCATGTTTTCGGCGTCGATGTAGCCGCGGTGCACGCCCTGCGAGGGAGCTTTCCACGAAACGGTGACGTCGTTGCCTGCGGCACGGATGGACACACGGGCGGGTGCTTCGGGCACGTCGTGTCCCACCCAAGCCGTAGCGGTCACTTCCTTGCTTGTGGCTGCGGGTTGCGTGGCGGTAGCGGGACGCTGTGACACGACGCCTACTTTCGTTTCGCCTTCGGCAGCGGTCTGCAACGGCACGGTGGTTATGGCTCCGGCCTCACCGCTGCCTGTGGCTACTACGTTGCCGTTGAGGCGCACGGTGTAGTTTACCGTGCCGGAAAGGGTGGTGCCGTCGGTTGCCGTAGAGGGAAGGGTGAAGACGGCCTCGCCCGATGTGGCGGAGGAGAAGGTGGCGGAGAGGTTGGCTACGGTGTCGGGAAGTGCTTGGAGGTCGAGGTCTTCCTTAAAGTAGATGCCGGTAAACTGGTCGCACGTGGCGGTGCCGTAGTCGTAGCCGAAGTCGGAAACGAGGGTGCTCTTGGCGGTGGCGGGGTCTACTTCGAAAATGCCGGTGTCCCACATGTCGTTGTAGATAGTGGCCCAGTAGATTTTACCGTTTGTGTAGTTGCAAGCCGCGCTTTGGAACATGGCCTGGGTCTGCACGCCGGTGTTGCCGACGAGCTTTGTGGCTCCGGTGTATTTGTCTACGGTGTAGAGATTGGCTTTCTTGTCGATGGCGTAGAGCGTGCCGTTGCGGTCGGCGGTGAGTGCAACCATCACTTCGGGGAAGGCGGCTATTGAGTCGCACTCATAGAGCGGCGCGCCTTCCTGCTCCTTATAGCGGAAACGCCCAAAGAGACGGCGTTTGCCGGAGTAGGCATCGTCGGCGAAGATGGCGTAGAGCTGCTGCGTCTCGGGGTCGAAGGTCATGTCGTAGGTGATGCAGCTGAAGGCGTAGCCGTAGCTGAGGCTTTCCTGACTCCAGTCCGTTGCGTTGTGGCGGTAGAGACGGATGGGCATGGTGATGCGGCTGCCGTCACTGCTTTCGGTGAAGTCGTTGTGGTAATAGGAGCCTTGCGCATAGGTTCCTCCGCCGTAGGTGTGCACACCGCTCTTTACGAGGGTTATGCCGGCGGGCTGGCGAAGGTTGAAGGTGTAGATACCTCCGCTTTCGTTGTAGTAGCTTCCGGGCTCGTTGAACGAGCCGATGATGCTGCCATAGAGCTGGAGGTCGGGAGCTGTGGCCCGCGTCACGCTTTGTGCCGTGGCCGTGCAACTGATAGCGGCTACCGCTCCCAGCAATAAGGTGCGTAGAGTTTTTGCCATAGACGTTTTGTGTTTTTTACGGATGAAACAATAATGGTGCGACGCGTCAGGGGGACGACGCACGCCGGAAGGAAACAGTGTGTGTGCGCCGGCGGCGCAAAAGCAAGTATGACGAAGCTGCGGCACGGGGAGCCGCAACCTCGTCATACGGTTGAGTTTCGTGGTTATTTTTCGGGGAAGTCGAACTGTTCGAGCTTGAGCGTACCGCAGGCTTCGAGCTGACCCACATAGAGTTTGAAGTGGTCCTGAGCCATGTGTTTGTCAAGCGATTCTTGGTCTTTCCACGTTTCGCAAATCATGAACACGTCGGGGCGTGTGGCGCTTTCGAAGCAGTCGTAGGCCACGTTGCCTTCGTCCTTGACGGAAGCTGCGGTAAGTGCAATGGCGGCCTGAAGGGCTTCTTCGTATTTTCCCTCGTTGGCCTGGAAGAAACAGTTTAGTCTAATCATGGGAGTATCTGATTAAATTGATGATTTTAGAAGAGGTAGGTGAGCTGCACCTGGAAGGTGTTGGTCTTGTACTCGAGCTCGGCGTCGGTGGAGGTTCCGGCATACTGGTCGCCGAGGATTCCCTTGCCGGCCTTGCCGAGGGCGAAGTTGTAGCCTACACCGGCTTCGAGGTGACCGAGGAGACGCACGCCGGCGCCTATGTTCCAAGTGGTGTTGAGGTTGCTGCGGCTGAAGTTGTTGCCCGTGCCGAAGTTGCCCCAGTCCATGTTCTGAAGGGCGAAGCCGAACTGCGGACCGGTGGCCACGTAGATGCCGGCCTTGCTTCCGAGACCGATGTTGTAGCGAAGGTTGACGGGGATTTCCAGCGTGCGGTATTTCTTCGTTTCGGTGGTGGTGGAGCCGTTGGTGTTTTCGGCAGACATGTAGAGGTTGCGTTCGGAGTATTCAAGTGCGGCGTCAACGCCGATGCCCAATGCGGTGTTGAAAGCCACTTTCGGACCCACGAACCATCCGGCGCGGTTGTCGGACGAAAGGTTGCCCTGGAAGTTCTTCGTGCTGTACTTGAGCTTGGTGAGATTCAGACCGGCCGTGATGCCATAGCTGAATGTCTGTGCGCTTGCCGTGGCGGCGAAGGCGAGCGTCAGCGCGAAGGCTGCGCAAAGTGTAGCTACTTTTTTCATGTGTCGTATATCTATAGTTTTTGTATGCAAGAAGTTGTGAGCCGTCCCGCATGGCATCAGAAGGGGAAGAAGAGCGGAATGACGAGGATGGCCACTATGCCCATCACTATCTGCAATGGAACGCCCACCTTCACGTAGTCCATGAAGTTGTAGTGTCCGGCATTCATCACCATGGCATTGGGCGGGGTGCAGATGGGGGTGGCAAAGCAAGCGCTTGCAGCCACGGCAGCCGTCATCATGAATGGTGCGGGCGAAACGCCGAGCTGCTCGGCTGCCGCCCAGGCGATGGGTGCCACGAGGATGGCCGTGGCGGAATTGCTGATGAACGTGCTCAACACGGAGGTGACTATGTAGACGCCCGCCATGGCGGCAATGGGACCGTAGGCGCGGAGCGCCTCCACGAGGGTGGTGGCAATCCATGCCGAGATGCCGGTCTTGGACAGCGCGGTGGACATGGGCATCATGGCGGCAATGAGCACGATGCTCTCCCAGCCTATCATTTTGTAGGCGGCGTCGACGCTGCGCACGCAGCGTGTGAGCACCATGAGCAGTCCGGCTATGATTACTGCGGCCACGGGCTTTATGCCAAGCTGGTCGGCAAACACCATGACGGCCACCATGGCCACCATGAGCGCAGCGGCAAGAGGGGCCTTGTGGTCGAGGGCCACGCTTTCCTCGTCTTCGCTGGGCGAACCGATAACTATCCATTCGCGGTTTTTCTTCGCCATGCTCGAGATGCCTTTCCAGGCGCCGTGAACGAGAAGCATGTCGCCGCTCTTTACGGGAGCGTCGAGCACGTCTTCGAAAAGATATTTTCCACTGCGCTTCACGGCGAGCACGTTCACATTGAAACGTTCGTGGAAATTGGCCGCACGCAACGGCCGGTTCACGAGGGCGGAGTCGGGAGCCACGAGCACTTCGGCAAGTCCTATCTCGTAGAAGTCGAGTTTGGCTTTGCCCTCACGCTCTGCATCTTCATGCACGAGGAGGTGGCAGTCGGCGGCGAAGCGGTCCACGCATTCGCGCTTTCCGAGCACGTAGAGCGTGTCGTCGCCGTGGAATATAGTGGTGGAATTCACCGCTTCCTGTATGAACGGACTGAACACGGTGAGGTTGGAGCGGCGCACCTCGAGAATGGTCACTCCGTAGCGCTGGCGCACTTCAAGTTCGCCCACGGTGTGCCCCTCCATCATTTTGCTCCCGTCGGCGGGAGTGAGGCGAAACACGAGGTCGTTGATGTGATACTCGTGGAGCAGATGTTCAAGCGATTCGTCCTGTCTGCCGGCTTCGTTGCCCTTTTCCTTGTTGCCAAGGAAGAAGCGGCAGAGGGGATAGAGCATGAGAAGACCCACGCCGAGGCAGATGATACCTATGGGAAGAAACTCAAAGAATCCGAAGCCAGGCTTTCCGTTGTCGCGCAGGTAGCCGTCCACGATGAGGTTGGGCGGTGTGCCGATGAGCGTGAGTATGCCGCCCATGGAGCTTGCGAAGGCAAGGGGCATCATGAGTTTCGACGGACTCGTACCGGCACTCTTTGCCATGGCAAGGATGATGGGGAGAAGGAGCGCCACGGTGCCGGTGTTGCTGACGAAGGCTGCCACTACGGCGGTCACGAGCATCACGAGGAAGAAGAGCTTCTTTTCGCTTGTCCCCGCAAGTTTGAGCAGTCGTCCGCTGATGGTTTTTGCCAGTCCCGTTTGGAACACGGCACCGCCCACCACGAAGAGTCCGATCATCATCACCACGGCGGAATTGGAGAATCCGGCAAGTGCTTCGGAAGGAGTGAGCACATTGGTTACGAGCAGCATGGCAAGCGAGCAGAGCGCTACGATGTCGGAGCGCACCTTGTCGGCAACAAACGCTACGATGGTGAGCGCAAAGGTTGCCACTACGATGCTGACTTGCCCTGAGGGCGAGGCCAGGAATTCGGCCGCGTGGTTGAAGAGTTCCATGATAAATAAGGTTTGGGGTTAGATTTTTGAGGTAGGTGCCGTTGCCTTGGCGCAACGGCAGAATGTGCATCGCAGCAGAGCTTTACTGTGCAAAGTGCTATGCATCAAGGGCGAAAATATGCAATAGTTCGCTAACGGCAAAGGTTTTGCGAATAAATCTTAACTTTGCGGCTCAGCTTCGCAGCCTGAAGGGCATTTTGCGCATGAAGGCACGGGGCTTTTTAGCCATATAAAGAACGAACAACAAGCAAGCCATCATGCAGAAATCAAATGCTTCGCGCAGCCACAATCCGTTTGCCTGGAAAGCACGGGCGGAACATAAGGGAAAGAAGTCGTCGGGAAAACGTGTGGGCAAGTCGAAACCTTCAAAGGCAAACAACCAGCTGAACCGAAGGGTGAAGTGAGAGTAATTTCATACTTGCCTGCTCACACGCGCAAGGCATCGAACAAAGCCTCTGCGGCATCTCCACGAAAAATGCTAACGGATACGAAGAACTTTCCCAAGGCCCAACGTGTTGGGCCTTGGGATAATTTGAATTTGCCAGGAGCAAATTTTTACTGGATACGGATGCAGGAAAACCGCCCGCCGTCAAGCGAAAAACCGCACATAAGCGAGTGCAAAACTGCCCATGGGGGCGAGGTTTTTTAAAACCTCGCGCTCTACACGGCCACGCCATAACTTCCGCATGCTGCACAGTCGCTTTCCGTGCTTCGCTTCACCCTTCGTGCACAACTGCCAGAACGGAGTACTGCCTACATGCGCTGCGCCCCATACACTCGCCTATGATTTGCAGAACTTGTACTATAAAGGGTGGCTCCATAAATTGTCAAGGCAATTTATAGAGCCACCCTTTATCAATATCGGGCGTGCTGTTTCCACGCTCCTCAAAGCGAAAGCACTACGCTGTGCACCACTCTTCCGCGCTGCATGCGCACCACGTAGCTGCCGGAAAGGGGAACGGACATTTCGGTCGTTCCGCTGCACGCCTGCTGTGAGAGGAGACGGCCGTCGGGAGTGTAAATCCACACGCGGTCGGCACCCGTCACGCTTATGCGGTTGCGACCGCTAACCTTGACTGTGGGCACGGCAGCAGAGGAAGCGTCGTCTATTCCGCTGGGATTGTCGGCAAGCCCATCGGGCTCGTCGGCCGTGCCGCGGTCCATCGTGGAGAAGGTGAGGTCGGCAGGGGTCTTGTCGTCGGGAAGGTCGGCCTGCGCACTGCGGGGAATGCGTGTCCACACTACGGGAGAGCAGGTGTGAAGGTCGGTGGACACGGCACGCACGCCTACATACACATAGTCGTCGGCATCGGTGAAAGTGATGTGGGGCACAAGGGCTGCCCACGAGGCGGTGCGCATCACTTCACTCACGCGGCCGTTTTCGCCGTGGCGGAGAAGCACTTCGAAATGGTGCACATTGGCCTCATCGTTGGTAAGCATCTGCCAGTCGGCACGCTGAGCGTCTTTGGCTGCTACGTCCCATGCCAGTTTCACGCTGAGGGAGGTCTTCGTTTCCTCACGCACTTCTGCCACTACGTCCGACACGGAAGAAGTTGCCGTCGTCGTGCCGTCGTCAAGAAGGAGTTTTCCCACCCACACGTTGAGCGCTTCTCCCCCACCCTTCACACGAAGGGCTATGCGGTCTATCACGTCGCCTTGAGCTATGCCGGGAAGGGCTATTTCCTTTTCGTTCCACACCACGCCCTGTACGTCGCCTACCTCATATTCCTTCCACTGCGTGCTGCCTTTGAGGCGGAGCAACAGACTGAGGTGCGAGGCATTGGCACCGGAGAGTCCCGTTTTCACGGCAAGGCGTGCCGTGGGCTGCGCAACGGCGGTGAGGGAGGTTTTGTAGAGCACAATATCGGTTCCTTCTGCGGTGGCCGTGCCCTTCAGACTCAGGCAGGAGCCGCCGATGTAAGCATCGTTGTGAGAAAATTCGGGTTGCACGTCGGTAGACACCTGGTCCGTACCGGCCTTGAGCACCAGCCAGCGGAAAGTGGGCACATAGTCCTGCATGCTGAGGTTGGTCCAGGCTCCTGCCGTGCGTTTACCCTTATAGGCATACACGGCGCCGTTGCCAAGATTGAAATGGGTTACAAAAGGCAGTGCGCCTTGAATGGCAGAACGCTCGGGGATGTATTCGGCAAGTCCGCAGAAAGTGGAAAGGGGCGCCTTGCCGTCGGCAGTCGTCTGCCAGTTGTTGCCTGTAGAGGAGGGCATGGGACGGTCGGCCGGATTGCGGTTTCCGCCGGAGAATCCGCGCTCAAGAAGGCGCTGGTAATTGTCCTGAAACAGGGTGTCGGTCGCTCCCTCATTGCGTCCCCAAAACCAGGTTGAACCGTGTTCGCCCCATAGGCAGATGCCGCAGTGGGTAAGATAAGCAAGGGATTCTTCGTCGTCTATTTCAAGGTAACGCGGACTGAGCATGTCCCACGAGCGGTCCATGGTGAGAATGTGCACACCTGCATAAAGGCCTTCGCAAGTGCCCATGAGTTGCTCGGCATACATGGCGGAACCGAACATTTCGGAGGAAAAATCGCCGTCGGCATAGTTGAGCATGAGGTCGGTGGTCTTACCGGTGGCTTTCGAGCCGAAGATGGCATCGCTCACGGAGTAACCCAAAGCGGTGTTAGAGGTGTACATCATCACATGGAAGTTGTCGAAACCCACACGCTCGGCTTCTTTATAAAGAGCTTTGTGGAAAGCCACCACGTCGACGTTGGCGTAGTGGTCGTCTTCCCAGTTGAAGTTGATGCCGTCGTGGCCGAAATAAAGGAGCGCGTTGATGAGGGGCTTTACGTAGCGGAAGGAGCCGTCGGCATTGCGTTTGGTGCAAAACTCCACCCACGCAGCATCGCCGCTGTTCCAACTTTCGAAAAACTCAAGTCCGGAAAGCATGTCGGTGCCGTTGCGGTGGGCAGCGTCGACCCATGCCGCGGGAGTCTGGAAGAAGCTGTGGTTCCAAGCGCCGTAGAGATTGGTGTACTGCCACATGGAGAAGCAGTCGGTGTTGAACTTACCGCTGGGGAAACCTCCCTGCTTGTTTTCCTCCGTAGCGCAGGGAAAGTTGAGGAAGAGCTGGCGGTCCTTATAAGTAAGGTCTACCAAACGGTCGCTTCTATCGAGTATGGGGGCTTTCTTCACGTGGGAACGGATGAAGGCAAGGTCGGTGGGAAGAAAACCAGCCGCAGTAAACTCTGCTTCAGTGGGCACGGTGCGCCCATCGTCGAGTGCTTTGGCAAAAAGCTCAAGCATGGTCTCGGCGGTATAGGGCGAGAAATCGTAGTTGCCGGCGGTGGTAGCGGCAGTCTGTGCCACGCTGCCTTCATCGGCAACGGCAGATGCGGCATACGCAGACATTGTAAACGAAACGGCAGCCACTACGAGCAGTGCCAAAGGGCGAAAGAAAAGTCGGTGTGGTAGATTGGATAGCATAAAAGTGATACAGTTTTCGTGTATTGAAAGCCCAAAGATACAACAGCATGGGGATTTTCTGAAACGAATGTCTGAAAAATTGCATTTCCGCGATGAATACGGAGGTACTTTTCGCTTCCAATTCCGTAGTGCGATGAAAGAATCCGTTCGCGGCAAAGACTAATTTTTCGGCATTGCGGTGTGAGAAGAATCACCCTTAACAGCCCGATAAGGGCAATAATTGTTCAAAGAGGATAGCAAAAGACCACGTTTTTGCCAAAAATTCGTCAACGAAAGGGGAATGACGAGTTTTTGTGGAGTTTGACGATTTTTCCAATCTCGGCTTAGAAGCAGCCGTTGTACATTTGCACTGTAAAGAAAAGGCAAGCGCCCGTCAATGAGAGTTTGTAATGACGTGGCGAAGCCCTTCTTTTGATTTGATAAAATGCTAATCTGTCGACGCAAGCCTGTGAAGGTCAGCGTGACAAGTCTCCCCTACGTGCTACGGCATACGAGGGAAGACCAGTTTCAAGAATTTGTTTTTTCATGCTATTTGTTAGTTAAAGTTCTCGGAAGCGCGTTGGCTGTTGAAGCCGGTGCGCTCTTTTTTTGTGCCTTTTCAGTTAGATTCCATGCCTTTTCGGCGCCACAACACCTCGCGCAAGGCCAAAAACCGTGCAAAAGGAACAAAAAATTCGGCACGAAGCACGAAATGGCCATCAAAAAGGGACGAAAAGATTTGTCAATCGTCAGAAAGACAGTAACTTTGCAGCCGCTATCGGAAAGATGGCAACATTTTTAATCCAATTCAACGTTACACAATGTACTTAGATTCTGAAAAGAAGAAAGAGATCTTTGGCAAGTACGGACAGTCTAATTCGGACACGGGTTCTGCAGAGAGCCAGGTGGCCTTGTTCTCTTACCGTATTGCCCACTTGACGGAGCACATGAAGCAAAACCGTAAAGATCATACGACTGAACGCTCACTCGTGAAGATGGTAGGTAAGCGCCGTGCGCTCCTCAACTACCTCAAGCGCAAGGACATCGAGCGTTATCGTGCCATCGTGAAGGCTCTCGGTCTGCGTAAGTAATTCTCTTCGCAAAGCCGATGCCTCTCCACAGGCTAAAGCAAAACAATCCCCGCTGCACGCAAAGCGTTGCAGCGGGGATTGCTCGTTTTAGGCGGTTGCGTTTTTATTTCGTCACTTCCTTGATGCCCGTGGGAGTGCGCACGATGGACACGTTGCCGCAACGGTAGAAGGCTTTGCTGTCCACATAGCTGACGGACTCGGGAATGTAGGCCGTCTTGAGCTTCGGACAGTTTTCCACAGCGTAGGCCTCAATGCGCTCTGTGCCTTCAGCTATGACGATTTCCTCCACATGGCTAAGATTGACGATGACGTTCTTCTCCATCGTCTTCATGGCGCGCAGTTCAAGCCGCGTGATAGCAGTGGGAATGTAGTAAGGCGTGGTACCCGACTTGCCTTTGTAGACCACGCCTTTGTAGGAACTGAGTTTCGTGCTCTTGGGATCGACGAACACTTCGGCAAGACGTGGGGTGAAGGAGGAAAGCGAGGCGGGCTCGGAACCGAACGAACCGATGTTCTTTCCAATGTAAAGTTGCGTGACGTTGTTCGGCAGGGCTGTAGTGGGATGGAAGGAACCAATGCGCAATCCGCTCACACTCCAGGGCACCACGACGTAAGCATTGGGCGTGGGCTTCACCTGCTGCACGTTGAGTTCGTTGTCCTGATAGTTGTAGGCAAAATTGTCGTCCTCAAAAACCGTAACGTCGAGGCGCTGGGGAATAAGCTTGCTCTGGTACGAAGTGACGTTTACGGCATCGAACTGCATATTGTTCGTAGGGTCGCTCACAATCCATTTGTCGCCGGCATAGACGTAGTTCCAGGCATGTCCGCCGATGGTGCCGAGCCATCCATTGGCTATGAAGCAGGGAATGCCTTGCGTGAGGCACATGGTCTTGAGCAAGTTGGCGTAGCCCTGGCAAATGCAGCGCTTGTTGACGAACACTTCGTAGGGATTGAGGTAGGCCATGCCGTCGCTGGCATAGGTCATGTTCTTGTATATCCAGCTAAAGATGTTGCAGTAGGTGTCGTAGTCGTTGCCAGCCTTGAGGTTCTCGTCCACGAAAGTCTTTATTTCCTGGAATTGCGCGTCGGTGATAGACGTTTCGCCCATGGTGAGCGCACGAGCTTTGTCGAACTTTTCAAGAATTTGCCATACGCCTTTGGCGGTGGTGGTACTGAGCATCGTGGCTCCATCGCCCTGAGGAAAGAGTTCCTCCTGGTAATCGGTGGAAGCATCGGTCTTGACGGCGTTCGACTCGGGTTGCAAACCTTCTGCGAGGTCCGACGTACATCCGGCAAGGAGTAGCGTGGCGGAAAAGAGATAGCTAATCAGTTTCATGAAGGTATAGGTTTACGATAAGGTTCTTATGAAGGATAGGCGGCAATAGGATATCCGCCGTTTATACTATGCGTTTCATTGGAAGTCATCCATGCTGAGCGCATTGAACACGAGATGAGGTTCGAAGCCGCGGCTGATGGCCGAGCGCGCCACTTTCTGGCGTTGGGCGAAGGGAGTGTCGGCCTTCGTGGTGCGGAGTTTGGCGGCGAGGAATTCACGAAGCGCGGCGGTGTAGTCTTCTTCGTGAACCGTTTCGTGGAAAGCCTCTTCGGCATAGCGCTGCGAGAATCCCTTGAGGCGAAGCGCCTGCACTATCTTCTGCTTTCCCCAATGGTCGAAACGGAATTTGTCCGCCACGAAAGCGCGCACGAAGCGCTCGTCGTTGAGGTAATTCTCTTCTTCGAGCTTGTCGGCCGCAGCTTGGGCATCGCTCTCGCTTGCCCCTTTGGCAATGAGTTTGGCCACGATGTCGTAGCGGCAATATTCCTTCATGGAACAGCGGCGTGCGGCCCAAATGTAGCTTTCGTGAAGGTCCATAGGAATGTATTTGGAAAAGGATTTTGCGCCCCATGACGGAGCGTGTCGTCAGTCTACTTCTTCGTAAACTGCCGCAGCACAAACCACGCATGGTGTGCGAGGGTGGAGGCGAGGCCGTAGTGGCGCGTCATGATGTTGAAGCGCTCGCGAAGCGAAGCCTTGTGGTGTATGGTGGAAAGTCCTTCGTGGAGGTAGTCTGCCACCACGCGGTGTGTATTCACGAGGGATAAGTTTTCGCGCGCTGCCTGCCGCATGATGCGTATGCACCAATCGAAGTCGGCGGAAAAGCGGTAGCGCAAATCGTAGTGGATTTTGCGGGCTATGGCGGTATGGGCGAAGAATGCCTGATGACACACGAGCATACCGCTCTTGAAGGAGCGCCACGTGAGGTGCTCGGGGGGCGTGAGGCGGCGCTCGCGCTCGAAGTTGCCGTTGCTGTCCACGATGTGGGTGTTGCCGTAAAGCACGGCGGCTTTGCGCTTGGAGTTTTCAGCGCAGCATGCCACTTCAGCCAGGGTGTCGGCGTCGTGAAGGGTGTCGCCGGCGTTGAGGAAGAGTATGTAGTCGCCCGTGGCCATGTCTATGGCCTTGTTCATAGCGTCGTAGAGTCCTTCGTCGGGCTCGCTGATGCACTGAATTTCGTGGCGCACGGCGGCCACACTGTTGCGTTCCTGATAGTGGTGGATGTGTTCGAGGGTTTCGTCCTGCGAGTTACCGTCCACGATTACGTGTTCCACGTAGGGGTAGGTTTGCTCTTCCACGCTTTTGATGGTTCGCGAAACGAGCGCACCGGCATTGTACGTAACCGTAGCGACGGTGATTTTTAGCGGAGGCATGATTTGGTGTTATATATAATAAGGAGTATGGGGGATTTGTCGGGGAAAATGCGACGTGGCTTTCAGCGTGCGCATTTTGCGAGTTCTTCGCTGTAGAGTTTGATGAAGTTTTCTGCCACTGCCTTTTCGGAATAGGCTTGCAACGCTTTGGAACGCGCGTTGCGGCAAAGTGCGGGATAACTTGCAGAGGAGAGAATGCGGGCTATGCCGTTGGCAAAATCGAGACTGTTGCAGTAGTCGGCCAAATAGCCGTTTACTCCCGTTTCTATCATCTGCGGCAGTCCGCCCACGTTGAAGCCCACAACGGGCACGCCGCAGGCCATGGCTTCCACGATGGTGTTGGGCAGATTGTCCATAAGCGTGGGCATGAGCAGGAGGTCGGCTGCCTGGTAACGGGCGCGCATCACTTCTTCGCTGTTGTCGAAGGGGAGTGCCACGGTGGGTATGCAGAAGGAGTCGGCCATGGTGTCGGACTGTTGTCCGCCGAGCACGAGCACAAGTTTCTCGCGCAGTTCGGGATGCTCCTGAACGAGCAGGGTGAGACTTTCGCTGAGATAGTCCACGCCTTTCTTGGGATCGGTCACCTTGAAGGCGGTGAAGAAGAGCACCGTCTTGTCGGTGGGTATGCCGAGCGAGCGACGCACTTCGGCCTTGTCGGCCGCGGGCTGGTAGAACTGGGTGTCGATGGGGTTGGGTATGCTCTCTATGCGATGGCCTTCAAGAAGGGGTGCCTTGCGGGCAAGGTCGGCGAGCCAATTGCTACAAGCAACGAGGGTGAGGTTGGGATGGGCGTAGACTTTTGCCTTGCGCTTGAACACGCGTGCCGACAAGTCGTTTGCCGAGGGGCGACGCAGTTGCGTGCAGTGGTGGCAGGCTTGCTGCCATTGGGTACATTTGTCGGCATAGTGGCACACGCCGGTAAAGGTCCACATGTCGTGCATGGTCCACACTACGGGTTTTCCTTTCTTGAGTATTTTCTCAAGAAGGGGAAGGGAGAGCATGGCCTGGTTTGTCCAATGGAGGTGAATGATGTCGGCTTCGGCAAACTCGGGAAGGAGCGTGATGTCGTTGCCGTAGCGTGCTGTGTCGACGGCAAAGAGCCCTTTTCTGCTGAAGCCGTTTGCAGCGAAGATTTCGGCACGTTCGAGGGCAAACTTAAGCTTGCGCCAAGGAGAGGGGGCGAGGCTGACCACTTCTGTGCGCTCGAGAGGGAGCGTGCGGTCGCGACAAAGGAGTTTGGCGTCGACGCCGTTCTGCCGCAAAGCCTTTATGAGCCGCAATGCAGCTATTGCCGCACCGCCGGTGTGGTCGGATGTGTTGACGTGGAGTACTTTCATTCGCTGTTCTTCATGTATTGGGCTTGCGCCGTGGTTTGCTCAGACGTTGGTGGCTGTGCCGAGAATCACGTCGGTGGCACCGGCATTTTCACTGATATAGCTTCCGGCGGCTTCACCGGCACGCTGGAGTTCGTCCTTGTCGGCAAGGAAGCGGTCGAGGAGCGCATTGAACTCTTCGGCACTGGTTATTTCGCGGCATCCGCCGTTTTGGAGCAGCGCCTGTGCTTCGCGGAACTTCTTGTTGTTGGGACCTATCACGACGGGTACACCGTAGACGGCGGCTTCAGGCACATTGTGGATGCCTACTCCGAATCCGCCTCCCACGTAGGCCACGGCGGCGTAGCGGTAGATGCTGGAGAGGAGTCCGTAGCAGTCTATGATGAGGCAGTCGGCCTCTACCACGCTTTTCGACGTGGCTGCGGAGTAACGGATGGCGGGGCGCTGGAGCTTTCCCTCTATCTGCCGGAGGTGCTCTTCGCTCACCACGTGGGGAGCGAGCACGAGTTTGAGATTGGGATGGGAGTTGAAATAGGGGATGATGATGTCCTCGTCGGGAGCCCACGAACTTCCCGCCACGAGCACGCGCCAGCAACCGGCAAAGCGCTCCACGAGGGGAAGGGGTTTGGCGGCGTTGCGAATGTCGATGACGCGGTCGAAGCGTGTGTCGCCCACCACGGTGACGTGGTTCACGCCTAACTGCGAGAGGAGTTGGCGCGAGGTTTCGTTCTGCACGTAGAGATGGGTCATGCGGTGGAGCACGCGGGCATAGCCGCGTCCGTACCAACGGAAGAATATCTGTCCTTCGCGGAATATGCTCGACACGCTATAGGAGGGTATGCCGCGTTTGTGAAGCACTTCGATGTAGTTGCGCCAGAATTCATACTTGATGAAATAGGCTGCTTCGGGTTGCGCCAGGCGTACGAACTTGCGTGCGTTGAAGGGAGTGTCGAAGGGGAGATAGCAGACGATGTCGGCTCCTGCATAGTCTTTCCTCACTTCGTAGCCCGAGGGGGAGAAAAAGGTGAGGAGTATCTTCTTCTCGGGATGTTCGCGCTTGAGACGTTCCATAAGAGGGCGTCCTTGCTCAAACTCGCCGAGGGAGGCAGCGTGGAACCACACGTAGGTCTGGCCTTTCTCCACGCTACGGCGCAGTATGCGCCATGCGTCGACGTGTCCGCGCATCATGGTGCGAATCTTCCGGTTGAAGAGCGATGCCACGTTGCAACACAGCATCATTATATAGATTGCGAGGGAATACACTGTGGGGTGATTGATACGGGAGACAACGAACGGGAGCCTTGTTGCCAGTTGCCTCTCTACGTGAATATTGTGTAGCGGCGATGCACTGCGCCGCCTTTTATTGCATATTAAAAAACAACTTGCGCGATTGCCTTCAGAAAGCCGCGCAAGTTGTTTTTCCGCATTTCGCTTATCCGAGTGCGGCTATGGCGGCATTCATGCGGCGGAGCGTTTCGTCCTTGCCGAGGAAGGCTGCGAGTTCGTACATGTCGGGGCCTTTGCCTGCGCCTACGAGGCATACGCGCCAGGGGTTCCAGGGCTTTTTGCCCGTTTCCGTAGCCCATTTGTCCACCACGGTTTTCTGGCTCTCTATGCTGAAGTCGGTGAGGCCTTCGAGAAGCGAAGCGAGTTCTGCCATGTCGGCAGCTGCGCCTTCTTTCCAGTTTTTGCGGGTGAACTTGTCTTCGGCATCGTAGTGCGGTGCGATGAAGAAGAAGTCGCAAAGGGGCCAAAGTTCCTTGATGAAGTTGATTTTCTTCATCTTCATCATGCCCACAACGGCTTCCACGCGTTCAATGGGCGCGTCGATGCCGTTTTCCTTGAGTATCTTGTCGAAAGCGGGAGCGAGTTTGGCGTCGTCGCTGCGAAGGATGTATTCGCGGTTGAACCACTGGCCTTTGACGTAGTCGAACTTGGCGCCGCTCTTGGAGCACTTGCTGAGGTCGAACTGTTCAATGAGTTCCTGCATGGAGAGGAGTTCCTGGTCGGTGCCGGGATTCCATCCGAGGAGAGCGAGGAAGTTGATGACGGCTTCGGGAAGATAGCCGCTTTCGCGATAACCCGAGCTGACGTCGCCGGTCTTGGGGTCGTGCCACTCGAGGGGGAACACGGGGAAACCGAGGCGGTCGCCGTCGCGCTTGGAGAGCTTTCCCTTGCCGTCGGGCTTGAGAAGAAGGGGAAGATGGGCAAACTGGGGCATGGTGTCGGCCCAGCCGAAGGCACGGTAGAGAAGCACATGAAGCGGTGCGGAGGGAAGCCACTCTTCGCCACGAATCACATGGGTGATTTCCATGAGGTGGTCGTCCACAATGTTGGCAAGGTGGTAAGTGGGGAGCTGGTCGGCGCTCTTGTAGAGCACTTTGTCGTCGAGAATGTCGGACATGATGCGCACGTCGCCACGGATGATGTCGTTCACATGGATTTCCTCGCCAGGTTCCACCTTAAAGCGAACCACATACTGCTCGCCGGCATCGATGAGGCGCTGCGTTTCTTCCTCGCCGAGCACGAGGGAGTTGCGCATCTGCATGCGGGTGTGGGCGTCGTACTGGAAGTTTTCCACAGCTTCACGCTTGGCGGTGAGCTCTTCGGGGGTGTCGAAAGCCACATAGGCCTTGCCGGCATCGAGGAGCTGGCGCACATATTTCTTATAGATGTCGCGACGCTCGCTCTGGCGATAAGGACCGTGGTCGCCACCGAAACTTACACCTTCGTCGAACTCTATGCCGAGCCACTTGAACGACTCTATGATGTAATCTTCCGCTCCGGGCACGAAGCGGTTGGAGTCTGTGTCTTCAATGCGGAACACCATGTCGCCGCCGTGCTGACGGGCAAAGAGGTAGTTGTAGAGTGCGGTGCGCACACCGCCTATATGAAGGGGACCTGTGGGACTGGGTGCGAAACGCACGCGTACTTTTCTATCGGAGCACATAATGTGATGTAAACGTTTTGATTTTTTGATTCCGACTACAAATGTACATCTTTTTTATAATATGGGAGAAAATAAGCCTTTGGCCTTTTCTCTTACGGCCCGTCGTGCCCGATGCGCGGCTTTGCCAAGAGGGTGCAAAGTGGTATCTTTGCCGCCACTAAAAGCATATATTTCATGAACCAAGAACTCAACGACGGAAAAGCTGAAGCCGAGGGTCTTTCAGCTTCCGAAAACGAACATACCGAAGACAGCCTCATCGAAACGGAAACAAGCGGCGAAAGCAATGCAAGCTCTGCTGCCGGTGAAGCCGCCCCCACCCTTCGCCCCGCAAAAAGCAAAAGCCGCACCACGAACATACCGCCGCTGATGCCCGCAGGCTTTGCTCCTGCACCTTCCGCGCCAGAGTCGGCAAAGAAAGATAAGAAGGCGAGCAGCAGGAAGGGCGAGGCTGCGGCCGTGGAGCATATCGGCGCCCTTCGTTCGGCATCGGTGGCCGACGAACCTACCCTTCCCGCCCGTCAACACCGCATCCGCGCACACCGCGAACCGGGATTCTTTCGCCGCCATTGGTGGTGGATGCTCCTTCTCGTATTGCTGTTGGCCGTAGCCGCATCGCTGCCGTGGACTTTGCCGGAAATAGAACGGTGGAACGGCGAAGAGGAGCAGCCCGCACCCGAAGCCGTTGACTCCAGTGCCCTGCGCCCTGCACCACGCCCCGCAGCCGTTCCCGACACTGCTGCGCAAGCCGCCCTTTTAGATAGCCTGCGAAACGACTCGTTGCGCCGCGCTGCCGAACGTGCCTACTGGCGCCGCCGCAAAGCGGAAGAGGCTGCACACAAAGCACAAGCCGAGGAAGAACAAACGCTTGCGACACCAGCTGCACACACCGATTCCATAAAATAGAATAAGGGAAAAACAATAATAACAAGCGCATTGCTTCATTACCCATGATGCAATGCGCTTGTTGTATAGTAACATGTAAAAAACGACTTGCGCAATAGTATGGTGCTAAGCGCATGGAGGTCAAGACTCCTGTCTTGACAGCTCTATACATTATTAATAGGTCAAGAATTAGAGAATTTTCCCAATATCTTGAAAAGATAGAATTACGGAAAGGCGTTTGCAGCTCCCCATGGGGGTGACGTTTTCAAAACGTCACGCTCTACACGGCCTCACAGAGGCTTTTGCGTAGTTTCGCATTGAAAACTTTGCGCTTATCAGTCAAGACTGGAGTCTTGACCCCCATGCGCTTCGCACTAATGCTTGCACCTTTCGTGAACGAACCTTTAATTTGTTAATTTAGGAGCTCTCCTTTTTCGCCCGCGCGCTTCAAACTAGAGAGCAGACCAATGATTTTTGACCCCTTTTCAGCACATTTCCGTCACTCCAAGGCATCTCGTAAAAATTCCCCTTAGGCCCAAAACATTGGGCCTAAGGGGAATTTTTCCTAGAAGGCTTGGAATTTTCACGAAAAAGGCTCTGTTTTTTGCTCCATCAAGACGTTTTATGCAGCAGCATGCAGCAAATTCTGAATATATGCGCATTTAGCGGCAACAAAGTGCATAATTATGCACGCTGAAAATCGCGTTTTTTCAAGCGTCTGTGCGTTTGGTGATTTCTACGCGATTCTCAGTGTTAAAAAAATCGGCCTTTGGAGCACCGCACATGGGGGCAAGTTTTCAAAACCACGCGCTCAACACGCCCTTTATAACGAAACGCACCCTTCATTGCACCTATGCAGCACAATGAAGGGTGGTTCGGTAGTCCGTTACGGAACGGCATGAAGTACCCCCGCTGAGAATCGAACTCAGATCACTGCTTTAGGAGAGCGGTGTTCTATCCATTGAACTACGAGGGCGGAATCTTCGGGGTGCAAAGTTAGTGCAAGGCGAGTGATGCGAAAAGAAAATCAGAAAATTTTCTTTTCACAGCCGAGCCGCAGCCTAACTTCGCGAAGCAAAGTAGTGCAAGGCGAGTGATGCGAAAAGAAAATCAGAAAATTTTCTTTTCACAGCCGAGCCGCAGCCTAACTTCGCGAAGCAAAGTAGTGCAAGGCGAGTGATGCGAAAAGAAAATCAGAAAATTTTCTTTTCACAGCCGAGCCGCAGCCTAACTTCGCGAAGCAAAGTAGTGCAAGGCGAGTAGTTTTCTTTTCTGTCTGCATTTTTTACGTTCCAGCCAAGAGCAATGCTAGACCGCAACAAGTTTACAAGCGGCCATTAGAAATATGTTCTTTACGCCATCTACACCGACCCATTCGACGTGTTTTGTACAGGATTGTTTGCATTCTGAAAAAGATACCCTATATTTGCAATACAAGCGTCAAGCTAAAAGATATAAATATGAATAAATTGTCGCGCTTATGAATAAGACAATAATCTTACTACTCTTCACCTTTTTCCCTCTGCTTTCAATAGCTCAAGAGTTAGCCGACGATTCGTGGAAAGATGCACCAGCGCGGTTTGACAAGTTCGATGTACAGGACTCCTCTATCGTAGCTGAATGCATATATGCTTTTACCGAGATTGATTCAGTTTTGAACGAGAGTAGGAACCACGAGTTGATGCTTCAGATTGGAAAGAATTTCTCCAAGACTTTGGTTTATCAGGAGTATAAGCAAGATTCAATCTTCTACGGGCATTACGAAGAATATTCTATACGTAGAGCTATGGCAATAATGGACAGTCTACAAAGTAGCTATAGCAAGCATTTTGCCCAACATGGCGACACCTGTTACGAACGACAATGGCTGATGTTTTCCAATATGGAATATGAAGATGTGGTGACTTGGCCCAATTGGACATATTCATCCGATACAATGCGTGTTTGCGGCTATCTTTGCCATAAGGCTGTGCAAGGATTTAGAGGGCGCACCTGGACAGTATGGTATGCAGAGGATTTACCTTTCAGCACTGGTCCCTGGAAATTTCACGGATTGCCAGGTCTTGTGCTTAAAGCCACGGACAATTCAGGGCAACATGACTTTGAAGCCATTTCCATTCGTGAACCTAAATTCCCTATAATAAAGCGCGAGAAGCGTTGGTATAAGGTAAAGCGCAAGGTATTCCGCGATGAAGAATATTCCATAGCTATGGATATGGCAGGAGAATCGCGTAAAGTCGGTTTAGAACCCTCCGAAAGCCACTCTCGACGCAGCTTCTACAGCCCATTGGAGCTTGAATAACCTCATATAGATTCATATTGAAGCAAAACACACTTTTCCTGTTCTTTTTCTTTCTTGCTAATTTGGCTTTGGGGCAGACGCGTTTGGCAGGCCGCATAGTTGACGCACAAGGCAAAGGTGTGGCTCATGCCATCGTAAAAGTTTACAAAGCTGAGAAAGAGGAACTCGTTGCCTTTACGAAAGGCAACGAGGAAGGGGAGTATGTGCTTTTGGTAAGCACCGATGCCGGGGAAAAAGTGCGGATGCGCGTGAATGCATTTGGCTATAAAAGCCAGACGTTGGAGTTGCCCAACCGCTCGGGACGAAAGGACATAACATTGACAGACACCCCCACGGGGCTACGCGAAGTGACGGTGCGTGCGCCTGCCGTACGTTCGCTTGGCGACACGCTTTCCTATAGCGTCTCTAACCTCAGTTCAAGAACCGACCGCAACATGGAAGACGTAATACGCCGCATCCCCGGAGTAAGCGTAGAGGCTTCCGGCGCCATCAAATACAACGGCGAGAGCATCAACCGTTTTTACATAGAAGGACTTGACATGCTCGACGGACGCTATTCACTCGTTACGCGCAATGTGCGCCCGTCCGATGTGGCTTCCGTTGAAGTCTACGAGAATCATCAGCCCATCAGCATGTTGCGCGGAGTGGAGCACTCCTCACGTGCCGCACTAAATTTAAAACTGAAGAAGTCACGCTTGTCGCGTCCCGTAGGGTATCTTCTCCTTGGCGGCGGATGGGGAGAGCGTGCATTATGGACCGCAGAAGCTTTTGGGTTGACAGTCGGCAAAAACAGCCAAAGCCTCCTTACACTAAAGACGAACGACTGCGGAGAGAACTACAGTAGCGAAACGCAGACTTTCTACGACGAACAAACAGAATCGGAAAATTCTCTCGCAGCCAATGCTTTCCCCGACCGCCCGTTCGGTTCCCCTTCCGTACCCGAGAACCGCTATCTCAACAACCGTTCAGCAATGGCTTCCGCCAGTCATTTGACAAAGCTACGCGAAGGACTTACGCTTACAGCCAACGCCGACTATACGCTGGCCGACAACGATTACCGCTTGGCTTCGCAAACCATTTACACAGCCGGCACGCAGGGCGAAACCGTTTCGGCGGTCGACGACAACCGCACAAACCTTACGCTCCACAAAGCACGCCTTTCAGCGCATTGGGAGCGCAACGACTCGCTGCGCTATCTCACCGACCGCCTCTCGCTGCAAGGCAGCTGGAAGCGCAACGGGTATGCCTTTTCGGCAAACGGTGTGAATCAACGTAACGTACAAGACGAATGGGGCATTCGCAACGGGCTGAACTGGAAAATGCGTGCCGGACGCCGTGTACTCTCATTTTCCAGCAAAGTACAGTTGGCTTTCTCGCCCCGCAACACAATGGCGGCCATTTGGAGCAACACGTCTGAAGCAGATGAAGAAAGCGCTGACACACGCTACATGCGGCAAGCGGTGGAAGGTTTGAGTTTCCGTTCCGCCCACTCCACTTCCCTCTCTTGGGGACTGGGAAAACACAACCGGGGCGGACGCCTGGGACTGTCAATGGCTTTAGGAGCGGACTTCCACTCCATGGATTTTTCCTTTAAGCAAAAAGCCTTCGCCAACGCTGAAGCAACGCAAGGAAAGCCGCTCGCCGCTGCTCAGGCAAATGCCTATCGCATACAAACGGTTGTCGGGCCGCAGTATGAGGTGAGCATTCCTCACTTGGCTATCCGCCTGGCGGTGCCCGTGCGGCAGTTCGACATACGCTACACAGACCATGCCTTGCAGCAACGCGTAGAGCACCACCGCCCTCATGTCTCGCCGGAATGCGAAGCAACGTGGTTCCTAAAGCGCAATCTGCGATTCCTGTTCAACGCCTCCTATGCCGAGCGGCTTGCACAACTCGACGAATGGCTATCGGAACCCGTCTACACTTCTTACCGCTCGCTTTCCACTACGGGATGCGGAACACTCCAGCAGACCAATACGGCACAGGCTTCGGGACAACTCTTTTGGACGAACCACATAAAAGGACGCGCTCTGACGGCAAGTGGCGGATATTCACGCAACGAATACAACCTTGCCTCAGCTTCGTATGTCAACGCCGACGGAAGCACCGTCAACACGTCTGCCGACGGCACTACGCTGACGCACACATGGTACGGCCAGGCGCGTCTTTCGCGTAGCATCTACGCTTGTCATGCCTATCTGCTCATGCAGTACGGCATCAATTCGTCGCGCTCTCCGCTCCACCGCCAAGGGATGGAACTTTCCGTGCGTTCGCTTTCGCAGCAACTGAGCGCTTCTGCCGAGCAGCACTATTTCGACCGTCGGCTCTCCTTGACAATTATAGCCGGCTGGCAGTCGATGAACGTAAGCTCAAAAGGCATTGCCGCTATGGACTACTTGCTTACGGACTACAAGGCGGAACTGCGCATTTCCTCGCAGCCAATCAATGCCCTTTCCTTTAGTTTGTCCGGTCAGTTCCGCTATACGGAAACCACACACCAAGGCGGCGTAAAGCAGTTTTACCTCGACGGCGGAGCCACGTGGAACGTTTCAAAGCGCGTGGAACTTTCGCTCAAGGCTTCAAACCTTACCAATGCGCGCACCTATCTCACGCGTAGCTTTTCTTCTACCGACGTGACAACGTGCCGCTATGCGCTGCGTCCGGCGGAAGCCGTTATGACGTGCCGCTGGAATTTTTGAATGGAAATCACATGCGGAAGAGCCGCTTATATGTTGGATAACAATTGCGGCACTTCAACAATGAAGCCCTTATCTGTCAATACAAAGTTTTGACAGATAAGGGCTTCATTGTAAGGCGTAGGGTTCAGCACGCAAAAGCCTCAGCAAGGCCATGCGCTTCGCCTGCAAATGTTTGCTTGCGGCGCTTAACGAACGATGCGCCAGATGTCGTCTTCTGTTTTGGCGAAGGGACCGATGGCTTCAAGCTTGAGGGTGGACATGGCGGCTGCGAAGCGTCCGGCTTCTTCGGGCGACGCTCCGCGCGAACGCATGTAGAGGTAACCGGTGGAATAGGTGTCGCCGCAACCCGTGGCGTCAACGATGGCTTTCGGGGCGTAGGCGGGAATATCGTAGAAATGGTCGTTTTCGAGAACCACAGAACCATAGTCGCCTAGTGTGACACACACTTCCTTCACGCCCCATTCCGCGAGTTGGAGGGCGGCATCGTGAGCCTCGTTGCATCCGGTGAGCACGTCCATCTCGTATTCGTTTACCTTCAACACGTCGGTCACTTTCAGCGCTTCGCGTTTCCAGGGCCAGTCCACGGCAAACACTTTGTCGCCGCGCACTTCGCGCAGATAGCCTTGAGCGTCGATGCTCACCACGCCGCGGCCGGCGAGCGACTGGATTACTTCAAGCGAAAAGTCGTCGGCAAGGAGCGAGCCGAGGTGATACACTCCTGCCTTCACCTGGCGCAGCGATTCTGCGGTGAAGGGATCGGCTTTAGCGAGCACGCGCTGCGTGCGGTTGTTTTGGTTTTCGCCGTATTTGTTTTCGAAATAGACGGTGTGGCGCGAGGGTATCACGTCAACGGCGATTCCTTTTCCGCGCAGTTCGTCCACGGCGCTCATCTCGCTTTCTGCGAGGGAGGTGACGAGTTTGAAGCCCTTGCCGCCGTTGAGGTGGTACATGGCGTGGGCAAAGTAGTAGGATGTTCCGCCGGGCATGTGGCATTCGCTCTTGGGCGTAATGATTTTATCGAGCGTGATGTGCCCAATGCAGCATATTTTGGTTTCCACTTATTGAGGTTTGGTTCTTGTTCTTGAATTTTCGGATAGCGTGCAAAATTACAAAAACTTTTACGGCTTGTGAAGTTTTGTTCCGCAAACGCTTCGTTTCGTGTATGTAACGCTCTCTTTTGGGCATAAAAAAAGCAGCGACGATTCGTAAACCGTTGCTGCTTTACAATTCTGTCGGGGTGACTGGATTCGAACCAGCGACCCCACGCCCCCCAGACGCGTACTCTAACCGGGCTGAGCTACACCCCGAATTGCGAGTGCAAAATTACGGAATGTTTTTGGTTCTCCAAATTTTTGGGCGTTTATTTTTTCGATTTTTATTTTTCTCCCACGCGTTTGCTTCCGCTTCCTTTTTTGCGTTTGCCTTTGGCGTTGCCTTTTTTGCGGGAGCCTTTGTGAAAGTCTTTGCCGAATCCGTTGTGGGGCTGCGGCTTGGCATTGGCGGGCGTATTGGCGGCGCCGTCTTCGCCTACGAGGGCGAAGTCGAGCTGGCGGCGCTCGAGATTGGCGCGCTCCACGCGGATGCGCACTTTGTCGCCAAGCCCGTAGCGCTTGTGGAAGCGACGGCCCACGAGGCAGAAGTTGCGTTCGTCAAATTCGTAGTAGTCGTCGAGGAGCATGCGCAAGGGCACCATGCCTTCGCATTTGTTTTCGGTCACTTCGACGTAAAGGCCAAACTCCGTGACGCCGCTCACCGTGCCGTCGAATTCCTGTCCGAGGCGGTCGGCCATGAATTCCACTTGCTTATACTTGATGCTGGCGCGCTCGGCGGTGGCTGCGAGCTGCTCCATGTTGGAAGCGTGTTCGCAGAGTTCTTCATACTTCTTCTCGCTGACGGTGCGTCCGCCTTCGGCATAGCGCGTGAGCAGACGGTGTACCATGGTGTCGGGGTAGCGGCGAATGGGCGAGGTGAAGTGGGTGTAGTAGTCGAACATGAGTCCGTAGTGGCCTATGTTGTGTGTGCTGTAGCGTGCTTTCATCATGGCGCGCAGCGCGACGAGTTCCACCACTTCTTCCTCTTTCTGACCTTTCACGTCGGCAAGCAGGCGGTTAAGACTCTTGCTCACCTCGGTCTTAGTGCCGTCGGTGCGTATCTTGTAGCCGAAACGGGCGATGAAGGCGCTGAGTTTCTCCATCTTCTCGGGATCGGGCACGTCGTGTATGCGGTATACGAAGGTCTTGGGCTTTTTTCC
Source organism: Bacteroidaceae bacterium (assembly GCA_963649665.1). Lineage (GTDB taxonomy): Bacteria > Bacteroidota > Bacteroidia > Bacteroidales > Bacteroidaceae > Alloprevotella. The sequence goes on along the minus strand of CAVJJO010000001.1, from coordinate 12,350 downwards.
TTTTGCCACGACGGCGATCTTCTGCGCCACGCTGCGGTTGGCAAGGAGCATGAACTCTTCCACGAGTTTGTTGGCGTCCTTTGCCACTTTCACGTAGGTGGATATGGGGTGTCCCTTTTCGTCTATCTCGAAGCGCACTTCGGAGCGGTCGAAACCGATGGCTCCGTTTTTGAAGCGTTTCTCGCGTAGGCGTTTGGCAAGGGTGTTGAGCGTGATGAGTTCTTCGGCATATTCGCCCTCGGGCGCTGCGCCTTCGGGGAGCGGCTCTGGGTGCTCGCCGGGCAGGTTGAGGTCGGCTTCGGAGGCCTGGTTGTTGCGCTCAAGTATGTTCTGCACCTCTTCGTAGGTGAAGCGGCGGTCGGAACGTATCACGGTGTGTGCCAGATGCCACGAGAGCACTTCGGCTTTTGCGTTGAGACGGAATATGGTGGAATAGGCGAGTTTTTCCTCGTTGGGGCGGAGGGAGCAGATGAAGTTGCAGAGGCGCTCGGGGAGCATGGGTATGGTGCGATCCACGAGGTAAACGCTGGTGGCGCGCTTCACTGCTTCGCGGTCTATGATGTCGCCCTCTTTCACGTAGTGCGACACGTCGGCAATGTGTACGCCCACTTCCCATTCGCCGTCCTTGAGAGGGCGTATGGAGAGCGCGTCGTCGAAGTCCTTGGCGTCGTGGGGGTCAATGGTGAAGGTGGTGACGGCGCGGAAATCCTCGCGGCGGGCTATTTCGTCGGCAGGAATTTCGGGTGAAAGCTTTTCGGCTGCCTTTTCCACCTTCTCGGGGTAGGAATAGGGCAGTCCGTACTGTGCGAGAATGGCGTGCATCTCGGCATTGTTCTCTCCCTGTTTGCCCAGGATGTCCACCACGCGTCCCACGGGGCTCTTCGAGTTGGAGGGCCAGTCGGTTATCTGCACCACGGCCTTGTCGCCGTTCTGGCCGCCGCCGAGTTTGTCTTTGGGAATGAATATGTCGGTGGCGAGCGAGCGGCTTTCCGTGACGAGGAATCCGTAGCCGCGTTCCACCTGCAGTTGGCCCACGAAGGTGTCGTTGGCGCGTTCGAGGATTTCCGTCACTTCGGCTTCGCGCGTGTGGCCGGCGCGGCGTGCGAGCATGGTCACCTTCACGCGGTCGCCGTCGAGGGCGTGGAGCGAATTGCGCTCGCACACGAGTATGCTCTTTCCGCCGTCGTCGGGCACGAAGGAGTTGCGTCCGTTGCGCTTGCGCTGGAAAGTGCCTTCCATCACGTTGGAACGCACGGCGTTGCGGTAGTTGCCGTTGCCGTCGGTGGATATGTAGTCGTCGAGCACGAGTTCGGAGAGGGCGTCCATCACAATCATCTTTGCGGGATGGTTGGAGGCCTTGAGCAGCGCGAAGAGTTCCTTCACGTTGAATTCGCGGTCGGGCTCTCTCTCAAAAAGGTCCACGAGCATTTGTGCGGCGACTTTTTTCTTGAGACGTCCGCTTCCCTTATTTTTTTCTTTTCTTGCCATGTTCGTTGTGTTTTTATAGGGCGGTGTGCCGTAAGCGTTGCAGCGCTTCCGTGTGGCCCCGTCCTCTGTTTTAAGCGCGGCGAAATGCCGTGCGCTCTTTGCAAAGTAACGCTTTTTCCGCCAATCTTAGCAGTCAATTAATATATAATAACGCACGTGCAATGCAAAACTTAGTACTTTTGCAAACACTCGGTCGCTATGGCCTGACAGACATTTCCGCACAGCCGGACTTAAATAGAACTATTATGGATATCCGCAGTTACATCGTCGCAATGCTCTTCTTGCTTTTCCCGTTCACTTTGTGGGCTCAGCAGCCTGCGAAGGAGCAGACGGAGGTGGAGGAGGTGGAAGTGCCCATCATCACACAGGTGGGCACGGCGCAGTATGAGGGAAAGACCATACCGCACGTCATTTTCCCCTCCTTGCCCAAATATGCCCCCATGCAGTTTTCTTCCGAAAAGGAACGGGAGGAATACAACCGTCTGGTCTACAACGTGAAAAAGGTGCTCCCTTGGGCCAAGTTGGCGAAGCTCACCATCATAGAGACTTACGAATATCTTGAGACGCTTCCCGACAAGCGTTCGCGCGACGAGCACATCAAACTCGTGGAAGCGGGACTGAAGAAGCAGTATGCGCCGGCGCTGAAAAAGCTGACGCGCTCGCAGGGCAAACTGCTCATCAAACTGGTAAACCGCGAGTGCAACATGACGGGCTACAACATTGCCAAGGCTTTCATCGGTTCGTTCAAGGCCAACGTATACCAAGGCATTGCTGTGCTTTTCGGCAACAGTTTGAACAAGAAGTACGACCCTGAAGGCGATGATCGCTACACGGAGCGCGTGGTGCGCATGGTTGAAGCAGGGGTCATTTGAAAGGGGAAACGGAGGGAAGGAACAATCGGAATGTAACGGACGCTTTTTTGCAGGGCAATTGCGGAGGGCGCAATTGCAATCGTTCTGTAATTTGGGGCTCAAGGCCCAACGTGTTGGGCCTTGGGCTAATTTAAATTCCAAGGCAGGGATTTTTTACGGCGTGCCTTGGAATTTTTACGGCGTGCCTTGGAATTTAAATTCCCCGCCTTGGAATTTTTACAAGGTGCTTTGTAGCGCATAAAAAACGACTAAAGCATTTATCAAGCGGCATTTACGTGCGCAGCGCATGGAGGTCAAGACTCCCGTCTTGACTGCTCTACACTTTCACACGGAGGCTTCTTCGTGGCCGCATCTTATAATCTCCGCACACGTCTGTCAAGACTCCCGTCTTGACCTCCATGCGCTGCGCTTTCAAACCGTCGGTCAAAAGTTGCCCAAGTGCCTTTTTATACGTCGCACCGCCCCGGGCTTCTTCTAAGAGAGTTTATACGCAAAATTTGCATTTTGCTTGCATAATGTTTTCCAACTCAGGCAAAATGTATACATTTGCAAGGCAATCAAAATAACGAGCGCCAAACTGCCATATCAACCGCCGTTTGCCGGGACACCCTTGTTTCGGCCTAAAATGCGACTCTGCAACCAACGCGCGCAGCAAAACGGCACTCATTAATTATATAGGACAACGCATGACAACGAAAATACCCCTCCGCAGCAGCGTCTGCACCGACGGCCGCCGCATGGCCGGTTCACGCGCCCTTTGGCATGCCGCCGGCATGAAGCGCGAACAACTTGGTAAGCCCATTATAGCCATAGCCAACTCGTTTACCCAGTTTGTTCCCGGCCATACCCATCTCCACGAGGTGGGACAGCTTGTGAAGCACGAGATAGAACGCCTCGGTTGCTACGCCGCGGAGTTCAACACCATAGCCGTCGACGACGGCATAGCCATGGGCCACGACGGCATGCTCTACTCCCTACCCTCGCGCGACGTCATAGCCGACTCCGTGGAGTATATGGTTCAGGCCCACAAAGCCGACGCCCTCGTGTGCATCTCCAACTGCGACAAGGTGACCCCCGGTATGCTCATGGCCGCCATGCGCCTCAACATACCCACCGTGTTCGTGAGCGGAGGACCTATGGAAGCCGGCAGCCACAAGGGCGAAAACCTCGACCTCGTAGTGGCCATGATAAAAGGTGCCGACACTTCCGTGAGCGACGAGGAACTGGCCGAAATAGAATCCAAGGCCTGCCCCGGATGCGGTTCGTGCTCCGGCATGTTCACCGCCAACTCCATGAACTGTCTTACCGAAGCCCTCGGCCTCTCCCTTCCGGGCAACGGCACCATCCTTGCCACCCACGCCAACCGCCGCCGCCTTTTCCAGGACGCCGCACATCTCATTGTGGAAAATGCCATGCGCTACTACGGCGAAGGCGACGAAAGCGTCCTGCCGCGTTCCATAGCCACTCGCGAAGCGTTTCTCAACGCCATGACGCTCGACATAGCCATGGGCGGCTCCACCAACACCGTGCTTCACCTCCTCGCCGTGGCCAACGAAGCCGGCGTCGACTTCAAGATGGCCGACATCGACGCGCTTAGCCGTCACGTGCCCTGCCTCTGCAAGTTGGCGCCCAACACGCAGAAGTACTCCGTGCAGGAGTGCAACCGCGCCGGCGGCGTACTCGGCATCATGGGCGAACTTGCCAAGGGCCATTTGCTCCACCTCGACGCCCACCGCGTAAACGGCACGACGCTCGGCGCCGACATAGCGCGCTACTCCATCACCGTGCCCTCCCCCGATGCCGAAGCGCTCCGCATCTACCACAGCGCGCCGGGCGGAAAGTTCTGCACGCAAATGGGTGCGCAGGACGCATCGTGGCCCGAACTCGACACCGACCGCGCCGAAGGCTGCATCCGCTCGCTTGACCACGCCTACACCCACGACGGCGGACTCGCCGTGCTCTTCGGCAACATTGCCCTCGACGGATGCGTGGTGAAAACGGCTGGCGTCGACGAGTCGCTCTGGCACTTCGAAGGCCCCGCCCGCGTGTTCGACTCGCAGGAAGAAGCCTGCGAAGGCATTCTCGGCGGAAAGGTCAATGCCGGCGACGTGGTGGTCATCACCCACGAAGGTCCGAAGGGAGGACCCGGCATGCAGGAAATGCTCTACCCCACCTCTTATATAAAGAGCCGCCACCTCGGAAAAGAGTGCGCCCTCATCACCGACGGACGCTTCTCAGGCGGCACATCGGGACTCAGCGTAGGCCACATTTCGCCTGAAGCGGCAGCCGGCGGAAACATCGGAAAGATTGTGGACGGCGACATCATTGTCATCGACATACCCTCACGCTCCATCAGCGTTCGCCTCACCGACGAAGAACTTGCCGCACGCCCCATGCGCCCGCTCCAGCGCCAGCGCACCGTGAGCAAGGCTCTCCGAGCCTACGCCTCCATGGTGAGCAGTGCCGACAAGGGCGGCGTGAGGTTGGTGTAAGCGCACGCCGACGGCGCCAAACCCACATTCTCCCGCTCATCAGCCACACGACATACCGTGTGGCGAAGTTCGCAATACTCCTTTATGACAAAAACTGAAACTACACATAACGCTCCCCTCATCAGCGGTGCGGAAATCCTCATGCGGGCCTTGCTCGACGAAGGCGTGACCACCCTCTTCGGTTATCCCGGAGGTGCCATCATGCCTGTCTACGATGCTCTCTACGACTACCGCGACCGCCTCAACCACATACTCGTGCGCCACGAGCAAGGTGCCGCCCACGCCGCCGAAGGCTATGCCCGCGTGAGCGGACAGACTGGCGTGTGTCTCGTCACGAGCGGACCGGGCGCCACAAACACCATCACCGGCATTGCCGATGCCATGATGGACAGCACCCCCATGGTGGTCATTGCCGGACAGGTGGGCACTGCCATGCTCGGCACCGATGCCTTCCAAGAGTGCGACCTCGTGGACGTGACGCAGCCCATAGCCAAATGGAGCTACCAGATACGCTCCGCCAAGGATGTGGCATGGGCCGTGCACCGTGCGTTCTACATAGCCTCCAGCGGACGCCCCGGCCCCGTGGTGCTCGACTTTGCCAAAAACGCACAGACGGGAAAAGCCGAATACGTGCAGGGCACCATCGACTTCATACGCAGCTACGTGCCCGTGCCCGCCACCGACCCGCGCTCGCTTACCGAAGCCGCACGCCTCATCAACGAAGCGGAACGGCCGCTCGTGCTCGTGGGACAAGGTGTGGAACTCGGCAACGCCCAGCAGGAACTGCGCGAATTCATCGAGAAAGCCGGTCTTCCCGCCGGACGCACGCTCCTCGGCCTGTCTGCCCTTCCCACCGGCCACCCCCTCTCCGTGGGCATGCTCGGCATGCACGGTTCGCTCGGTTCGAACAAAATGACGCAGCAGTGCGACCTCCTCATCGCCGTAGGCATGCGCTTCGACGACCGCATCACCGGAAAGCTCTCCACCTATGCCCGTCAGGCCAAGAAGATACATTTCGACATAGACCCCTCGGAAATCAACAAAAACGTGGAGGTCGACGTGGCCGTTCTCGGCGACTGCAAGGAAACGCTCCCCGCCGTCACCGCCCTGCTCGAGAAGAAGGAACACACGGCATGGCGCGAAGCATTCCGCCCGTGGGACGAAGAGGAGGAGCGCGTGGTCATCGAACCGCAAATCCACCCTGCGGAAGGCCCCCTGCGCATGGGCGAAGTGATTCGCCGCGTGTCGGAACTCACCCACGACAGCGCCGTGATGGTCACCGACGTGGGACAGAATCAGATGATGGCAGCCCGCTACTTCCGCTTCACCCGCGAACGCAGCGTGGTGACCTCCGGCGGCATGGGCACCATGGGCTACGGACTCCCCGCAGCCATAGGAGCCACCTTCGGCGCGCCCGACCGCACAGTGTGTCTCTTCATAGGCGACGGCGGACTGCAAATGACCATAGAGGAATTCGGCACCATCATGGAGCAGGGCGCTCCCGTGAAGATTGTGCTCCTCAACAACAACTACTTGGGCAACGTGCGCCAATGGCAAGCGCTCTTCTTCCGCCAGCGCTACTCGTTCACGCCCATGATGAACCCCGACTACGAGAAAATAGCCGAAGCCTACCGCATTCCCGCACTCACCGTGGTCGACCGCGGAAAGCTCGACGAAGCCATCGGCACCATGCTCCGCACTCCCGGCCCCTTCCTCCTTCAGGCAGCCGTCATGGATGAAGACAACGTGATGCCCATGTGTTGCCCCGGCCACGACGTGGACGACATGATGCTCACCGTCTGACTCCTTCTTTCTCTCACCTCCTAAACAATCCGAAAGCCTATGGACCAGACAACCCCCAGCGGACAAAGGCTCTACACCATAATCGTCTTTTCAGAAAACCTGGCAGGCGTGCTCAACACCGTCACCAACGTGTTCACCCGCCGCCAGCTCAACATAGAAAGCCTCAACGTGTCGCCCTCGGGCGTGGAACACGTGCACCGCTACACCATAACCACCATCACCGACGAACACACCGTGCAGACGGTGGTCAAGCAGCTTGAAAAGAAAATCGACGTCATTCAGGCCAAGTACTTCACAAGCGACGAGATATACGTCATGGATCAGGCGCTCTACAAAATTTCCACAGCGCGCCTCGTTGAGAACCGCAACATCTCGAAAGCCATACGCATCTACGAGGCTAAGATTGTGGAAGTCAATTCCACCTACGCCATCGTATCCAAAGAAGGACTCCCCGAAGAGACGCTCGCCCTCTACCACGACTTCCGGAAGTACAACTGCCTGCTGCAGTACGTCAGTTCCGGTTCCGTGGCCGTCACCAAGAGCCACCGCGAAGAACTCTTCGAGTTCCTCCAGCTCCGCGAAGAAGAAAAACGGCAAAACGAAAGAACAAACATCTAAGCTACAGTCTGGAACAGTTGCCCGGAGCAACACATCATTCTCCATAAGCTCCGGACTTTCCCGACCGTAAGCGAAACACAAAAATCTCATACATATGGCACAATTGAATTTTGGCGGCGTTGTCGAAGAAGTGATGACGCGCGAAGAATTTCCCCTCGAAAAAGCACGCGAAGTGCTCAAAGACGAAACCATCGCCGTGCTCGGCTACGGTGTGCAGGGTCCCGGACAGGCCTGCAACCTCCGCGACAACGGTTTCAACGTAATCGTAGGCCAGCGTCCCGGCAAGACTTACGAGAAGGCCGTGGCCGACGGATGGGTTCCCGGCGAAACCCTCTTCTCCCTTGAAGAAGCTGCCGAGAAGGGAACTATCGTGTGCATGCTCCTCTCCGATGCCGCACAAATGCAGCTTTGGTCCACCATCAAGCCCCACCTCACCGCCGGCAAGACGCTCTATTTCTCCCACGGCTTCGCCATCACCTGGAGCGACCGTACCGGCGTGGTTCCTCCCGCCGACATCGACGTCATCATGGTTGCCCCCAAGGGTTCGGGCACATCGCTCCGCACCATGTTCCTCGAAGGCCGCGGCCTCAACTCCTCCTACGCCATCTACCAGGACCACTCCGGCAAAGCCCTTGACAAAGTGCTCGCCTTCGGCGTAGGCATCGGTTCCGGCTACCTCTTCAAGACCGACTTCAAGCGCGAAGCTACCAGCGACCTCACCGGCGAACGCGGTTCGCTCATGGGTGCCGTGCAGGGCCTCTTCCTCGCACAGTACGAAACGCTCCGCGAACACGGACATACGCCCTCCGAAGCCTTCAACGAAACGGTGGAAGAGTTCACGCAGTCGCTCATCCCCATGATTGGAAAGAACGGCATGGACTGGATGTACGCCAACTGCTCCACCACCGCACAGCGTGGCGCCTTGGACTGGATGGGTCCGTTCCACGACGCCATTAAGCCCGTCATGGAGAAGCTCTACCAGAGCGTAGCAAGCGGCCATGAGGCTCAGGTGTCTATCGACTCCAACTCCAAGCCCGACTACCGCGTAGGCCTCGAAGCCGAACTCAAGGCCCTCCGCGAAAGCGAAATGTGGCGTGCCGGCGAAACCGTTCGCAAGCTCCGTCCCGAAAACAACTAAGCAAGACACCAAGAAAGGCGTAAAAGCCTCTGCCATCTACAAAGAGCGCAGACTGCGACTACAACCAAAGCCGCAATCTGCGCTCTTTTTCTCTGCAACGAGGCCACACCTCATCGGGCAACGAGGCATTCGCAACGACAACACACATTACGGTCAATAACTTTTGACGAATCATACACTTTTAAGGACTACTTTTCGGCCATTTCCACACTTTTAAAGCTCAAGGGCATACGTTTCTCCACGTCGCCCTACAGGTTGCAATCGTGGCTTACCAACTTCCCGCTCTATTCTGTGGAAGCGGTGATACGCAGTTTGTGATGCGTTGCCCGATGCACGTACCTATGTAGTTGCATTTTGGAGTTGAATCTTCCAAATACGCTTGTGCTCCTCCAAGCATACATAGACTATGATAACTACTCAGGTTCGTCTAAGCGTAGGTGCGCAGCGCATGGGGGTCAAGACTCCTGTCTTGACAGCTCTACACGGCCATTGCTCCGCCAATGGGGGTGACGTTTCCAAAACGTCACGCTCTACACGAGGCTTCAGGGCACAGCACACAAAATCCTTAATAGGAGCCGTGTAGAACGGCGAGGTTTTGAAAACCTCGCCCCCATACGCGATTCCATGCTCGCTTTAACGCGAATAGCTCAAGCGACTTTTCTAAAGTGGGGTCAAACTTGGGGTAGTATAGGTTTAGCGTGGGGGATATAAACGCCTAACGAGAAAGAGTGTGAACCGCAATAGTCGGTTCACACTCTTTCTCGTTTGGTGCAAATAAAGGATATGTGATATTTGGGGCGAGGCAGCTAATAGGGTAAGGCTGCCGCACAATAGCACAATAGCTCAATAGCGCGTTACTGCTCGGGAGCGAAGAGGGGATCCCAAGCGGGGAGTTCCACAGGCTTCTGGTTGAGCAGGTCAAGGACGGAGGCGGGGACGTATTTCTTGTCCACAACCACACGGAACATGTATTCGTCGAACCATTCGTCCGTCATCACAAGGTGACCCTTGTAGCCCGAAGCGGCGCCCCAAGAGTTTTCCACCATCCACTTCTTGGACTTGCCGTTCTCGTCGAGGTCAACGGCCATGAGCGTCATGGCGTGGCTCGAAGCGGAAGCATGGGAAGCGATGCGCTCAGCCTTCGTCATGGGGAAGGTGGTGTTGAAGAGCGAAGCGTAGTCGTAGTTGCGGAGAGAGAGCACACCCGTCTTGGAGTCGTAGTACTTACCCACGTCGCAACTGAAATACATCATGGTAGAGTCCTTGATGGAAGCGATGGCCAAAGGCTTGAGCTCGTCCATGGGGAGGTTGATGTAGGTCCACTGCATGCCGTCGTAGGAGTGACGGTCCATGTTGATGGTGTAAGTCTTGTGGTAAGGACGCGAGGGATCGTTCATGAGCATCACGTAAGAAGTCTTGAGGTCCTTGCCCACGTGTTCGTCGTAGAACGACTTCGGCGTGTACTTCTTCGTGCTCAGAGGTTTGCCGGAAGCGTCCTTCATGGTCCAGGTGAACGCTGTGGGAGGTTCGCCAAGGCTAATGCTGAGGATGTGGTAGATGGTGCCTAGCATCTCCGTCTTGCGCTTCTGGAGCTGCGCTTTCTTTTCGCCGTTGGCTACGGCCTTGCGGAGCGTGAGTCCGTATTCGCGGAGCTTGAGGGAAAGTATGCCTGCCATGCGCGAGGTGTTGTTGGCATTGAAGCTTTCGGGCATCACGTCGGAAGGCACAAGTCCGTATTTGCTAACCGCGTCAATGACGCCGCAGAACGTGCCGCCGTCGGAGAGCGGGTTCTGGAAAAGCCAGTCTACGAGTTTGTCGTCCATAGGCTTCTTGGCATTGTCGATCACTGCCTGAAGGAAAAGGTTGCTCTTCTCGAGCTGGTCATAGAAGAAGCAGTAGCTCTGCGAGAACTGGAACTCGCCAAGGTTGTATTTTTTGATCATGCCGGCGCGCATCACGTTGAGGCCGGTGAAGAGCCAGCAGCGACCCGAACTTTTCTGGTCGGTAATGCCCTTCGAGGGCACTTCGTTGGAGAAGTAGGTGTCGGTGGCATCGGGATTGTCGGCCGTAGTGGCGAGCTGGTTGATGCTTGTACCGGCAAGGGCGTTGCGGAGTGCGCGGTCGCTTGCGGTGACGGGGTTTGCCTTGCGGATTTGCTGCAGCATGTCGGAAGAGATGCCGCCTTCCGCCGTCTGGGCAGAAAGCAGCGCGGCGGGTGCTGCGAGTAAAAGGGTAAGTAGGAGTTTACGCATTTTTGTATGGGAATGTAAATGTTTCAGAGGGAAGGAATGATTATCCGAGTCGCTTCATAAGGTAACGCACGGGGAGCCAAACGGAAGCAAAGCCTACGACGATTACGGTGAAGAACACGATGGCCACGTCGGCGGCATGTACGCTTACGGGGTAGGCATCGATGATGAAATCGCCCGCCGAGCCTCCGAGCCTTATGATGCCGAATGTCTGCTGAAGCCAGCAGAGCAGAAGGCCGAGGAGCGTGCCGCCTACGGCACCGAGCACGGCAATGGCGCGGCTCTCGTAGAGGAAGATGCGGAAAGTAAGGCGCGGCGTGGCCCCGAGGTTGTACATCGTGCGCATGTCGGCGCGCTTGTCTATGATAAGCATCGACACCGAACCGATGATGTTGAAGCACGCTACGAGAAGAATGAACGTGAGGAAGAGGTAGGCCATGAGCTTTTCTATTTTCATCACGTTGAACACGTCGGGCTGCTGCTCGATGCGGTTCTTTACGGTGAAGTTCTTTCCCGCAATCTGCTGCATTTCGCGCTGCACGCGGTCTACGTCTGCCCCGTCCTTGAGCTTAAGTTCGAGCGAGGTGATAAGTCCCTGTTGCTCAAAGAGGTTTTGAGCAAAGGAGATGGGGCATAGCAGATAATTCTCGTTGTATTTCCGTTGGCTCACGTCAAAGCAGATACCGGCGGAGGTAAGGTCGTCGGCATTGAAACTTTCTGCCGGATTGAGCAAGTTGACCTGTGCGCCTTTGCGCGGAGCGCAGATTTGCAGCGTGCCGTAGTCGATGCCGCCCATTGTGCTGGCGAGCCCGATGCCGGGAATGCCGTAGGATATGCCGGCTTGCTCCAGGCGGTAAGTGCCGTTGCCGTAGAGGATGGAACGGATGTGGGTCACACGGTCGTAGTTGTTGTCCACACCCTTCAGCACAATCACCACGGGACGGCCGCGGAAAAGAATCAACGCATTGTCCTCAAAGCAAGCCGACGAGGCTTCCACTTGCGGAAAACGTGCGATGCGTGTGAGCACGGGGTCGTCGGCGGCAGCGAACTTTCCCTTTGCGGGCTGCACCATGAGCTGCGGGTCGAAGTTGGTGAAAAGTCCGCCTATGAGGTCGTGGAATCCGTTGAATACCGAGAGCGTGCAGAGCAAGGCTGCCGTGCCGAAGGCTACGCCCAGCACGGCAATGGCCGAGATGATGTTTGCTGCCCCCACGCGCCGGCGTGAGAAGAGGTAGCGCACGGCCATAAAGAGCGGAAGGCGCATAGAGCGCCACCATTTCGCCAAACTGCCCATGGTAGGTTATTCTTCGTCGGTTTTTTGCGGTGCCGAGTCCTCGCCGTTGGAGTGATGTCCGAGGAGTTGGTCGATGTGGTCGAGGTAGTCGAGCGAATCGTCGATGAAGAACTTCAGTTCGGGAATGATGCGCAGCTGATGGCGCACGCGCGTTCCAAGTTCGTAGCGTATCTGGCGCGTGTTGCCGTTGATGTTGGCAAGAATCTCTTCGGCACGTTCGGAGGGGAATATGCTGAGATAGCCGCGCGCGATGCTAAGGTCGGGGCTGATGCGTACGGCGCTTACCGAAACGAGCACACCGTGGGTTGCTTGAGTTTGCTTTTGGAATATGTCGCTCAGTTCCTTTTGGATGAGGCGTGAGATTTTCTGTTGTCTTGTGGTTTCCATATAGAGGAA